>JAQUWF010000011.1 GCA_028692975.1 Lachnospiraceae bacterium
CAGTAGTTCCCCTCACATGTTTATTTTTTTGATTAACCGATTATTATCATAGCTGCGCTTGCAGATACGTGTCAATAAATTAGTATAAATCTTATCATACTACAGTTTATTATATTTAAAATGCAGGATAAGAAACAGTAAAATCAGTTTATCATTTTTGCTATTTTGTTTCAATGCAAATATGTGGTATAGTTGGTACAGAAAGGGCGCGAAGCCTGGGAAAAGTGTGGTTAGGCAGGAGGATACAGATATGAAACGGGAATGGGATTTGAGTGAGGTTTCCGATGGGAAACTTTATTTGGAACAAGATATGGCGAAGGTTGGGTGCCGGGAGTGTGAAGGGTGCCATGACTGCTGCTGTGATATGGGAGAGTCGGTGGTGCTGGATCCTTATGATATCTATGAACTGTGCAGGAACCTGCACTGTGATTTTGAAACACTGCTTCAGGGGAATAAACTATCCCTGGGGGTGGTGGACGGAGTGATCCTGCCACATTTGAATATGGAAGAAAACGGTGCGTGCCGGTTTCTGAATGAGATGGGACGCTGCAGTATTCATGGATTCCGGCCGGGTATCTGCCGATTGTTTCCATTGGGAAGAGTCTATGCAGACTGTGATTACCGATATTTTATCCAGATACATGAATGCAGCAAAAAGGAACGGACCAAAGTTAAGATCAGCAAATGGCTGGGGGTTCCCAATGGACGTCAGTACCATGCCTTTGTGAATGAATGGCATTATTTTCTGAAAAAGATACAGGACCAGGCGGCAGCTCTGCAGGAGGCAGGACAGTTAAAGACAGTGGGCATGTTTATTCTGCAGGAGTTCTTTTTGAAATCTTATAATGGGGACGCGGATTTTTACGGACAGTTTGCGGATCGTATGAAGCAGGCGAAGAAGCTTCCCATTCTAAAATAGCCATGGAGTGACCGGAGGCGCCGCGGCTTTTGCCGGCACTGCCCGGGTTGATGTAGCAGATATTGCGGTAGTCATACGTCTGATAGACGTGGGTATGTCCGGTGATGACGATATCGGTATCCTCCAGACGGTAAGGCAGATCGTTTATATTATGAACAAGATAAAATCGAAGCCCGTCAATATGAAAAGCCAGGGATTCCGGGAGATAGGCTGCCCAGCGGCCATGGTCGCAATTACCCCGGATCATGTACAGGGGGACAGAAAGAGCTTTCAGTTGTTGATAACATCTCTCCGTGCCGATATCCCCCGCATGGATGATATAGTCGCAGTTCTTTAGTTCATTTTCGAAGTATTCAGGCAGAACACCGTGTGTGTCTGACAGGATTCCGATTCGCATAGGATAGCCCTCACAGTTTTTTTTTATTATACTAAAAAGAAAAAGAAATAACAAACAATTCGTCTGTTTATTTAAGCGGAAATATAGTACAATTAAAGAAACACAAGTGGAGGACGAAAAATGAAATTTTCGATTATTGGACCGGGAGGAATTGCCCAGAAAATGGCGGAAGCCGTGGATAAACTGGAAGGGGTAGAGGCTTATGCCGTGGCATCACGAAACAGAGAGCGTGCCCAGTCGTTTGCCGATCAGTGGGGTTACGAGAAAGCATATGGCTCCTATGAGGAGATGCTGGAAGACCCTCAGGTGGAGCTGGTCTATGTGGCCACACCCCATTCCCATCACTACGAGCATGCGAAGCTGTGCCTGGAGCATGGGAAACATGTACTGGTAGAAAAGGCATTTACCGTGAATGCAGCACAGGCGGAGGAACTGATCCGTATATCAGAGGAGAAAAATCTCCTGCTGGCAGAGGCTATCTGGACCAGATATATGCCATATAGAAAGATTCTGAATGATATTATAGAAAGCGGTGCCATAGGGAAGGTTACTTCCCTGACAGCCAATCTGGGCTACCCCCTGGCAGATGTGGAGCGTATGAAAAGGCCGGAACTGGCGGGCGGTGCCCTTTTGGATCTGGGCGTATACCCGATCAATTTTGCGCTCATGGCTTTTCAGGGTGAAGTGGAGCGGATAGAGTCCACAGCAGTCCTGACTCCGGAAGGGGTAGACTGCATGAACAGCATGACGCTTTGTTTTGCGGATGGTAAGATGGCGGTGCTTCACAGCAATATGCTGGCAGTCTTGGACCGCAGCGGCATTATTCATGGGGAGAAAGGCTATCTCAAGGTTTACAACATTAATAACTGCGAAAAAATTGTCTTATATGATAAAGCATGGCAGCCGATCCGGACCTATGGGGTCCCGGAACAGATCAATGGGTATGAATATGAAGTGCTTGCCTGCATCAAGGCCATTCAGGAGGGCAAAACGGAGTGCCCTCAGATGCCACATGCGGAGACGATCCGTGTCATGAAAATCATGGACCAGATGCGTGATCAGTGGGGTATGCGCTATCCATTTGAGTGATATACTTAGTATGTTTTGGCAACATATAAAAAGCATAGTACGACAGAGAAAATCGGAGTATTACTTTGAAAAAGAAAAGAAAAATTACAATTCCTGTTATTTGCATTTTGGTGATTGTTATCATGCTCGCACTTTTTGGATATAAATACTACAAATTCCGCCAGGTAACAAAAGAAGCAGAAGTCGGGGTCAAAGCATTGATTGCTGCGAATCAGAAGCACATGGAACCGACGGAACTGGAGGCGAAGATTCAGGCGCTGGACGCGGCTTCTGCGGCTGCGGAAAAGGCTGCAGAAGAACTGGAGGCGGGCAAGGGCTCTCCAGACGATCTATATAATACCATGGTGGTGCGCGATCTATCGGAACTAAGACCTATATTTAAAGAATCTATTATTGCAGGAGACTCGATTGTTGAGGACATCAAGGCATATAGTTATCTGAGTGAGGAGCGGCTGGTGTATAAACGAGGGGTTTCGGTGGCGTTTCCGGGAGATATGACAGAACGGATCATAGCAAAGAAGCCCAAGTATGTGTTTCTGACATTCGGACTGAATGATCTTAGTTCGGAACCCGATGATTCGGATGCTTTCGTGAAAGGGTATTCGGCCTTTGTTGACGAGGTACAGGTGGCACTTCCGGACACGAAGATTTTTGTGAACAGCATTTTGCCTATCCAGCAGTTTGCCATTGATGCAGAGCCTGATCTTGCGGCGCAGCCTGATTTCAATAAGGCACTGCAGGCGATGTGCGAGACAAAGGGAATTCATTTTATTGATAATACGACTCTTATAGAGGGACACGATGAACTATATACTTTTGACGGAATGCATCCGGAACCGGAGTATTATCCAATGTGGCTGACACATATGGCAAATGAGGCGGAACTTTTTTAATGAAAAAAATACAGATTATTAAATATGGATTATTGGCAGCACTGCTTGTTTTCCTGGTACTTGTATATATGAACAACAATATAAAAGATGTCCCGGGCGAGACGCTGGTGAAAACCGTGGAGAATCTTCCGGGAGTTTCTCAAATGGAAAAGGGAGACGCGGCCACATTCAAGCGTTACTATCATCTGGCGGAGAGTGATTATGATACCGTTGTGTTCTACTACTCTCCGGACACCATGGCCGTAGACGAACTGCTGGTGGTCAAGATGACAGATGAGAATCAGGCACAGGAGCTGAAACAGGCACTGGAGGGCAGGATATCTGATCAGAAACAGAATTTTGACGGATATGGAACAAATCAGATGGGACTTTTGAACCAGGCCGAGGTGCAGATCAATGGAAAATATGCCTTCCTGGCTATTTCTGAGCAGGCGGCAGATTGGAAAAGCCAGTATCTGGAGTTAATAAAATAACAAATGAGATAGAATTGAGGATGGGGATATGATATTTAGCAGTATTTTATTTTTGATTGTATTTTTACCGGCGGTGCTGCTTTTGTATTTTCTTGTTCCGGATAAAGTCAAAAATATTATATTGCTGGTATTCAGTCTCTTTTTTTATGCATGGGGGGAGCCAGTCTATATTGTACTCATGCTTTTTTCCATTTCATTTAACTTTGTCATAGGCCTTGAGATGGAGCAGAGACAGGGCAATGCCGCCATGCGGAAAAAGAGCCTGATCCTGGCAATCGTAGTAAATCTTCTTATCCTTGGTTTTTTTAAATACAGCGGATTCCTTGTGGGAAATGTCAATGCACTCCTGCATGTGAACATTCCATTCCATGAACTGGCACTTCCAATCGGGATTTCCTTTTATACATTTCAGGCAATGTCCTACGTTATTGATGTTTATTATGACCGGATAGGAGTACAGCACAGTTATCTGAAGTTTGCGTTGTATATCTCCATGTTCCCGCAGCTCATCGCCGGACCTATCGTGCGGTATATCGACATCGAAGGGCAGCTGGACCACAGAACAATCACCTGGACATCCTTTGGGTCGGGCTGCGCTGTTTTTATAAAGGGACTTTCCAAGAAGGTGCTGCTTGCCAATAACATAGGGCTGCTGTACAATACGATCCAGCCGACGCTTGGCGCAAAAACATCCATTGTTACGGCCTGGCTGTGCATTATCAGTTATACATTCCAGATCTATTTTGACTTCAGCGGATACTCGGATATGGCCATCGGCCTCGGGCGGATGTTTGGCTTTGATTTCCCTGAAAACTTTCATTTTCCCTATCAGGCAAAAAGTATTACGGACTTCTGGCGGAGGTGGCATATGTCCCTGTCCGGATGGTTCCGTGAGTATGTCTATATACCATTGGGTGGCAATCGTGTACACTGGGCGAGGCATATCGTCAATCTGCTGGTGGTCTGGTCACTTACCGGATTATGGCATGGAGCAAGCTGGAATTTCCTCTTGTGGGGTATGTATTACGGTATCCTGCTGATTTTTGAAAAATATGTGCTTGGCAGTATTTATTATGGAATACCTAAAGTGCTGCAGACAATGTATTCCATATTTTTTGTTATGATTGGATGGGTTTTGTTCTCTTCCACAAACCTGGGGGACATTTCGGTTTTCCTTCGTTCCCTGTTTGGGTTTCATAACAACGGCTTTTTTGACGGCACGGCAGCTTACCTGCTGAAGACGAATCTGGTATTGCTCATCGCCTGTATCGTGTGCTCCAGAGAACAGATGGCAAAATGGTTTAGACGGCTGCAGGGGCGCAAGCCGGTTGCAGCTCTGGCACTGCATACTGTATTACTGATTCTTTGTATTGCATTCCTGTTGTTTGATACATACAATCCATTTTTATATTTCCGTTTTTGATAAGGTGAAACTATGAGACCAAATTATTCTAATAAACACAAGGGTTTAGGCAAAAGAAATACCAAAAAATTTATGCGAATGATGGGCATGTTTTTTGTTGTTATTCTCATTGTACTGTTTGTGGCCAGAATCATAAAAAAAGATTCGGAATATTCTGCAATGGAAAACAGAGTGCTGCAGGGAAAGGCTGAATTGACTGTGGACAGTGTCATGAATGGCCAGTATGAGTCTCAGACCGAAACTTACATCAGCGATCAGTTCCCTTTGCGGAATGCGTGGATACGCGTGAAAACATCTGCGGATATCCTTATGGGCAAGCGGGAAGAAAACGGAGTCTTTCTGGGCAAAAGTGGATTTCTTCTGGAAGATTTTGAAAATGCGGATGACAAAAAAGAAAATGAAAAAATGGATGCCCTGACCACGTTCGCCTCGGAGCACCCCGATATGAAACAGTATTTTCTGCTTGCACCCACTGCGGTGAATGTTCTGGATGAAAAACTTCCGGCCTTTGCAGATGCCGGTGAGGAGAACGCTTATATGGATCAAGTGTTTTCCAAAACCCAGAGTGCAGGAATAACGAATATAGATCTGCGCGAAACCTTCGAGAAAGCGGATAAAGAATCTTTGTATTACAAAACAGATCATCACTGGACCACAGCGGGGGCTTATCTGGCGTTTCAGAATAGCTGCAGTGCCCTGGGGATTACTGCAAACTATCCCTACGAACCGTACCTGATCAGCAATACATTTAATGGATCGCTGGCATCCAAAAGCGGAATGCGAACCACGAAAAAAGAAAATATATATGCATATCTGCCGGATGATACCTGCCCGGAATCACTGGTTGTATATCCGGAGGAGGACGATGCGAAGCGCAACTCCTTCTACCATATGGATAAACTGGAAGAAAAAGATAAGTATACGATTTTCTTTGGAGGCAACCATTCCCTCATGAAAATAGAGACACCTACGGAGGACAATAAGAAAATACTGGTGCTGAAGGATTCTTATGCGAACTGCTTCCTGCCGTTTCTTGCACCGTATTACCGCCATATTATTGTTGTGGACCCGCGTTATTACGACGGGAATCTTCAGACACTGATTGACGAGGAGCAGGTGCAGGAAATTTTGTATCTTTACAGTGCCAACACATTTTCGTTAGATACATCCCTTGCGGGTATCTTATCCCAGGGCTGACCCCAGAACTCCTGAGGACACTTTACGAATAAAAGCATTTGTGCTAAAATATGGACAGACTAATGAGGATGGATATTGTGGATATCCATCCTTTCCTATTTGAAGAGAAAGAGAGGATGGTTATAATATGGAAACAAAGAATGCATGGTTAAAATATGATGAAAAAAAGAGAAAGGAAATTTTTTCCTTTAGCGAACAGTACCGCCAGTTTTTGTCCCAGTGCAAGACAGAGCGGGAATGTGCGGCTGAGGCGGTTGCCCAGGCCGAGGCCCATGGGTATCGGAATCTCATGGATGTGGTAGCAAAGAAAGAAAAACTGGTGCCGGGAGATAAGGTATACGCAGTTTGCATGGATAAGACTATTGCGCTGTTTTATCTTGGAACGGAGCCTATGGAACAGGGCATGAATATTTTGGGTGCACATATTGATTCACCCAGACTGGATTTGAAGCAGAATCCGCTATATGAAGATACGGAACTGGCCATGATGGACACCCATTATTACGGCGGCGTGAAAAAATACCAGTGGGTGGCACTGCCGCTGGCTATGCATGGGGTTGTGGTAAAAAAGGATGGTTCTAAGATCGCAATTTCCATAGGAGAGGATGCGGGGGACCCGGTGTTTGGTGTTTCGGACCTTCTGATCCATCTTTCTGCGGACCAGTTGGAGAAGAAAGGCAAGATCGTCATCGAGGGCGAAGACCTGAATCTGAACGTGGGAAGTATCCCTTCTAAAGAAGAAAAAGAGCCTGTAAAAAAAGCAGTTCTTTCTATATTAAAGGAGAAGTACGATTTTGAGGAAGAAGACTTCCGTTCAGCAGAGATCGAGATCGTTCCAGCAGGTGCAGCCAGAGATTACGGCTTCGACCGCAGCATGATCATGGGCTATGGCCATGATGACCGTGTGTGCGCGTATCCGTCTCTGCAGGCTATGTTCCGTCTGGAGACGCCAAAGCGCACAGCTGTGTGTCTTTTGGTAGACAAAGAAGAGATCGGCAGTGTGGGCGCTACCGGTATGCAGTCCAGATTTTTCGAAAATATGGTGGCAGAGGTGCTTCAGGCTATGGGCGAATACAGTGAGATCGCCGTGCGGCGGACCCTGCAGCATTCCAAGATGCTCTCCTCCGATGTGAGTGCAGCTTTTGACCCCAATTACCCCAGTGTCATGGAAAAGAATAATGCAGCGTATCTGGGCCATGGACTTTGCTTTAATAAATACACTGGTGCCCGCGGAAAGAGCGGCTCCAACGATGCCAATCCGGAATATCTTGCACAGCTGCGCCGTATCCTGGACGAGAATCAAGTATCCTGGCAGACCTGTGAGCTGGGCAAAGTAGACCAGGGCGGCGGCGGAACCATCGCCTACATCATGGCAAACTACGGCATGGAAGTGGTGGATAGCGGCGTGGCTGTCCATAATATGCACGCGCCTTGGGAGATTATCAGCAAGGTGGATATGTACGAGGCACTTTTGGGATATGTAGCGTTTTTGGAAAATGCGTAAGTAAAAGTAAGGATAAAAGAATATAAATATAGGAAAGAAGCCCGTGAGGTTTTGGACAGGATTCATTTTGAAAATGCATCCGGATCAAATCTTATGGGCTTTTTTGCGTATTGTGCTTCTTTATTCTATCAATATTGATTTTTCTCTTGTATAATATGGTGTTTTGTAGTATTCTCTTTATACAACATTCGTTGTATCTGGCATATCTGCCAAGTATTCCATTTTTAATAACTAAATGCGGAAGGAGGTATTGATTTTTATTGCATGCAATATTACAATATGCATATAACTTATTCTACATTACATTTCTGAAAATCACATCTATTTGATATTGTACAGAGCAGTATCTGTCTGAGAAAGGAACGTCTATGAAACAGAAGAAGGATCAGGTTTTAGTGCGGTATATAGGGAAGCCGGAGAGGGTGGCCGACCTTGTTAATGTTAATTGTTTCCATGGGGAACAGATTGTCAGAGCAGAGGATTTGGAGGTCCTGTCTGGGGAAAGCAAGCAGATCCTCAAGGATAAGAACGGGGCGGTGGTTACCATTTCCCGCTTTCGGGATGTCTTACGGGTGGTCACGGCGAAGCATGTTTTTATTATTGTTGGCTGCGAGAACCAGATGAAGGTGCATTATGTCATGCCTGTGCGGGAAATGCTGTATGATGCGCTGAATTACGTGGAACAGGTCAACCAGTATAAGGAGCAGCATAAAAAAGATAAGGATCTGGTGACGGCGGATGAATTCCTGTCGGGGATGAGGAAGGAAGATAAAATAAAGCCGGTCATTACGCTGCTGCTCTATCATGGGCAGCGGCCATGGGACGGAAGTGTGGATCTGCATGGGATGATGGATTTTGGCCCCTATGAGGATCTCAAGGAGTATGTACCTAATTATAAGATGAATCTCATCCAGGTCAATGCGGTAAAGCACCCGGAGGCATATCAGTCAGATCTGCGGGAGTTCTTTGGTGTGATGAAGCATGCATCCAGCCTGGCTGATCTGGAAACATATGTGAAAGAGAATAAAGAACGGCTTGGCAGCGTGGAGGAGGACCTGGTGGACACGTTCTCGGAACTGCTGGGTGAAAGAAAGCGGCTGAAGATCGTAAAGGATAAACAGGTAAAGGAAGGAGAGCAGATAAATATGTGTAAGGCTTTTGATGAGTTAGAGGAACGCGGCATTCAAAAAGGTATGGAAAAGGGTATCGCAAAAGGGATAGAAGAAGGCATGGAAAAAGGCATAGCCCAAGGCAAGGCCAGCCTGATCGCGGTGGTTCGGGCAAAGGTGAATAAGGGCATGGAGCCACAGGAGATCGCGGAACTGCTTGAAATGGATTTAAAGGAAACAGAGAATATTTATAATATGATCATCCAATATCCTCAGAAGGACGATGTCGCAATCGCTATGGAATTATAAGACAGGGGGGACGGTGACGGCCCCCATACTCTTCATAATTACAATTATTACGAAAATATATCAAATTATACGGGAAAATGTTACGTGGAAGGAGAAAACGAAGAAAAATTCACATTTTAATCTTCAAAAAGGGGTTGCATTGGGAATGAAAACGTGATAGTATGTAAAAATGATGACGGAGTTATTACGGAAGTATTACACGACGGAGCATCATTTGAGAAACGAGTTGATTTCCCAATTAGGAGTGAATGAAGATGAAAAAAAGAATCGTATGCCTTCTATTGACTATGATGATAGGAGCGACACAAATCGTATCTGTCGCAGCGACTACAGAGAGCGAGATAAAGGAACAGCAGGCAGAGGCGAAAAGTGAATTAAATCAAACCAATGCAGTACTGGACGATTTGAATGAGAAGCAGGTAGCGATACAGGCTGAGATCAGTGATCTGGATGCAGATCTGGTTGACTTGATGATTCAGATTAGTACCGCGAAGCAGGATATTGCTGATACAGAGACAAAGATCCAGCAAACTACAGAAGATCTGGTAGCGGCTGAAGCGGATCGGGACGAGCAGTATGCAGCTATGAAAAAGAGAATACAGTACATATATGAGTCTGGTGGGGATGCTACCTGGGCGAAAATGCTTTTGGAGGCAGACAGTATTTCTAGTCTGCTGAACCGTGCAGAATATGCACAGAAGATGCATGATTATGACAGAAACAGTCTGGAGCAGTATGTGGCAGTGGTAAATCAGGTATCAGACCTGAAAGCCAGTCTGGAACAGCAGAAAGCTGATTTGGAAGCACAGCAGGCAGAACTGGAGAAGCAGGAAGCAAATCTGCAGGCGCAGTTAGAAGAAAAGAAAGCGACCTCAAGTGATTATGACGCACAGATTGACACCGCGCGGCAGCAGGCAGCGCAGATTGAAAATCTGATCGCACAGCAGCAGGCAGAACTGGAACGTTTGGAACAGGAACGTATTGCGGCTGAGAGAGCAGCAGCTGAAGAGGCAGCAAGACAGGAAGCAGCGAGACAGGCAGCAGCGGAAGCAGAGCAGCAGGAGTCTGCAAGACAGTCAGCAGCGCAGCAGGCAGCGGCAGAGAGTGACGAGGAAGAGACGGTTACAACGACGAACTCTAGCAGCTATGATGATAGCAGTTATGATGACAGCAGTTCATCAAGCAGTTCAAGCAGTTCAAGTTCTTCCAGCAATGAGTCTTATTCTTCAGGCGGATCTTCCGGAAGTTCTATTGTAGCTTACGCAGATCAGTTTGTGGGCAACCCATATGTATGGGGTGGTAATTCTTTGACAAACGGTATTGATTGTTCCCACTTTGTATATCAGGTATTGAAGAACTGTGGTGTATATGGTGGTGGATATACAACATCAGGCGGTTGGAGATCTTTGGGACGAGCAGTAAGCAGCTTATCTGAAGCGAAAGCCGGAGATGTTATTTGCTACTCAGGTCACGTGGCTATTTATGATGGCAGCGGCGGCATTGTAGAAGCAAAGGGAAGTAAATGGGGCATTACCCATGACAGAAGCGCAGATCACGCAACAATTCTTGCAATCAGACGCTTTACATAATAGGGAGTATTTTTACGGCAGGTAACCAAAGATTGGTTACCTGCCATTTTTTGAAAAAAATTCGACAAAAAATGCAAAATGCGGTTGTATTTTTTCGGAACAAAGGTATTATTAAAGGGAGGAAGAATAAATTTAATAGGGGTTACCATAACCCGGCATTTATATAGAGGGTATAAATAATGACGAGGAGACAGATTTTAGAAAGAAGAAGACGTCGCAGGAGAATTCAACTGATTCGACGTTGTATTAAAGTTGGCATCTATTCACTTTTAGCTATTGGTGTGATTGCGATTTTATGGTTTGCTATAAAACCATTGTTTGGCAAGGGGAAAACTGATCCAGTGGTGGAGGTGCAGGCGGAAACACAAACACAGGATCCGGATGCGGCTTCAAGAAAGACGATTTCGGCCGACGGCGGGGATGTTGGATGGAATATCAATGAGACCGGCTGGTGGTATATGAATGATGATAATACTTATTATGTCAGCGGCTATGCGACCATAGACGGCCAGAAGTATTTCTTTAATGAGAATGGATATATGGCTACGGGATGGACGGATATCAACGGTGAGGGACATTATTTCAGCGCCAGCGGCATCGAGGATCCTAATGCGAAGCAAAAACTGGTTGCACTGACTTATGACGATGGTCCTGGCGATCGGACACCGGAACTTCTGGAGTGCCTGAAGGCCAACAATGCAAAAGCCACCTTTTTTGTGGTGGGCGAGCAGATAGAGTCACGTCAGGACACAATCAAGCAGGAATATGAGTATGGCATGGAGATCGGCAGTCATACATACACACATCCGACACTGACACACCTTTCATCAGAAGAAATAGTCAGCGAGATGAATAAGAATGATGAATTAGTAAAGAGTTTGACAGGCTTTACTATGGATATCATGCGGCCCACCGGCGGCGGTGTGAATGATACAGTCTCCGCATCGGTAGGCAAGCCTATGGTCAACTGGGATGTGGACACGCTGGACTGGAAGACCAAGGATGCTGCGAATACGGTGCAGGTAGCACTGGAGCAGGTGAAGGACGGTTCTGTCATACTGATGCATGATCTTTGGTCCGAGACTGTGGATGCATCGCTGGAACTGATTCCGAAGTTAGTCGAACAGGGGTACAAGTTAGTGACTGTCTCTGAACTGGCTAAGGCAAGAGGCGTTGCTCTGGAAAAGGGCGTGGTGTATTATGACTTCTATCCGCAGACGGCAGAGGAGGATACTGCTTCTGAAGGCGGCGAAGAAGATACCGCAGATACATCTGGTGCAGGAGATACTGCAGCTTAAAAAATCAAAGACCGTTTTGAACGTAGGCAGCAGTTCAGAATGGTCTTTTTTTGATCTAAAAATATTCCACCATTTTGGAAAATATTCCGCCCCAATGGAGACGGTCGTTCGGTACAATAAAAGAAGAGAAGTTAGAGACCGGGAACCAACTGTTTCAGGTCTTTTCTTATATGGAGGCATTTGATGAGAAAAAGGATACGGCGAGGCGCAAGTATATTCTTCTGCCTTGTTTTTTGTGCAATCTTGATTTTGGGAGTGGGAAGCACGCAGCAAAATACAGCAGGCGGGAATGGCAAGCTGAAGACTTATGGCAGGCACTATCTGTTTATCGCTGATTTCAAGCAGGATGAAAATTTCTGGAATAAGGTATATGAGGAAGCAAAGAAGTATGGAGAGGCCACGGACAGTTATGTGGAGGAACTCTCTGATATATATGACACAGGGTATGCGAAGAATGATTATCTGGCTATGGCAGTAGCCATGAAGGTGGATGGCATCATATGTCAGGGAGACGAGAAGGCGGAGACAATCAAGGCGGTCCAGAAGGTGGTAGATGCCGGGATTCCTGTAGTCACAGTCCTGGAAGACTGTACGGACAGCGGACGCCAGAGTTTTGTGAGCGTAGGCAGTTATAACATTGGACGGGAATACGCGCGCCAGATCATAGGTATTGCCACCACAGAGACTAAGAAAGTCCTGATGCTCACCAAGGGTTCAGCCGAGGATAAAGGGGAAAATCTGATTTATGCCGGACTGCAGGAGGGGCTGCGCCAGGAGGGGAATCATCTGAATATGGAGATTGAATCCTTGAATACGGAAGGCGATGCTTCTTTTGCAGTGGCAGAAACGGTGCGCACCAAACTCATGTCGGCCAATCAGCGGCCGGATATTATTCTGTGTATGGACGAGCAGGACACGGTGAGCATCAGCCAGCTTATCGTAGATTATAATATGGTAGATCAGGTCAAAGTCATCGGGTATTATATATCGGATCTTATTTTGAAGGAAATCCAGAATGACGTGGTTTCTGCCAGCATCAATATCGATGCGGCGAAACTGGGAACGTCATGCGTACAGACTTTGAACACCTATCTTGATACAGGCCATGTGAGTGATTATGTCACTCTGGATGTGAACAGTGTTACCAGAAAAAACGTAGAGGAATACATAAAAAATGAACAGGAAAAAACAACGTCGTGATCAGTTTTATACCATTCAAGTGAAATTATGCCTTATTTTTCTGATTACCTTTTCCTGTGTATTCTTTGTGAATCTTTGCATTTATGCAAATCTGTATGACAAGACCACACAGGTAGACCAAACCTATACCAGCAATGCCAATCTTATGAAACTGCAGAAGAATCTAAAACAGATACAGGTTGTCTTTTCGGACTATCTCAATACCAAGGACCGCAATGCACTCAAGGAATATTATGACTGTGTGAATACCCACCAGGAACTGGCGCAGTATCTGAACGAGGATGTGGTGGACGACCAGAACTATCTCATGGAAAAAAACATCAAAAACATGGCAGACAGTTATCTGGACGTGACGAGTCAGGCCATCGAGGCAAAGCAGGGCAGAAATATCGAAAAGTATCATCAGTACTACAATGATGCCACCACCCTGTATGGATATCTGGATGATAGCATCTATGGATTGAACAATCTGCAGTTCCACAGCAATTCAGAGCATTACCAGAGCCTCATGGATTCTATGCGCTTCTCGGAGACCAGTAATCTGATCATTATGATGATTACCGGCATTATTAATATTGTAGTATTGCTGGTTTTGACGCGGAACCTGACCAGGCCGCTCAAACAGCTGGCGTGGACGGCCAGACAGGTAGGGCAGGGGCATATGGAAGTGCGAATGCAGATCCCGAATACCAAGGACGAGATAAGGATCGTGGCGGAAGAATTCAACCGCATGGTGCAGAGTCTGCGCTATTATATACAGAAGCAAAAAGAGAGCCTGGAATTGGAAAATGCCATGAAGGAAAAGGAAATCCTTATGGAGACCCATCTGAAGGACACTCAGTTGAAGTATCTGCAGGCACAGATCAATCCGCATTTCCTGTTTAATACCCTAAATGCAGGAGCACAGCTGGCCATGATGGAGGAGGCAGATGAGACCTACCGCTACATTCACAAGGTCTCTGAATTTTTCCGCTACAATATCAAAAAAGGTGATGAGATCACCACGCTGGAAAAGGAAATCCAGTTGGTGGATAATTATGTATATATCCTGAATGTGCGTTTCTCTAATGAAATCATTCTGGAAAAACAGATTGACGAGCAGGCGGCCAGGGCGCTGATCCCCCGCATGGTGCTCCAGCCTCTGGTGGAAAATTGTATTAAACATGGATACAGCGATATAAAAGGAGAAAAACGCATTTATCTTCAGGCAACGAGGGAGGACAGTTGTGTCTGTGTCAGCATTCGGGACGAGGGTAAAGGCATGAGCCCAAAACGGATCCGGGAGATTACCAGCGAGGGACTGCGGCCTGTGGAACTGGAAGGAGAGTCCAGGGGCATCGGTCTGGATAATCTGATCGGCCGTCTCAAACTGTTCTATGAACAGGAAAATGTGGTGGAGATCACCAGCAGCGGGCCGGGTGAGGGAACCGAAATCAGTATATTTATACCATGGGAGGAGCGGTATTATGTATAGAGTCATGCTTGCGGATGACGAGGGTATCGTCATCGACGCTCTGAATTTCATTCTGGAAAAGAATTTTGATGGGAAATGCAGCATTCAATCAGCCAAAAGCGGCAGGGATGCCATTGAACTTGCAGAGCATTTTCGGCCGGATATTGTCTTTATGGATATCCAGATGCCGGGCATTAACGGACTGAAGGCTATGGAAGAAATACATCAGGAGAATCCCAACACGGTATTTGTCATAGTCAGTGCGTATGATAAATTTGATTACGCCAAGGAGGCCATGCGCCTGGGGGCTATGTGTTACATTAACAAACCGCTGGAGAAGGAAGAAATCATCCGCACCATGCAGAAGGCCATGCAGCATGTGGATGAACTGCACGAAAAGAGAAGCCGTGATCTGCAGGTGCGGGAAAAACTGGAAATCGTGGTCCCTATCATTGAAAACGGATTTATCTATTCCATCATGTTTCAAAAAGACAGACTGGGCAGCCTGACCGAATATCAGGGGCTTCTGGACCTGCATGCGGACAACGGATTTGTCATGGTGCTGCGCTGCGGGGAGAATGGGCATCACGAAACCGTGGAAAACCCGGTAGGCACAGGCATCCGTATCCAGGGACAATATCCCAAACTGAGGGAGATCGTCAAGTCCTATTTTACCTGTATGCTGGGGGCTATGATGGGAAATGTGGTGACCGTCTATGTACCCTGGGACACACTGGACCCGGACAAGGAATATGAGAACCGCATCCAGGTCATCGAGCGGGCAAGACAAATGTGCCGTGAACTGTCCCAGAAATTAAATGCCAGATTTCAGGCCGGAATCGGTGCGGTAAAGACACTGGCGGAGGCACAGGAGTCATACAGTGAGGCAGCACGTTCTCTGGAATATGTGCGGGGAGCGGTCATTCATGTAAAGGATCTGCCTCTTACCTGTAATTACGAGAACAATTATCCCATAGAAACAGAGAAGGCGCTCTTTGATGCCCTTGAGGAAGGAAATGAGCAGCAGACCCGCCTGAAGGCTATGGACTTCTTCCAATGGATGCAGGACACATATCCGGATCACCCACAGGATATCAAACTGAAGGTGCTGGAATTTGTCCTGCAGGCAGAGTCTATGGAATACATAAACGGCGGCATGTACTATCGGTTTACTTCCAGAAGTGAATATCTGCAGACCATACAGGAACTGACCGACTATGCTGCACTGCAGGAATGGTTCCTGCAAAAGCTTCTGGTTGTGTGCCGCAACATTGCCAATAAGCGTCAGGAGGCGGCAGTGGATACCATTCAGACAGCCAAAGCATATATTCGGCAGAACTTCGCCAGAGATATTTGTCTGGATGAGGTATCGGAGCAGGTGCAGATCAGCCCGTATTATTTCAGCAAATTATTTAAGAAGGAGACGGGTACAAACTTTATTGAATATCTGACCGGGGTGCGCATGGAAAAGGCAAAGGAGCTGCTGAAGGGGACCCAGATGTCCATGAAGGAGATCAGCCAGGCAGCCGGATATTCAAATCCTAATTATTTCAGTCATACCTTTAAGAAAAATGTGGGTATATCACCATCGGAATACAAGGAGGGAAAGGCATGAGAAAAATGATTGCCGGGCTGTTGATCACGGCATTGGCTGTTACCAGCGTCGGATGCGGTCAGACGCCATCGGTGCAGGCCGCTGGCAAGGAAAAAGAAGCGGTACAGATCGGGATTATCTTTGATACCTTCGTCATACCGCGCTGGCAGCGGGACCGGGATCTGTTCGTCACCACGGCAAAGGAACTGGGAGCTGAGGTGGATGTGCAGAATGCAAACGGAAGTATTGCGGAGCAGAAAAAGGAGATGGAGTATTTTATCAGCCAGCAGATGGATGCCATCGTGGTGATACCCATAGAGGCAGAAGCGCTGCAGGAGGAAATCAAGGCGGCCAAAGATGCTGGGATCCCGGTGATCTCCTATGACCGCCTGGCTCTGGACAGCAATGTGGATCTCTACATATCCTTCGACAATGAGGCGGTGGGCGGTCTTATGGGAAAGGCGCTGGCGGATACGCTGGAGCCAGGCAGCAAAGTCCTGATGATCTGTGGGTCCAGGGAAGATAATAATGTTGCCCAGGTGGAGATCGGATTCCGCAAGGCTATACAGAAAAATTCCCTGATGGTGACGGACTGTGTCTATATGAAAGACTGGAATACAGACTATGTGGAAGAATATCTGGAAAGTCATCTGGATGAGGTGTCCCAGGTGCAGGCTATCATGTGCGGCAACGATGCCCTGGCGGGGCAGGCTATCACCACCCTTGTGGAGCATCAGCGTATGGGTGACATTAAGGTAGTAGGTCAGGATGCGGACCTGGATGGCTGTCAGCGTATTGTGGAGGGCATGCAGTACATGACCGTGTACAAATCCGTAAACCAGCTGGCGGCAGAGGCGGCCAGAGCCGCCGTGTCCATGGCGAAGGGAGAGAAGGTGGAAACTACCACCACTATCTCGGATGGTACCCATGAGGTACCCTATATTTGCCTGACACCCATTGCCGTAACCGCGGAAAACATGGATCAAACCATTATTGACAGCGGCTTCCACACAAAAGAAGAGGTCTATATGAATCGGCCGGAACTTATGAAGTAGACAGGGCATCTTCGAATTATTGTCCTGCAATGACAAAATATGAAAGACGTGTACCTTATGGGTATGCGTCTTTTGCAATTATTTGGAGAAGGAGACAAGGAATCACACAAAAAAACATGGTATATTGATTTTAACAAAAAAAGGAGGATTTAAAGAATGAAGAAAAGAATTTTGAGCCTGTTATTAGCAGGTGCCATGATGGCATCCCTGTTTGTGGGATGTGGCAAGACCGCAGACACAGCAGCAACGGATGACAAAGCAGCAACAGAGGAAACAACAGACAAGACAGATGCAGCGGCAACAGACGACACAGCAAAGGCAGATGACGCAGCAAAAGCAGACACCGAGAGCAAAGACGGAGCAGTACAGGTTGGTGTCGTACTTCCTACAAAGGATGAGCCAAGATGGCTGCAGGATCAGGCACAGTTCGAAAAAATCTTAGGCGATGCAGGATTTACCAATCAGGTATTATTCAGCCAGGGTTCTTCCGCTACTGAGAAAACAAATATTGAGACTCTGTTAAATCAGGGAATCAAAGTACTTATCATCTGTGCACAGGACGGTGCAGCAGCATCCGCAGGTGTTGAGGAAGCAAAAGCAGCAGGCGTAACCGTTATCGCTTACGACCGTCTGATCACAGGAACCGATGCAGTTGACTATTATGTAACATTCGACAGTAAAGCAGTTGGTGCTGCACAGGGTCAGTACCTTATCGACAACGCACCAAGCGGCAAGTCAAACATTCCGTTATATCTGTACGCAGGTGCTGCAACAGACAACAACGCATTCATCTTCTTCGAAGGTGCTTGGGAAGCATTACAGCCAAAGATTGCTGACGGAACATTTGTGATCGCAAACTCTTCTGAAGCAGAAGCATTAAAAGACAAAGCTACTTTAGACCGTGATCAGGAAAGCAAGATCATCGGCCAGATCACAACAGACTGGGATTTCAACGTAGCAAAATCAAAAGCAGAATCTCATTTGACAGCAGTAGGTGCTGAGATGAAGGGCGATGTAGCAGTTCTCGCACCAAACGATGGTACTTCTCGTTCTATCGCTGATGTATTCGCAACCGACAAAGATGTTACAAGCTACCTGATCACAGGTCAGGATACAGAAAAAGCATCTGTACAGTACGTAATCGATGGCAAACAGTCTATGACCGTATTCAAAGATACCCGTACACTGGCAGCAGACTCTGTAGATATGGCAGTATCTATCTTAAAGGGTGAGACACCGAAAACAGACACAACCTACAACAACGAAAAAGTTGATGTACCGGCAAAACAGACCGCTATCCAGGTAGTAACAAAAGACAACGTTCAGTCAGTTCTGATCGATTCTGGTTATTATGAAGCAGCTGATTTTACGGGACTTAAATAAAACTGAAAAAAAGTAAATGCAAGAAAGTCGGTTTTATAAGTCTATGATTTATAAAACCGATTTTGTTTGAAGGAGGCTGCAAATGAACGACTATATACTGGAAATGAATAATATTACAAAAGAATTTCCTGGAGTCAAAGCCCTGAATAATGTGAATTTTAAAGTACAACGCGGCGAAATTCATTGTCTGGTAGGAGAAAACGGAGCAGGTAAATCCACGCTGATGAAGGTGCTCTCAGGTGTGCACCAGTTCGGAACGTACAGCGGAGACATTGTCTATAATGGAGAGGTACAATCGTTCAAAGGAATTGCAGACAGTGAGGAGAAGGGCATAGCTATCATCTATCAGGAACTGGCACTTATTCCGGAACTTAGTTTGTATGAAAATGTGTATTTTGGACATGAGATATTAAAGGGTAAAAATATTGACTGGAATGAAACAATCGTAAAAGCTACAGAAATGTTGAAAAAAGTCCGGCTGGATGTGGATCCGTCCATGAAATTAAAAAGTCTTGGTGTAGGAAAACAGCAGTTGGTAGAGATAGCAAAGGCTTTGAGCAAAGATGTAAAACTTCTGATTCTGGACGAGCCCACAGCAGCGCTGAATGAGGATGACAGCCAGAATCTTCTGAACCTGATCAAAGAACTGAAAGAGCAGGGCGTGACCTCTATTATGATTTCACACAAACTGCGTGAGATCACAGCCATCGCAGATACCATCACAGTACTTCGTGACGGCGCGACAATCTGTTCTATGGACTGCCATGAGCACGAGGTGACGGAGGCAGAAATCATCCGCCACATGGTGGGCAGGGACATGGACAATATCTATCCACAGCGTGAGGACAAAACCTGCGGTGACGTTGTCTTTGAACTGAAGGACTGGACCGTGGACGACCCGAAAAAGGGCCGTGAGATCCTGCACAACATTAATATCAATGTGCGCAAAGGAGAGATCGTGGGACTCCAGGGTCTTATGGGTGCAGGCCGTACAGAACTGGCACACAGCGTATTCGGCAATCCCACCGGCTATAAGATCACCGGAGGAACCCTTCTTATGGAAGGTAAGGAACAACGGTTCAAGAATCCAAAGGAGGCCATCAAAAACGGTCTGGCCTATGTGACGGAGGATCGAAAAGGAAACGGACTGATCCTCATACAGGATATTCGCTATAACACCACCATCGCCAATCTGGAGAAGCTGACAGAGGGACTGGCCATCAATGAAAACGAAGAGATCCGTGTGGCCAATGAGTACAAAGATGCCATCAATATCAAAGCACCGTCCATCGAGCAGAAGATCGGAAACCTGAGCGGTGGTAATCAGCAGAAGGTGCAGCTGGCCAAGTGGATGTTTGTAAATCCAAAGGTTTTAATCCTGGATGAGCCCACCAGAGGTATTGATGTAGGCGCAAAATTTGAGATCTATACGCTCATGAATAAACTGGTAGAGCAGGGTATGAGCATTATCATGATTTCTTCTGAACTGCCGGAGGTACTTGGTATGAGCGATCGACTCTATGTTATGTCGGAAGGAAAGATTACCGGAGAATTCACCAGTGAAGAAGCAACAGAACAAAAAGTAATGGAAATGGCGATCAAGTCATAGGAGGTTAGATAATGGAAAACAAAAAGCAAAAACAGGGACTTGGAAAGGAAGCAGTCCAGCTGTTAAAAAGTAATATACGTGACTATATGATGTATATTGCACTGGTAGTGATTATGATTTTCTTTACGATACAGACGCATGGCGGATTCATTCAGGCGAGAAATATCGCCAACCTGATCAATCAGGCTGGATACGTAGCAATCCTTGCTATCGGTATGACGCTGATCCTCATATTGGTACATATCGATCTGTCAGTTGGATATGTGGCTGGTTTCTGTGGGGCTGTGGCAGCAGTTCTGATTACACAGTTCCATATCAATGAATGGGTTGCTATTCTTCTGGTACTGGTGCTTGGTCTTGTGATTGGTCTTTATCAGGGACTTCTTGTTACAAGAGTAGGGGTACCGGCATTCGTAACGACTTTGGCAGGTATGTTCATCTTTCGTGGACTGCTGAATCTGACTCTGCAGAAGACTGGTACGATTATTATTCCAAATGAAGGATTTAATGCACTCTCCAATGGATTTATTCCGGATCTGCCTTTGGGATCCAGCATACATGTACTGACCATGATTATCGGTGTGGTTGCGGTAATTGCAGCGGTTTATGTACAGATCCGTGCAAGAAATAATAAATTAAAATATAATTTCAGCGTGCCGTCAACACCGATTTTTGTAGGCAAATTAATCGTTCTTTCTGCAATCATCATGGTCATCATGTGGGTGCTGGCAAGCTACAGCGGACTTCCATGGACAGCAGTTATCGTAGGCGTGGTGCTTTTGATCTACAACTATATGCTGACCAAAACACGTCTGGGCCGTTATATCTATGGTATCGGTGGAAATGCGCAGGCAGCAGAACTTTCCGGTATTAATGTAAAGAAAGTAACATTATTTGCATTCTGTTCTATGTCTGTATTGGCTGCATTGGCAGGCGTTCTCTACACCTCACGTCTGCAGTCTGCAACACCGACAGCAGGACTTGGCTTCGAGCTGGATGCCATCGCTTCTTCTTATATCGGCGGTGTAGCAGTCAGCGGTGGTATCGGTCGTGTGACCAATACCATCATCGGTACACTGGTTATCATGTCACTGACCAATGGTATGAACCTTATGGGTGTAGATATCTCTTACCAGTATGTAGTAAAAGGCATTATCTTCATTGTAGCAGTAGCCTTTGACGTACGTACCAGAAGCAAAGCAAAATAATCAGATAAAAAAGACAAAAGAAAAAGTGAGGAGCGGATCAAACCGTTTCCTCACTTTTATTGTGCGTTTTTTTAATTATCTGTTTTCTCTTTTACGCTGTCTCTGATCCAGGATCTTTTTGCGGATACGCAGAGAAGATGGGGTTACCTCCAGCAGCTCATCGGTATCGATAAATTCCAGTGCTTCTTCCAGGCTGA
Organism: Lachnospiraceae bacterium; assembly: GCA_028692975.1. Classification (GTDB taxonomy): domain Bacteria; phylum Bacillota; class Clostridia; order Lachnospirales; family Lachnospiraceae; genus JALENY01. Next base: position 21,900 of record JAQUWF010000011.1, read on the forward strand.
GCACCTTCGGTGTTACCAGCTTTAGCGCTTCGTCTGCGGAGGAGGAACGGGTGTTGGTCAGATGCTTGGTCTTGCAGACATTCAATTCGATGTCCTCGGCCTTACCGTTCTGTCCGATCACCATACCTGCATATACTTTCGCACCGGCACCGATGAATAAAAGACCACGGTCCTGTGCGGAGAACAGTCCGTAAGCAACTGCCTCGCCGGATTCGAATGCGATGAGGGAGCCCTGCTTGCGGTAAGAAATATCGCCCTTGTATGGGCCATAACAGTCAAACATAGTGTTCATGATACCGGTACCCTTGGTAGAGGTCATGAAGTCACCGCGGAATCCGATGAGTCCACGGGCCGGGATGGAAAATTCCAGACGGGAAGAGCCGTCGCTTGCCATGCTCATGCCCTGGAGTTCACCTTTGCGCTCAGACAGCTTGCTGATCACAGTGCCGGAGAATTCTTCCGGAACGTCGATATAAGCGATTTCCATCGGCTCTAATTTGGCACCGCGCTCATCTTCGTGGAAGATAACTTCCGCTTTGCTGACTGCGAATTCGTAGCCTTCACGACGCATGTTCTCAATCAGTACGGACAAATGTAATTCGCCACGGCCGGATACCTTGAAGGTATCTGCATTTTCTGTGTCTTCTACACGGAGACTTACGTCTGTATTCAACTCGCGCATAAGACGCTCACGGATGTGGCGGGAAGTTACGAACTTGCCTTCTTTACCAGCCAGAGGACTGTCGTTTACCATGAAATTCATGGAGATCGTCGGCTCTGAGATCTTCTGGAACGGGATAGATTCGGGATTCACCATATCGCCGCACAGAGTGTCCCCGATATGGATATCGGTAATACCGGAGATGGCTACGATAGAGCCGATCTCTGCCTTCTGTACGTCTACTTTGCTCAGTCCTTCAAATTCATATAATTTGCTGATCTTAACCTTCTTCGTCTTGGACGAGTCATGTTCATTTACCAGCATCATTTCCTGATTGATAGCGATAGAACCATTGTCCACCTTACCAACGCCGATACGGCCTACATATTCATTGTAGTCGATGGTGCTGATCAGGATCTGTGTGCCTGCTTCCGGGTCACCTTCCGGTGCCGGGATGTAGTTTAAGATGGTCTCGAATAATGGGGTCATATCTTCTGGTGTATCGTTCAGATCCAGCATAGCATGGCCTGCTTTTGCGGAAGCGTACAAAAATGGGCAGTCAAGCTGCTCGTCGGACGCGTCCAGGTCCATGAGAAGTTCCAGAACTTCGTCGATAACTTCTGTAGGACGTGCCTCCGGACGGTCGATCTTATTGATACAGACGATCACGTGGAGGTCTAATTCCAGCGCTTTCTTCAGAACAAATTTGGTCTGGGGCATAGCGCCCTCGAAAGCGTCTACCACCAGGATAACGCCGTTTACCATCTTAAGGACACGCTCTACTTCTCCGCCGAAGTCTGCATGGCCTGGTGTGTCGATGATGTTGATCTTTGTATCTTTATAATGTACTGCGGTATTTTTAGATAAAATAGTGATACCACGTTCACGCTCGATGTCATTAGAGTCCATGACACGGTCCTGGACTTCCTGATTGGCCCGGAAGGTACCGCTCTGTTTTAATAATTCATCTACTAATGTTGTTTTACCATGATCTACATGGGCGATGATTGCTACGTTTCTAATATCTTCTCTCTTTGTTTTCATGTATGATTCTCCGATTCCTTTCGTTGCTTACCCTTAACTGAACTAGTATAACACTTTTTCCCTCATTTGCATACAGTATTTTATGTGTTTTAGAAAAACAAGATTTCAAGTTCTAAAAAGGGGGCGAGTCTCATAGGCTAATATAGACAAAATACCAGGAAGAGGAAGGTGAACAACAATTATGTCAGATAAGATTATTGAAAACAACCAGGTAGCAGTTATGGGACGCATTGCATCCCCATTTACATTCAGTCATCAGGTGTTCGGGGAGGGATTCTATACCCTGGATCTGGTGGTAAAACGATTGAGTGATCAGGAGGATGTGATACCGCTCATGATCTCGGAGAGACTTATCGATATTACCCAGGATTACGAGGGGGAATATATTCAGGTGTCGGGGCAGTTCCGCTCCTACAACCGACACGAGGAGAAGAAGAACCGGCTGGTGCTGTCCGTCTTTGTGCGGGAGCTGGAGTTCGTGGACGAGGAGGATGAATCCACCAAGACCAATCAGATTTTTCTGGACGGGTACATATGTAAAGCACCCGTTTACCGTAAGACCCCGCTGGGCCGGGAGATTGCGGACCTGCTGATCGCAGTAAACCGTCCCTATGGCAAATCTGATTATATCCCATGTATCTGCTGGGGCAGGAATGCCCGCTACGCCTCAGCCTTCGAGGTAGGCGGCCACGTGCTGGTCTGGGGCCGCATCCAGAGCCGGGAATACATGAAAAAGATCAGTGACACAGAAGCGGAAAAACGCGTGGCTTATGAGATTTCGGTGAGCAAATTGGAGTACGTGGATTAGCAATTCCAGACTGCAGAAGAAAGGAACAAAACTTGTGCAAGTTTACTTGCTAAGAGTTTTATTCCTGTTCTGTAGTCTAGAAGTATCTTTACATTTTCGGGAAACTTGCTATACTTTAGGTATGGCAAAAGAAAAAGAAATCAAAACAAATGTGATGCGGATCCTGGATAAAAACAAGATCCCTTATGAGATTTTAACCTACGAATGTGACGAATTCATCGACGGACTGCATTCTGCAGACATTACAGGTGCGCCTTATGAACAGTCTTTCAAAACGCTTGTGGCACAGGGAAAAAGTAAGGAGTATTACGTGTTTGTGCTTCCTATTGAATTGGAAGTGAATCTGAAAGCGGCTGCGAAGGTGGTAGGAGAGAAATCCATTGAAATGATTCATGTGCGGGACATTACCAAGATCACCGGGTATGTGCGGGGCGGCTGTAGTCCCCTGGGCATGAAAAAGCAGTTCAAGACGGTCATCCATGAGACGGCCAAAGCATTTGACCAGATCTACGTGAGTGGAGGGCGCATCGGCTCCACAGTCAAGGTAGATCCCATCCGTCTGGCGGAGGTCTGCCGCGGAAGCTTTGCAAATATCTGTGATTAGGATAAGAAAGAACAGTCATCGTGGACTGTTCTTTTTCTTTGTTTTGATGTAATATAGTAAATATAAAAAAGTAATGGAGAGGAGAAATTCCTATGATTAATTATTCGGAAGATGCGGGGCGTCTGTATCATATTCAGGTGGCATCGGGGGAAGTGGGGAAATACGTGATCATGCCGGGAGATCCAAAGCGGTGTGAAAAGATTGCCCAATATTTTGATGATCCCAAACTGGTTGCCGACAACCGGGAATACATTACCTACACAGGCTATCTGGATGGGGAGAAGGTCAGCGTGACCTCCACGGGTATCGGCGGACCTTCCGCGGCTATCGCCATGGAAGAACTGGTACAGTGCGGTGCAGATACATTCCTGCGGGTGGGCACCTGCGGCGGCATGCAGGTGGAAGTCAAAAGCGGTGACCTGGTCATTGCAAACGGCGCCATCCGCATGGAAGGAACCAGTAAGGAATACGCCCCCATCGAGTATCCGGCCGTGCCAGATCTGGATGTTTTGAATGCCATGGTGGCGGGGGCGAAGACCTTGCAGCAGCCTTATCATGTGGGTGTGGTACAGTGCAAGGATTCCTTCTACGGACAGCATTCCCCGGAGATCAAGCCGGTGAGTTACGAGCTCATGGATAAATGGGAAGCCTGGGTGCGTATGGGATGCATGGCTTCCGAGATGGAGTCAGCTGCTTTATTTATCGTAGGAAATTATCTGCGCGTGCGCACAGGCAGTGTTTTTCTCGTCATGGCGAACCAGGAGAGGGCGAAACAGGGACTGGAAAATCCGGTGGTACACGACACCGATATGGCCATACGGACGGCGGTTGAGGCTATCCGCGTATTGATCAAACAGGATAAAGGAGAATAAGACTATGGCGAATACACCGACACCACACAACAAAGCGCAGCTGGGAGATATTGCAAAGACCGTGCTTATGCCGGGGGATCCTCTTCGGGCGAAATACATTGCAGACACGTATCTGGAAGATCCGGTGTGCTTTAACACCGTGCGAAATATGCTGGGCTATACGGGCACTTATAAGGGAAAGAAAATATCTGTCATGGGCAGCGGCATGGGTATGCCGTCCATCGGCATTTATTCTTATGAATTATACAATTTTTATGACGTGGACAATATTATCCGCATCGGTTCCGCTGGGGCGATTCAGGATGAGGTGGAGCTCATGGACGTAGTCATCGGCATGGGTGCCTGCACAGATTCCAATTATGCCCATCAGTACAACCTGCCGGGGACCTTTGCGCCCATTGGCACCTATGGACTGCTGGAGAAGGCGGTACAGGCGGCCAGAGAGCAGGGGACAACGGTCAAAGTAGGTAATGTGCTATCCTCCGATGTGTTTTATGATGCGGACGAGACTGCCTTTGACAGATGGCGTAGCATGGGTGTTATGGCCATTGAGATGGAGGCGGCGGCTTTGTATATGAATGCGGCAAAGGCGCGCAAGAATGCCCTGTGTATCCTGACGATCTCGGACCATCTGTATCGGCATGAGGGACTGAGCGCCGAGGAGCGTCAGGTGGGATTTGGAAAAATGATGGAAATAGCTTTGGAACTGGCATAGGAGAAAAAATGGAGATAAAAGATATTTTAGCAAAATGTGACCATACTTTATTATTGCAGCCCTCAACCTGGGCGGAGATCAGACAGATATGTGACGATGCCATGCATTATCAGACTGCATCCGTATGTATTCCGGCCAGCTTCGTCAAACAGGCGAAAGAATATGTGGGAAATAAGATGCAGATCTGCACGGTGATCGGTTTCCCCAACGGTTATAACACCACGGCGGTGAAAGAATTCGAGACGAAAGATGCCCTGGCAAACGGAGCCGACGAGATTGATATGGTTATTAACATTGGCTGGGTAAAAGATAAAAAATATGAGGAGGTACAGCGGGAGATCGCTGTATTAAAAGATGCCTGCGGGGATAAGATATTAAAGGTCATCATCGAGACCTGCCTGCTGACCGAAGAAGAAAAGATAAAGATGTGCCAGGTGGTGACTGCGGCAGGGGCTGACTATATCAAGACCTCCACAGGATTTTCCACGGCAGGAGCGACCTTCGCGGATGTGGAACTTTTTGCGAAGCACGTAGGACCCAAAGTGAAGATCAAGGCGGCCGGAGGGATTTCTTCCTTGGCGGATGCGGAACGTTTTATTGAACTGGGCGCCAGCCGACTGGGAACCAGCCGTATCGTAAAGATCGCAAAACAGGAAGAGGCAACTGGTTATTAAGGAGATGCGTATGGAAATGGGAAAAGAACTTCCTGTTCGGGAAATGATAGAGAAGGCCCTTGGCATGAGAATGTTTTCTTATGTGCCCTATTCAGGCTATCGGGTGGGGGCTGCACTTTTGGGTGAGGATGGGGTGATCTACACAGGATGTAATGTGGAAAACGCTGCATATTCTCCTGGAAACTGTGCAGAGCGCACAGCCTTTTTCAAGGCGGTGAGCGAAGGGCAGCGGGCATTTCGGGCTATCTGCATCGTGGGTGGAAGCGAGGATGCCAGGGCCAAACAGCTGGCGGAATATGCACCGCCCTGTGGCATGTGCAGGCAGGTTATGATGGAGTTTTGCCAGCCGGATGAGTTCCAGATCATTCTGGCAAGAAGTGTGGAAGAGTATGAGATATATACCCTGGAAGAATTATTTCCCATGGGATTTGGACCTGGCAATTTGATGCAAAAATAGAACAGCAGGCAAGGAGCGGACATGAGCAAATTTAATCGTATATTTCTGATTGTTTTGGATTCTCTTGGCATGGGAGCCGTGGAGGATTCGCCGGAGTTTGGTGATATAGGTGTGGATACACTGGGACATATTTCCCAGTCGGTGGATGCATTTCACATTCCCAATCTACAGAAGATGGGGCTGGCGAATCTGCACCCGCTGAAGCAGGTGGCACCGGTGGAGCAACCAAAAGCTTACTACACAGCACTTCACGAGACCAGCAGAGGCAAGGATACCATGACTGGGCACTGGGAGATGATGGGGCTCAACACGACGAAGCCTTTTATCACCTTTACGGACCATGGCTTTCCGCCGGAACTCCTTGACGAGCTGAGCCGACGTACCGGGCATAAGATCATCGGAAATAAGAGCAGCAGCGGCACAGAGATCTTGGATGAACTGGCAGAGGAGGAGATCGCTACCGGAAATATGATCGTCTACACCTCGGCGGATTCTGTTATGCAGATCTGCGGCAACGAAGAGACCTTTGACCTGAAGGAGTTGTACCGCTGCTGTGAGATAGCCAGGGAACTGACTATGAAGGACGAATGGAAGGTAGGCCGGGTCATTGCCCGCCCCTATATCGGAAAGAAAAAAGGTGAATTCAAGCGGACCAGCAATCGTCATGACTATGCGGTGAAGCCTTTTGGACCAACGGCATTAAATGCCCTGAAGGATGCCGGGTATAATGTGATCTCCATCGGAAAGATCAACGATATTTTCGTGGGCGAGGGCATTACGAAGGCGATTCATTCGGAGAGTTCCGTAAACGGTATGGAGCAGACTATAGAAGAGGCGAAACGTGACTTCCATGGCCTGTGTTTTGTGAATCTGGTGGATTTTGATGCATTGTGGGGACACAGAAGAGACCCGGTTGGTTATGCCCGTGAAATCGAGAAATTCGATGCGAATCTGGGGGTTCTTCTGGAGGGCCTGCGGGAGGACGATCTGCTGATACTGACGGCGGATCACGGTAACGATCCCACCTATAAGGGCACGGATCACACCAGAGAAAAAGTGCCGTTTCTGGCATATTCACCCAAACTGACCCAGCCGGGCCCATTGCCGGAGCAGGACACCTTCGCGGTGCTGGGCGCTACCATAGCAGCGAACTTTGATGTGGCCATGCCGGAGGGCACCATAGGAACATCATTATTGGAGGAACTAAAGTAAGATGAAAACGGAATCAAAAGTTGTTCAAACCTGTTACCTGATCGTCTCGTCCCTGATTCTGACTTTCATAGCGAATAGTTTCTGGATGTACCATACCAGAGAAATGAATGGACTGTGGTGGGCGAGTCTTATTTTATTCGTACTGATCAATGTGTTCCCGTCACTGGCAAAGCGGTATTACCCCAGTTTCCGGCTGCGCATGTGTTTTCACGGTGTACAATGCCTGAAAATGTTTCTGGTATCAGCGCTGCTGTCACTGATCTGTGAAATCGTGCTGGCCTTTTCTATGATACCGGATCAATGGGAACTCTATGTGATAAACTTGCTGCTTTGTATCGTGGTGGAAAGTATCGTTTTCTGGAATGGCATTATTTCTGTATACGTTACTTCAAAGCAGCTGGGGCTCAAGCACCGGATCATAGGAATCGTTTGTGGATGGATTCCATTTGCCAATATGTATGCCCTGGGGAGAATCATAGGGATTGCCTCCGCGGAAGTGGAGGTGGAGATCAACAAGGCCCTCCTTGACAAGTCCAGACAGGGGAAGGATATCTGTGCGACCAGATATCCCCTTCTCATGGTCCATGGTGTGTTCTTCCGGGATTTCCAGTATTTTAATTACTGGGGGAGGATTCCAAAAGAACTGGAGCGAAACGGGGCCATCATTTACTATGGCGATCATCAGTCAGCCGCATCGGTTAAGGACAGTGGGGCAGAACTGGAAGCGCGCATCCGGCAGATCATCGCGGAAACAGGCTGTGAGAAGGTCAATATTATAGCCCATTCCAAGGGAGGGCTGGATAGTCGCTACGCCATAAGCCAGCTTGGCATGGCACCTTATGTGGCGTCCATTACCACTATCAACACGCCCCACCGGGGATGTGTATTTGCAGATTATCTGTTGGGGAAGATCCCCAAATCTGTCCAGGATAACATGGCGGCTATGTACAATGGGACTTTGAAAAAACTTGGGGATCCCAATCCGGATTTCCTTGCCGCTGTCTATGACCTGACTGCCAGCCGTGCCGTGGAGTTAAATGAACTCATGCCGGATATGGCAGGGATCTATGAGCAGAGCGTAGGCTCGAAATTGAATGTTGCTTCCGGTGGCAGATTTCCGCTGAATTTTTCCCAAAAGCTGGTGGAACATTTTGATGGGGACAACGATGGTCTGGTGGGCTATGAATCCTTCGCCTGGGGCGAGGATTATACATATCTGACGGTTGAAGGCAGGCGTGGTATCTCTCACGGAGACATGATAGACCTGAACCGGGAGAATTTCCCTGGCTTTGATGTGCGGGAATTCTACGTACAGCTTGTTGCGGACCTGAAAAAGAAAGGCTTTTGAAAACATAAAAAACGAGAATAAAAAATACCCCCGGAGCATTTCCTCCGGGGGATGTTTTTTACCACAAATTTTTATTATTCAGTTAGAATACATTGACAACTAATGTCAGGATTCGAAGTATAAACAGTGCTGCGATAACATACATGATCGGATTGACATCTTTTGCCTTGCCTGTACATAATTTGATGATAACCCATGAGAGCATACCAAACATAATACCATTGGCGATGGAGTATGTAAGCGGCATGATCAGGAAAGCCAGATATCCGCTGAAGGAATCCGCCATATCACCGTTGAAGGTCATCTTGGTAATAGCAGATGCCATCTGGAAACCAACGTAGATCAAAGCGGTCGCGGTCGCGAAGGACGGGATCGCAAGGAAGATCGGTGACAGGAACAATGCAACGATGAACAGGATACCTGTTGTCAAAGCGGTCAGACCTGTACGTCCACCTTCCGCAACACCGGCGGTGGATTCTACGAAACTTGTGATAGTGGAAGTACCGAGGCAGGCACCAGCACAGGTACCGATTGCGTCTGCCATAAGAACACGGCCAACTCGCGGTAATTCACCATTCTCATCCAGTAAATCTGCCTGATCTGCAACACCGATAACGGTGCCGATGGTATCAAACATATCGACAAAGAGGAATGAGAAAACAATAACGATAAACGGAATAATATGTCCGCTGATCCAGCTGAAATCAAAAGCGAAGAACGTGCTGGAGATTGATGGCGGTACAAAGCTGGAAGCGGTAAAGGAAGGAATCAGGGAATAAACACCTGCCTCCACATCTACTACATACCATCCGGCCAGCTCAGCGATAATACCCAGAACCCAGGTCAAAAGGATGCCCCAGAGGATTGCGCCTTTTACTTTGTAATGATTCATAATAGCGATAGCCAGAACACCGATGAGGCACAGCGCCACGGCTGGTGTTGCGAAATCGCCAAGATTAACCAGTGTCGAGTCATCGTTTACGGCGATACCAGCACCCTGCAGACCGATAAAAGCGATAAACAGTCCGATGCCGGCGGTGATACCGTATTTCAGATTCTGCGGGATAGAATTTACGATACGCTCGCGGAATTTGAAAAAAGACAGGAGAACAAATATGATACCTTCTACTAATACAGCAGCAAGAGCAATCTTCCATGGATCGTCGAGGCCCTTCAAATCAGTAAGACATACACTGAAAGCAAAGTAAGCATTCAATCCCATACCTGCTGATAAAGCGATAGGATAGTTTGCCCAGAAGGCCATAATGAAAGTAGCCAGTGCGGAAGCTAACGCGGTCGCGGTAAAAACAGCACCATTGTCCATGCCGGACGCGCTTAACATTGTCGGGTTGACAGCCAGGATATAAGCCATAGTCAGGAATGTGGTAATACCTGCCAGGATCTCAGTCTTGACGGTCGTGTTGTTCTCTTTTAGCTTGAATAGTTTCTCCATTTAATTACCCCCTTAGTTTGATATAAATAGATACGTATTGCTTTACTGCTTCGTAACTGTCCAATATCTGACCAGTTACATTACTTCTTTATTCTAGCGTTCAAATCGATATTTGTCAATGCTTCCAAAGACCCCAAAAAATTCACTTTCTGCTAAAAAACAGGTCACTTTTTTGGTACTTTTTCGTATCCTTTTCGAAGGACCATGAGAAAAGAGGTATAATGAAACATATAGGGGGAGAATTCCATCATATAGTCAGGAAAAATCTGGTTTTATACCGGAAAAAAAGGGGTCTGACGCAAGAAAAACTTGCAAGAAAAATGAATACCAACCGTACCTACATTAGTTGGCTGGAAAGTGGAAAAGCCAATCCAACACTGACAGTGCTGCTGCAGCTTGCAGAGCACCTGGAGATAGAACCGAGTTATTTGTTTGTGAGATGATAATACAATAAGAGGGAGCATGGTCCTTCATTTTCGAAATACATTTTTGGCAATATTGTTGTGGTCAATATGCAGCAGACTACTCCAGCGGAAACTGAATCAGTATTTCAAGTATATCATTATGGAATGCTGAGGTCATGGTACCGTTATACTTTTCGATGATTTCCTGGATAATCGTAGTACCTACACCGTGTGCATATGCGTCCGGTTTTTTTGTTTTTGCGGTTAAAATGTCCGGAGTATTCAGTTGTGAGCTATTGCATACCTGAATAAAAAGATTGTTCTTTTGCATATCACTTCGAATCTGCATCTGCTTTTGCGTGGTATCTGGCAGACGATCACATTCTTCAATGGCATTGTCCAGAAGGTTGGCCAGCAAGGCTACCATATCGATTTCTTTTATCTTTCCTGTATCAAAATGCTGCATTTCGATCCGAAAAGATATCTGTTTTTCCTCACATTGTTTTACTTTATTAACCAGAATAGCGTTGTAGACTGGATTCTTGCAGTACGACAAAGGGGTAATCTGATGAAAGGCAGTTTCTAATTCTTTTGCATAGTCCAAAATTCGTCTATCCACATCGACATTTGCGGTCAGTTCTTTCAGAATATCCATGTGTTTTGTGATGTCATGATGAAATTTTCTGGTATAGTCCATCTGATTGGTCAGCGTATGGTAGTATTCCTTCATAAATGTATTTTCCACGGTTAGAATCCGATTTTCCTGCTGCAGCCGTCTGGAATCGCGCCTGCGCATTAACCAGGAAACAAAGTACAACGTCAGAACACCGAAGAGCATCTCCGCTACACAAAATATAGCGTAGCGGGAGGTGGTGAATGCATTATCCGCGTTGTAGAAAAGTAAACTGAATCCATAGAATAAGACCAGCATTACCCACCAGCCAGGCTGACAACGAATGGTCCATTTGGAAAAATTATGGAACCATCGGTGCACGATTTTTTTGTTGAGCAGGATCAGTAAAAGTGCAAGCAGGATACCAACGATGGTATAGAGATTCGGAGGTGTCTCGAATATATTTACAGCACCGGTATTTCGGGTCGCCAGATAAAGAACCAGATTATAGGGCAGCACGATGGCAAACATGCCGAACAGTTCAGCCAGATAACAGGCTATAATGATCCGTATATAAGGCAGGTGGGTCAATACCTTCAGTGTCGTGAATATAAAAAGTACATTTATGAGATTTACGAAACCCATCCAGTGATTCGATGGGAAAACAAAATTTTTGAAATAAAGCATGGGAAGATTGAGGACTACAAATTTGCAAAAGTATATAAGCAAAGTGAACTTTTTTTGTTTGGCGTCAATGTCTAACAATTCATCCATAACAAGGGAGAACTGCAGCGTGACCAATAGTTCGATGAAAAAATTGTGACATAAAAAATAAAAAACATTCATGTTTCGTATCCCCCCATGCGCTTAAAACAGATGCTGTTTGGACCAGTTCATAAACTGTTCCCGCACCTCTTTCTGATACCGTCTGCTGATGGGAATGCAGTTGTTCCCATCTATGGTCAGTTCAGTGCGTTTGTAGACCATGATGTGACTGAAACTGACAATATAACTGACATGGCAGCGTACAAAGGGAGTTCCACCCAGAAGCAGTTCTAATTCTTCAAGTTTCAACTTTGATTCCAGAATTTCGTCTGTGGTATAAATATGAGTGATTCTGCCTTGGCGTTCCAGATAAGAGATATTCTTTTTTTCTAATATGCGCTGTTCGTTGTTCTTTAAAAGAATATGGACGCATTCACTATTTTCTCTTTCCAGACGCAGAGATTTTTCCCGAATCTGAAAAAGGCGTTCCGGCAGTTCGTTTTTAACCACAAAAAAGTGATGCTGTGTTGCGTATACATCTGTGGCATACTGGATGTGGTTGGTCAGGTAGACAATATGGCATTGAGGAAGAAACTGGTTGATTTCGTTGGTAATCTCAATACCGGTCATATCCCCTAATTCGATGTCCATAAAGATCACATCCGGTTGTATTTTATTTTCGTGACAAGCGCTGAGAAGGCTGCGGCCCCCATCATAGAGAGTAATCGTATATACGTCATTCATTTCCTTCTCGAAGTCCCTAAGGACACGAAGCGTGCGCTGTCCATCCTCCAAATCATCATCACAAATAGCAATAGTCCTGATCATAATTGTCATCTCCTGGTTTGTTATATATATTATAGCGGTTTTTGTCTAGTCTTGCTATAGAATCTGTCCATATTTTGTATATTATGGCATACAAATTGCTCAAGTCATATAAAAGTGCAGACACAAATCGAGGCAGCTATTTGTTTCTTGTTTGGGGTCTTGTGCTTTTTGCAGAATTATAGTATTCTATCTATACAGCATTCGCTGTGTCGGGCATGTCTGCCATCTGTTCCATTTTTTATTAGGAAAAGTGAAAGGAGGGATTGATTTTTACCATATGCAATATTACAATGTGCATATAACTTGCCATGCATTACATTTCTAAAAATCATATCTATTTGATATTGTGTCGAGCAATATCTGTCTAAGAAAGGAACGTCTATGAAACAGAAGAAGGATCAGGTTTTGGTACGGTATATTGGAAAGCCGGAGAGGGTTGCGGATCTTGTCAACGTGAATTGTTTCCGTGGGGAACAGATCATCAGGGCGGAAGATCTGGAGATTTTGTCCGGGGAGAGTAAGAAAATCGTCAAGGATAAGAATGGAGCGGTGATTACAATCTCTCGTTTTAGGGATATCCTGCGTGTAATTACAGCGGAGCACATTTTTGTGATTGTGGGGTGTGAGAACCAGATGGAGGTCCATTATGCCATGCCGGTGCGTGAGATGTTGTACGATGCACTGAATTATGTGGAGCAGGTGGACCAGTATAAAGCAAAGCATAAGGGCGATAAGGACCTGGTGACACCGGCTGAATTCTTGTCGGGGATGAAGAAAGAGGATAAGATAAAGCCCGTTATCACATTTTTGCTCTATCATGGGAGCAGGCCGTGGGACGGAAGTTTGGACCTGCATGGGATGATGGATTTTGGGCCGTATGAGAATCTCAAGGAGTACGTGCCGAATTATAAGATGAATCTGATACAGGTCAATGGGGTGAAACATCCGGAGGTGTATCAGTCGGATCTGAGGGAGTTTTTCGGGGTGATGAAAAATGCTGGCAGCCTGGCGGATCTGGAAGCGTATGTGCAGGAGAATAAGGAACGTTTTTGCAGTGTGGAGGAAGATCTGGTGGATACTTTTTCTGAACTGCTGGGGGAAAGGAAAAGACTGCGGATCGTGAAGAATAAGCAGGAAACGGAAGGAGAGAAGATCGATATGTGTAAGGCTTTTGATGAACTGGAGGAACGTGGAATTAAAAAAGGAATTGTAAAGGGCATTGCAGAGGGAAAAGCAAGCCTGATTGCGGTGGTCCGGGCGAAGGTGAATAAAGGAATGAAGGCGCAGGAAATCGCGGAATTGCTTGAGATGGATGAAAAGGAGACGGAGCATATTTGTGATTTGATCGTGAAATATCCACAGAAGGATGATGTAGGGATTGCTATAGAAATGTAAAATGGACAGGATGCTCTTTTATGGCTGGTAAATATTTTGCGATTATTGGCCATTTTGGGGCATTCTGTTTTGGCTGTATGTATTCCCCTGATAAGCGTCCCAGTTTATTCTCATGCATTGCATTTTTCTGCATTTCCATGTATGATAAACAAAGTGGTTATTTTAATGAGAGGGGCGCACAGTTCTGTGCCAAAAAGCAGCATGGAGTTCAAATCCAAATTCCCCAAAATAAATATAGATAAAATCATTGGCGCTGCCATTATCTGTGTGGCAGGTCTTTTTTTGCTGCAAACACCCGGCTATGTGGCACCAGAGACGGTGGATGTGTCACAGGGGCTGGCGAAACTGGAGCAGTTGTCAAAGGCTGATTATACGGAGACGGAGAAAGAGATACAGGACCTGGAGGCGGCCGAGGCAACACAGGAAACGGATGTGCAGGTGGAAGACCAGGCGGCGGCAGCAATGTCAAAAGGGCAGGAAGATGATTTGTACAATACATTGCAGGTGCGGGGGTATACGCAACTGCAGCAGGATTTTGAGGGCAGTATCATACTGGGCGACTCTATGGTAGAAGGACTGGCTGATTATGGATTCCTGCCGGCCACGGAGACGGTATACAAGCGGGGCATCAGTGTAAATAATATTGAAGATTTGATCCAGACGTCCATAGGGCTGAATCCCAAATGCGTATTTTTCCAGATGGGTATCAATGATATGACGACCTATGAGGGAAATGTAGATGCATTTATCGGAGACTATACGCGGAATATCCAGACGTTGCAGCAGGCACTGCCAGAGACGAAGATCTACGTGAATAATATAAACCCCATGCTGCCGGAGGCTTTGGAAAAAGAACCGGATTTCCAAAACAGGGATGCATATAATGCGGCCATCGTGGCTATGTGCAGTCAGCTGCAGATTACATTCATCGACAATACATCTATTCTGGAAGGCCATGATGAACTCTACAGCAAGGACGGTATCCACCCGCTGCCGGAGTATTTTCCATACTGGCTGACCCATATGTTAAATGAGGCGGGATTATGATAAAAAAATTGAATGCTGCAAAAGCAATTTTAATTATACTTCTGGCTGTGTTATTATTTTTCATAGGCCGTCCGGAGGTGACAAAGCAGTTGCCCGCAGAGATGCTGCAGGCACTCTACGAGCAGGATGCACAGGCGGCGGACATGGTGCAGGGAGATACCCAGGCACTTATGAGGCTATACGGTATAGATGCAGATGATATAGGTGCATTTCTGCTCTATTACCCAAAAGCGTCCACAGATGTGGACGAATTGCTGATCCTGCAGACAAAGGACGGAAAGATGGGAACTTACACGGCGTTAGTTAAGGAACGATTGGCCACCCAGAAAACGGCTTTTGACGGATACGGCATGGAACAGTCGGGACTTCTGGAAAAGAGTAAGGTGGTCGTTTACGGAGACTGTCTGTTTTTTGGCGTCTCTGATCAGGTGGGGTTATGGAAAGAAAGATTCCTGTCTGCCATCAAAAAATCCTGATAAGGGAGAATGAAAAATGATATTTAGCAGCATACTTTTTATATTTTTGTTCCTGCCGGTGGTGCTGGTTCTGTATTACGTGGTACCGCAAAAATTCCAGAATGCGGTACTTCTTTTGGTGAGCATTTTTTCTATGCCTGGGGCGAGCCCGTCTATGTGGTGCTCATGATTTTCTCCATTGTGTTCAATTACGTTTTGGGACTGGATATCTCCTGCCGCAGTGATGATACAAAAGCGGCAAAACGCAGTTTGATCTTTGCCGTGGTGGTCAATCTGTTTATTTTATGTTTCTTTAAATATTATGGATTCCTTGTGGATACGGTAAATGGTATTTTTCGTACCACATTTTCTTATAAGGCATTGCCGCTGCCCATCGGTATTTCTTTTTATACCTTTCAGACCATGTCTTATGTAATCGATGTATATAAGAAGAAAGTCACAGTGCAGGAAAATATTGTGAAATTCGGTGTGTACGTGTCCATGTTCCCACAGCTGATCGCAGGCCCCATCGTGCGCTATGTGGATATAGGCCGGCAGCTGGACCGCCGGATATTTTCCGGTGAAATGTTCGAGCAGGGCTGTGAAAGATTTATCCGGGGACTGGGAAAAAAGGTGCTTCTGGCCAACAGTATGGGGAAACTTTTCGAGACATTACATGCATTGCCGGAGGGCCAGACGACGACTATTCTGGCTTGGCTTTGTGTGCTGGCGTATACGTTCCAGATTTATTTTGATTTCAGCGGTTATTCGGATATGGCTATGGGGCTGGGGCATATGTTTGGATTCCATTTTCCGAAGAACTTTGATTATCCATACCAGTCTAAGAGCATTACGGAATTCTGGCGCAGGTGGCATATTTCCCTCAGCACCTGGTTCCGGGAATATGTGTATATTCCCCTGGGTGGCAACCGGGTATCTGTGAAGCGCCATGTGATCAATCTTTTGATCGTGTGGATGCTCACCGGACTCTGGCACGGCGCCAGCTGGAATTTTGTTTTCTGGGGAATGTATTACGGCATTCTTTTGATATTGGAAAAATATGTGATTGGAAAATATCTGGAAAAACTGCCCTCCTGGCTGCAGGGTATCTACAGCATCGTGCTGGTCATGATCGGCTGGGTATTTTTCTTCAGTGGAACCATGCAGGGAGCAGGCGCGACCCTGGAGGCTATGTTTCGTTTTGATCATGGCGTATGGAATGGACATACCTTTTATTATCTCAAGGAAAATCTGATTTTACTCCTGATCTGTATGCTCGCTTCACGCCGACAATTATACGTGTGGTACTGCAGGGCGACTGCAAACAGCAAAGTCCTGGCGGCGCTGGTACATATCATCATTTTTGTGCTGTGCATTGCGTTTTTGGTATATGATACCTACAATCCATTTTTGTATTTCAGATTTTAGAGGTTATGTATATGGAAAAGAAGAAGAAAACCGGAAAAACCTTTCGGGCGTTGACCGCCTGTTCGGTCATGGGAATCGTTGGGGTGCTGATGTTTGCCGGTCTGATCGGGGAAGAAAAAACATTCTCCGATCAGGAGAATCGTACGCTGCAGACCAGCCCGGACATTACGGTGGCGGGGGTGTTGGACGGTTCTTATGAGACGGCTTATGAGAATTACCAGAATGATCAGTTCCCTTTCCGGAATCAATGGATCTATCTGAAAAGCACCGTAGAGAAAATGCTGGGAAAGACGGAGGCAAACGGAGTCTTCCTGGGGGCGGATGATTATCTACTGGAAAATTTTGAAAAACAGCCAGAGGCAGACTACGCCAAGACTATGGAAGCTTTGAAGAATTTTTCGAAGACTAATGAGAATCTGCAGCAGTACTTCCTTTTGGTGCCCAATGCGGTGAATATATATGCAGACCGTCTGCCTATGGGTGCGCCGGTGGGAGATCAGGACCAGGCCATGGACGTATTTGCCGCGGATCTGACCCAGACCTCCATCCAGAATGTGGATATACGGGAACTTTTTCGGGACAACACAGACACGCAGCTGTACTACCGCATGGATCATCATTGGACAACAGATGCCGCCCGTCTGGCCTTTGATCCGCTTGCCCAGAGCATGGGGATAGAACCAGAGAAGACAGCATTTGAGCGAATTCTCGTAAGTGATGATTTTGTGGGTACGCTGGCGGCAAAGAGTGGATTTCATACAAATCAGAAGGATGCCATAGCCATCTATACACCCAAGGACGGTCTGGACGTGGTCGTTACTTATGTGGAGGAGCAGAAGAAGACGGGTACTTTCTATAATAAAGAGAAACTGGAGACCAAAGATCAGTATGCTATGTTTCTGGACGGCAATCACGCAGAGATCCGCATCCAGACACCGGCAGCGGAAGACAGGCGGCTGCTGGTATTAAAAGATTCCTACGCTAATTGCATGATTCCTTTTCTGGCACCATATTATCGCGAGATCGTGGTGGTGGATCCGCGCTACTATTATGGCAAGCTGCAGGAACTGATCCAGGCGGAGGAGATCGATCAGATACTGTTTCTGTATAATGCGAATACATTTTTTATGGATCGGAGTCTCAAAAATATAAAGTAGTGTTTGACAAAAAAGAAATCGCCTGTTATTATTTAAAACAGGACAAAGGGGTGCTGAATATATTCATGCACCCCTTTTTGATTTTGAATTTTCTTTTTGGGAGCGTTGTTTGAGAAGGAGAGAGATTATGTCGAAATACACACGGGAAGACATATTACAGATTGTAGAAGATGAGGATGTTGAGTTTATTCGTCTGCAGTTTACGGATATGTTTGGTATGATGAAAAATATGGCGATCACATCCAGCCAGTTGGAAAAGGCATTGAGCAATAACTGTATGTTTGATGGGTCTGCCATCGAAGGCTTTGTGCGCATGGAGGAATCGGATATGTATCTGTATCCGGATCTGGATTCTTTTGAGATATTTCCATGGCGTCCCCAGGACGGCAAGGTGGCACGTCTGATCTGTGACGTGTACAAGGCGGACCGCCAGCCTTTCGAGGGTGATCCACGTTATATATTAAAGAAAGTCCTGCAGGAAGCGGCGGATATGGGTTATCAGTTTGACGTGGGACCGGAATGCGAATTCTTCCTGTTCCATACGGATGATGACGGTATGCCGACTACGATCACCCATGAGAAGGCAGGCTATTTTGATCTGGGTCCGGTGGATCTTGGCGAGAACGCGAGACGTGATATGGTGCTGACGCTGGAGGATATGGATTTTGATATTGAATCCTCTCATCATGAAGTAGCACCGGCACAGCATGAGATTGATTTTAAATACGATGAGGCATTAAAGACAGCCGATAATATCATGACATTCAAATTGGCTGTAAAGACCATCGCCAAACGGCATGGCCTTCACGCTACCTTTATGCCGAAGCCGAAATACGGTGTGGCGGGTTCCGGTATGCATATTAATATGTCACTGTCCAAGGATGGTAAAAATATCTTTGCAGACACACAAGGTGAACTGGGGCTGAGTAAAGAAGCGTATTATTTTATCGGTGGTATCATGAAACATATTCAGGGAATGGCCGCTGTGACCAATCCTCTGGTTAATTCTTACAAGCGCCTTGTTCCGGGCTTTGAGGCTCCGGTGTACGTGGCATGGTCTGCGAAAAACAGAAGTCCTCTGGTGCGCGTTCCGGCTGCCAGAGGCACTGAGACCAGGATCGAACTGCGCTGCCCGGATCCGGCTGCGAATCCTTATATTACGCTGGCCCTCTGTCTGGCAGCAGGACTGGACGGCATCCGCAATCAGACCATGCCACCAGCCAGCATAAATGCTAATATCTTCGCTATGACCGAGGAAGAAAAGCAGGAGCAGGGTATTGAGTCTCTTCCGGCGAATCTGCTGCAGGCTGTGGAGAAAATGGAAAAAGATTTCTTCGTTCAGGAAGTATTGGGAAGACAGTTTGCCGATACTTATATTGAAGCGAAGAAGGAGGAATGGAAAAACTACACGACTCAGGTCACGGACTGGGAGATCGATGAGTATCTATATAAGATTTAATGCTTCTATAATAATGGATAACTATTGATGACATTATGTAGGAGGCGTATGTATGGGTGGAATTGTAGTAGTTTTCCCAAAGATGGAAGACGCAAAAGCAATCCGTAATCTTCTCGTACGCCATGGTTTTAACGTAACGGCAACCTGCAGCAGTGGAGCCTCGGCTCTCCAGGCAGCAGATAATTTGTCGAGTGGTATCGTTGTATGTGGATATCGATTTTCGGATATGTTATACTCGAATCTGCGAGCAGATCTGCCCAGGGGCTTTGAAATGCTTCTGGTAGCGTCAACCAGAGTGATCGGTGACATAAAAGGCAGCAATCTGCCGTGCATTACCATGCCGCTTAAAGTACAGGATCTGATCGATACGCTGAATATGATGGAGCGCAATATCATCAGGCGCAAGAAGCGGGAGCGGCTCAAGCCAAAGACCCGCAATCCGGAAGAGCAGGCAATCCTTTCGGAGGCAAAGAAGATCCTGATGAGCAGAAATAACATGTCAGAAGAGGAAGCGCACCGCTATATACAAAAAACCAGCATGGACAGTGGCAACCCATTGGTTGAGACTGCCGAGATGATAATAACAATTATGCATGCCTAGGAGGATATCATGAAATTTACGAAAATGCATGGGATAGGGAATGATTATGTCTATGTAAACTGTCTGCAGGAAACTGTTGCAGACCCCAATGAAACAGCAAAAAAAGTAAGTGACCGCCATTTCGGTGTCGGCTCTGACGGATTGATACTCATCAAACCATCGGACAAGGCGGATTTTGAGATGGATATGTATAACGCGGATGGCTCTCAGGGAGCCATGTGCGGAAATGGTATCCGCTGTGTGGCAAAGTATGTATATGACTACGGCCTCACCGACAAAACAACTATATCTATCGATACGAAAAGTGGTACCAAATATGTGGACCTGACCGTGGAAGACGGCAAGGTCAAATTGGTAAAGGTCAATATGGGAACGCCGGTGATCAAGGCTTCCGACATACCGATCGTTGCCGATGTGGAAGAAGTGATCGATGTGCCTATCGAGGTGGAAGGACAGATATACCGTATGACCGGTGTATCCATGGGCAACCCCCACGCTGTAGTATATATCAATGATGTGCAGGGCCTTGATATTGAAAAGACCGGGCCGTTGTTTGAGCATCATTCCTGTTTCCCGGATCGCGTGAACACGGAATTCTGCCGGGTGATCGATGAGAACACGGTGGAGATGCGCGTGTGGGAGCGGGGATCGGGAGAGACTTTGGCCTGCGGAACCGGGGCCTGCGCCGTAGCGGTGGCATCAATCCTGAATGGCTATACAAAAGAAGAAGTCACCGTCCGACTCCTGGGTGGAGACCTGAAGATCTTCTGGGACCGGGATGCGAATCTGGTCTATATGACTGGCCCGGCGACCACCGTATTCGACGGTGAATGGTTCGAATAAGAGGAGGACGAGAAACATGTTTAAAGTAAATGACAATTATTTAAAACTTCCGGGTAGTTACCTGTTTTCCAATATCGCAAAAAAAGTGGCTGCTTTCACGGAAGCCAATCCAGAGGCAAAGATCATTCGCCTTGGCATCGGCGATGTGACCCAGCCCCTGGCCCCGGCTATCATCGGCTCCCTGCATAGCGCAGTGGATGAGATGGCAGCGGCAGAGACCTTCCACGGCTATGCCCCGGATCTTGGCTATGAATTCTTAAGAAGCGCCATCGCAAAGAATGATTACGCGGACCGCGGCTGTGATATCGCAGCCGATGAGATATTCGTTTCTGACGGAGCAAAATGTGATTCGGGCAATATTCAGGAGATCTTTTCCGTGGATAATAAGATCGCTGTCTGCGATCCGGTCTACCCGGTTTATGTGGACACCAACGTCATGGCAGGAAGAACCGGCACCTACGATCCGGCAAAAGAGACCTGGAGTGACGTGATCTACATGCCATGTACCGAAGAGAACAATTTTGCCCCGGAGCTGCCAAAAGAGATACCGGATATTATCTATCTGTGCTTCCCAAACAATCCAACCGGGTCCACCATCACCAAAACCCAGCTGCAGGAATGGGTCGATTACGCCAACAAAGTGGGTGCAGTGATTATCTATGACGCAGCCTATGAGGCTTATATTTCAGAGGATAATGTACCCCATTCCATCTATGAATGTGAAGGTGCAAGAAGCTGCGCCATCGAGCTGCGCAGCTTCTCCAAAAATGCCGGATTTACCGGAACCAGACTTGGATTCACCGTGATTCCCAAGGACTTAAAGAGCGGAGATGTCATGCTTCATTCCCTGTGGGCCCGCCGTCACGGCACCAAATACAACGGAGCCCCCTACATCATCCAGAGAGCCGGAGAAGCCGTATACTCCGACGCAGGCAAAGCCCAGTTAAAAGAACAGGTTGCCTACTACATGAAAAATGCCAAAACCATCTACGAAGGACTCAAAGGTGCCGGCTACACCGTATCCGGTGGCGTAAATGCTCCCTACATCTGGCTGAAAACTCCAGAAAACATGACCTCCTGGGAATTCTTCGATTACTTGCTCCATAAAGCCAACGTAGTAGGAACCCCCGGCTCCGGCTTCGGCCCCAGCGGAGAAGGCTACTTCCGCCTGACCGCCTTCGGTTCCTATGAGAATACCGTAGCTGCTATAGAGAGAATCAAGGCATTATAAAACAGTGCGTTAACTTGGAGACTGTGAGGCAGCTGGCGTTATATAGTACGTTTCATGACGCGCTCTCGCTCCGGCAAAAACGTAGCGGTACTAAGAACACCGAGCCAGTAAACTGTCCCGGTGTCCTAAGGACCGACGTTTTTGAGGGTCATGAAACGTACTATATAACGCCAGCTACCCAGAAGTTTTCCAACGACGCTCCGCGAGAGCCTTTTGCGATGCACAGCCAATGCCGGGCAGCACTATCTCTAAGCAATGATCGGCGGGCGTTCTTAGCGGAGGTGAAATCCTCTGCCTACGGAGACTTAAGATCGAAGGCATTCCTGAGATCTTTAGCCGCAGTTGGCAGATAGTTCACCGGAGCGTTGCACGCTTTGCGTGAGATAGTGCTGCCCGGTATTGGCGTCCCCACACAAACACCAAATGTTCAGCCAACTCCGCAACAACAACAAAGTTTCACGAAAATAGCGCGTATACAAAACAAAAAACTGTCAAATATTATACTTGTAAAGAATTTATATGCGTGTTAAAATCAAGTTCATATTGAAAATGCAGAGAAAGAGACTCTGTTTTTGAAACCTGACAGGAATCGGGCGTCACCGACTGAGAGCGACCGAATGGGGGAAGAAAACAAAAGGGAACACTCTGGAGCAGACTGGTCGAACCATAAGTAGGTCAGTACGTCACACGCGTTAAGTGTAAGAGCGGTCAGGGAAACCTGACAATGCGGGTGGTACCGCGGATAAGAACATAATCCGTCCCGGAATATATAAAAATATTCCAGGGCGGTTTTTTCATACAAAAAAGCCCTGGGAAAGAAAGAGAGGAACAGAAAATGGAATATTTAACAGGAGAAAACAAAAAAGAAACAGTAGAAATCGGCGATCTGTTAAGTACAGAAAAACTGGGGCAGATCATCAAAATGCGGGGAGCCATCCACACGATCCGGGACATGGGAGATATCGCCTTTGTTATATTGCGGAAAAGAGAAGGACTGGTACAATGCGTCTTCGAAAAAGGCAAGACCAACTATGACTTCAAAGAATTAAAAGAAGCAGCCTGCATCCAGATCCAGGGAGAAGTACACGAAGAAGAACGCGCTCCACATGGCATCGAGATCCGCCTCCACGAGATTGAAATCCTGTCAGAGCCGGCAGCAGCTATGCCATTATCCATCAACAAATGGAAAATGAACACCTCCCTGGAAGCGAAACTTAACAACCGCTCCATTTCATTAAGAAACATCCGGGAACGTGCCAAATTTAAAATTCAGGAAGGCATCGTCAAAGGTTTCCGCGATTTCCTCTATGGGCAGGGATTTACCGAAATCCACACTCCTAAGATCGGAGCAAAAGGAGCAGAGGGCGGAGCCAACATCTTCAAACTGGAGTATTTCCACAAACCGGCGATCCTGGAACAGAGCCCACAGCTGTACAAACAGATGATGGTAGGCGTATTCGACAGAGTATTTGAGACCGGCCCGGTATTTCGCGCAGAGAAGCATAACACCAAGCGTCACCTGAACGAATACACCAGTTTGGACTTCGAAATGGGATATATCGACAGTTTTGAAGATATAATGGCAATGGAGACTGGATTTCTGCAGTATACTATGGCATTATTAAAGAGAGAGTATGCCAATGAATTAAATATATTAAAAGTAACTCTGCCAAAAGTAGACAAAATCCCCCAGGTACGCTTCGATGTAGCCAAAGAACTGGTATCAAAGAAGTACGACCGAAAGATCAGGAACCCATACGATCTGGAGCCGGAAGAGGAAGTGCTGATCGGACAATATTTCAAGGAAGAAGAGGATGCAGACTTTGTGTTTGTCACCCACTATCCGTCCAAGAAACGTCCCTTTTACGCCATGGACGACCCGGCAGATACCAAATTCACCGTAAGCTTTGACCTGCTGTTCCATGGCATGGAGATCACAACCGGTGGACAGCGTATCCATGATTACAACATGCTGGTGGAAAAGATCGCAGCCAGAGGCATGACCGAAGAAGGTCTGGAGCAGTATCTGGATACCTTCAAAGCAGGTATGCCGCCTCATGGAGGGCTGGGACTTGGACTGGAGCGTCTGACCATGAAGCTGGTGGGCGAGGATAATGTTCGGGAGACGACACTTTTCCCGAGAGACTTAGGCAGACTGACCCCGTAAATCCTGAAAGGAAAATGGAGGGAATCATATGAAAGCCAGAACCTGTCGCCTTTGTGGCGGAAAAGTAAGAAACGGACGATGCATGGATTGTGGAATGGACAACAGCCGTTCCGATGATGATATTCATGCAAATATGAACGACGATACCAGGGGAGCGATTCCACGGATGACTGCCCAGGATATGGTGCGGCAGGCCATGGTGAGAGATAAACACATCGAGGCGGATATCCGTACCAAGGCCCGGCAGGAATCCCATGCCAATGAGCAGCGCACCAATACGCAGCCACAGGGGCAGTATAATCAGGCAAAGGGCCGCTATACCACATCTCAGAGTCAGCACACGCAACAGACAGGGCAGCATGTTCCGCCCAGAACCAAAGCGTATTACAGAAAGAGCAATCAGGGGCTGTCCTGGATTGTGTTCGTGATCATTGCGCTGGTACTTTTGGGAAATGTTTCCTCAGGGTTCTTTGATCATGAGACGGAGACTTCGGTAGAGCCAGTTCAGAATATTATGATCCTGGAGGCTTCAGAGGATACAGAGGACCCAGAGTATGTTTATGAGGTGGGCGCGGATTTACAGGCTGGAAACTATGATTTACAGTATGTGAGCGGTGATGAAATCAGTGTGGAAGTAGAACGTGACAATGACGTAACTATGTATTATCTTTCTGAGGATCAGTCTTTTATCGAAGGCGTACAACTGCAGGAGGGCGATATGGTTATTTCTTACTATGGGGAAGCGGGGATTTCACCAAGCAGTTACTAGCATAAAACAGGAGGAACAGAGATTATGGCAAATATAATCAGTGACGAAACAATAGAGTATGTGGGCATTCTTGCCAAACTGGAATTGTCTGAGGAAGAAAAAGAGCAGGCGAAGAAGGATATGGGCAGTATGCTGGATTATATCGATCAGTTAAATGAACTGGATACCATGGGCGTAGAACCTATGTCTCATATATTCCCGGTAAACAATGTATTTCGGGAAGATGTAGTGACCAACGGAGACGACAGAGACGAGATCCTTGCCAATGCTCCGGCGAAAAAAGACGGAGCATTCAAGGTTCCGAAGACCGTAGAGTAGGGGGCAGAGACGATGAACAGTATGGATTTGACTGCCGTAGGACTGGGCAGAAAAATAAAAGCAAAAGAAATCAGCGTGGAACAGGCAGTAAAAGATGCGCTGGAACAGATCAGACAATCTGAGGAAGTGTACAACTGCTACGTGACCGTGGATGAGGAAGGTGCCCTGGCACAGGCGAAGAAGGTGCAGGGGCTCATAGGCGATGGAACATTGACAGGACCACTGGCAGGGGTGCCGGTGGCGATCAAAGACAATATGTGTACCAGGGGACTGCGGACGACCTGTTCGTCTAAGATCCTGGATAATTTCATCCCGACTTATACGGCACAGGCTGTTGAGAATCTGGAGGCGGCCGGAGCCGTGATCCTGGGCAAAACCAACATGGACGAATTTGCCATGGGAAGCACCACAGAGACTTCTGCCTACGGACCAACGAAGAATCCACGGAATCCGCAGCACGTTCCGGGCGGTTCCTCCGGTGGCTCCTGCGCGGCCGTGGCAGCGAAAGAATGCTCTTATGCACTGGGCTCCGACACAGGCGGTTCCATCCGCCAGCCCAGCTCCTTCTGCGGTGTGACCGGCATCAAGCCTACTTATGGCACCGTATCCCGCTACGGACTCATCGCCTACGGCTCCTCACTGGATCAGATTGGACCTGTGGCAAAGGACGTGACAGACTGTGCAACGATCCTGGAAGTGATCTCTTCTTATGATAAGAAAGACAGTACATCGGTAGAGCGAAAAGACTGCAAATTTACCGAGGCACTGGTGGATGACGTGAAGGGTATGCGCATAGGTATTCCGAAAGATTATTTTGGGGAAGGTCTGGACCGTGAAGTCAAGGAAGCCGTTCTGGCAGCAGCCAAAGTGCTGGAAGCAAAAGGCGCAGTGGTAGAAGAGTTCGACCTGAGTCTGGTGGACTATGCGATTCCTGCTTATTACACGATTGCTTCTGCGGAGGCCAGCTCCAACCTGTCCCGTTTCGACGGTGTGAAATACGGTTACCGCGCCAAAGAGTATGAAGGGCTGCACAGCATGTACAAAAAGAGCCGTTCCGAAGGCTTCGGCCCAGAGGTCAAGAGACGTATCATGCTTGGTTCCTTCGTTTTGAGTTCTGGTTATTATGATGCATATTATCTGAAAGCCCTGCGTACCAAAGCCCTGATCAAGAAGGCTTTCGACAAAGCATTTGAGAAATATGATGTGATCCTTGGACCGGCAGCACCTACTACGGCACCGAAGCTGGGAGAGTCCTTAAGTGATCCGCTGAAAATGTACCTGGGGGATATTTATACTATTTCCGTCAATCTGGCAGGTCTGCCGGGCATGACAGTACCTTGTGGTACAGATTCTAAGGGGCTGCCCATCGGCCTGCAGCTGATCGGCGACTGCTTCAGGGAGCATAATATTATTCGCGCAGGCTATGCGTATGAATGCAGCAGGGAGGCGAAATAACATGGCAAAACAATATGAAACGGTCATCGGTCTGGAAGTCCATGTGGAACTGGCAACAAAGACGAAAATATTCTGCGGTTGTTCTACCGAATTTGGCGGAGCACCCAATACACATACCTGTCCGGTCTGCACCGGTATGCCGGGATCCCTGCCGGTCCTGAATAAACAGGTAGTAGAGTACGCTATGGCAGTAGGACTTGCCACCAACTGTGGCATCAATCAGTACTGTAAATTCGACCGGAAGAATTATTTCTATCCGGACAACCCTCAGAACTATCAGATTTCCCAGCTATATCTGCCTATCTGTCATGATGGTTTTGTGGAAATCGAGACGGCAGCAGGAAGGAAACAGGTAGGCATCCATGAGATTCATATGGAAGAAGATGCCGGAAAACTCATTCATGACGAATGGGAGGACTGTTCGCTGGTCGACTATAACCGAAGTGGTGTGCCGCTCATCGAGATCGTATCCGAGCCGGATATGCGAAGTGCCGAGGAGGTTATCGCTTATCTGGACAAGCTGCGTCTGATTATCCAGTATCTGGGTGCATCCGACTGCAAACTCCAGGAAGGCTCCATGAGAGCGGATGTGAACCTGTCTGTCCGTGAAGTGGGAGCGCCTGAGTTTGGCACCAGAACAGAGATGAAGAATCTGAACTCCTTCAAGGCCATTGCCCGTGCCATAGAGGGTGAGCGGGAACGCCAGATTGAACTCATCGAGGAAGGCAAGGCTGTTATTCAGGAGACGAGACGCTGGGATGACAACAAGGAATATTCGTATGCTATGCGTTCCAAGGAGGACGCACAGGATTATCGGTATTTCCCGGATCCTGACCTGGTGCCTGTGGTGATCAGTGATGAATGGCTGGAGGAAATAAGACAGAAACAGCCGGAACTGCGCACGGAGAAATTGGAGCGTTATAAGAAGGAATTCG
Source organism: Lachnospiraceae bacterium (assembly GCA_028692975.1). Classification (GTDB taxonomy): domain Bacteria; phylum Bacillota; class Clostridia; order Lachnospirales; family Lachnospiraceae; genus JALENY01. Next base: position 49,618 of record JAQUWF010000011.1, read on the forward strand.
AGATTCCGGAATATGATGCTGGCATTATCACCGGCACGAAGAAGATGGCTGACATCTTCGAGGAGACTACGGCTATCTGCGGTAAGCCGAAAAAGGTATCCAACTGGCTCATGGGCGAGACCCTGCGTCTTTTGAGCGAGGCGAATAAAACTCCGGAGGATATCAAATTTTCACCAAAAAATCTGGCGAAGTTGATTAATCTGGTGGAGTCTGGTACAATCAATAACAGTGTGGCAAAGGATGTATTTGAAAAAGTCTTTGCAGAGGATATTGCCCCGGACAAATATGTGGAAGAAAAGGGCTTAAAGACTGTAAACGATGAGGGTGCACTGCGCGCAAAAATCCAGGAGATTGTTGCTGCAAACCCGCAGTCGGTAGAAGATTATCACAACGGAAAAGAAAAAGCCATAGGCTTTCTGGTCGGTCAGACTATGAAAGCGATGCAGGGAAAAGCAAATCCCGGCATGGTAAATAAAATTTTAAAAGAAATCTTATGAGAATAAACCATTTCTCATGAGATTCGCAGGTGAGGAATGGAGAACAAAAAACAATTTTATAAGATGGTTTTTGCCCTGGTAGCGCCGATGACGGTTCAAAACCTGATCAATATCGGTGTTACCTCGGCGGATGTAATCATGCTCGGCAAGGTGAGTGAGACTGTTTTGTCTGCTTGTTCCCTGGCCGGGCAGGTTTATTTTGTATTATCCCTGATCTTTTTTGGACTTACTTCGGGAGCGGCGGTATTGACGGCCCAGTACTGGGGCAGAAAAGATATGCGGTCCATTGAGACCGTATTTGGTATTTCCATGGACATTGCGCTGGGTGTGTCGCTGCTTTTTACGTTGGCAGCGTGGATTATGCCCCGGCAGCTGATGCTTCTTTTTACTACGGAGGAAGCCGTTATTGTGGAGGGCATTCGGTATATGCGCCTTGTGGCATGCTCTTACACATTGGCTGGAATGACCATGGTTTATCTGAATATTATGCGGAGCATGGAGCAGGTGCATATTGGAACCCTGGTCTATGGTCTGTCTTTTTTGCTGAACGTGATTTTGAATGCGGTCTTTATTTTTGGACTCCTTGGATGTCCGGCCATGGGGATACAGGGTGCAGCACTGGGAACGGTTTGTGCCCGGATGCTGGAACTTGCGATTATCTTTATTTACAATAAAAAATATAACAGAGTGTTGAAGTTTCATCTCCGGTATCTCCCTATCAAAAACCGTCTGCTGCTGGGGGATTTCTTCCGCTACGCAGTGCCGGTTACTTTGAATGAACTGGTATGGGGAACGGGTATGGCGGTTATTACAGCGATTATTGGTCATATGGGGCAGGCGGCGGTTGCGGCAAATTCGGTGGCACAGGTAAGCCGTCAGCTGGCTACGGTGGTAGCCTTCGGTATTGCCGGGGCAACGTCTATTATTCTTGGAAAAACACTGGGTGAAGGAAAAAAAGAACTGGCGAAAGTTTATGCAAAACGATTGTTGCGTATTGCATTCGGCATGGGTCTTTGCGGCGTCTGCGTGATTCTTGCTGTTTCTCCCATTGCCAGGCATTTCCTGAATCTGAGTGATCAGGCGAAGGAATATCTGCAGCAGATGATGTATATTATGAGTTATTTTGTATTGTGCCAGAGTATTGGCGGCACCCTTATTATGGGGATTTTCCGCTCCGGCGGTGATACGCGGATTGGTCTTTTGGTGGATGTTGTGGCTATGTGGGGATTTTCCATCACGACAGGATTTCTGGCGGCCTTTGTATTTCATGCGCCGGTGCCGGTTGTTTATTTATTTCTCGTTAGTGATGAGGTAATAAAACTGCCGTTTACCTACCGCAGATATCGTTCCATGAAATGGCTGCGGAACATTACCAGAGACTGATATGCAGAAATTTTGTGAATAATTT
>JAQUWF010000105.1 GCA_028692975.1 Lachnospiraceae bacterium
GGCATAAAAATACCTCCTAAGTAGATTTTGGTTATTTACCTTGTCTACTTAGGAGGTATCATATCATTTTGTAACCTGTTTTCTAATCCCCAAGTCCCGCCCCATACTCTATACAGTAGGTGGACTATCTGATTCAGTTTTGGAAACAATTCCTATAACATCCGCTTCCGGAAGATTTAAAAGAGACGCAACTTGTGCAGTATCATGCAGGTTAGTATATGCATTTTGAACCATCGTTTGCATGCCTTTCTTTTCCCCAATATCAATACCTTCATCGCGGGCCTGTTTGATTTCGGAATTATGGATGATTTCTTCGTATTTATCTGCTAACATAGCCAGCATCGCCTCCTTATCCTTGTTCATGTTGGCGAGTTGTGTTTATAAAATGATATTTACGTGTGTTTTTCTTCAAATCTTATGGACTAAAAAATTATTTAATGGAATACTTAGAAAACATTTCATTCAAAAATACCGGATCCGTTTGCAACCTGGGAATATCATCGCCCTGACCATTTTGAATCATAAGATTAATCAAGGCCAAAGTGCGTGTTAAAGCATTCTTTTCGCCAATAGCAATGCCCTTCTTTTCACCGATGGCAATGCCCTTCTTTTCGCCAATGGCAATACCCTTCTTTTCTCCAATATCCATACCTTCATCGCGAGCCTGTTTGATTTCGGAATTGTGGATGATTTCTTCGTATTTATCTGCTAACATAGCCAGCATCGCCTCCTTATCCTTGTTCATGTTGGCAAGTTCTGCTTGAATGGCGCTGTAGGAGGGGTTGGTCTTGGCAAGGTCCTTAGCGGTCTCACCGTTTACGTCGGCCATGAATGCCAGGAGGAAACAGAGTTCTTCTTTATCCTTGGGATAAGTATTTCCCCTGACCTGCTGCAGACATTTGTCCAACTCAATGTAAACGATTTTCGCCAGAGAGGTAAGTTCCACACCGGTGTCTGTTACTTCCATCTTGTGATGGATGAAGGAAGGATTATCCTTGAAAAGTTTCGGACTTTCTTTCATCAGCACCACCAGATAATTAGTAGGGATATCGTTGTAGGTCACCTCGGACTTCAGTTGTTGCTTCTTCACGGAATACTGCATGATGATCAGTTCTGAAGCATAGATAGCGGTGCGCTGTGCGATGAATTCCTGGGCGGCTACCTGCATCTCCGCATTGGCCAGTCCGTTGTTGGATAATCTTGCCAGAATATCCATGATCGTTTTCTTGGAATAGATAGATGCCTTTGCGGCTTCCTCACGTGCAGAGCCTGTAACAACCAGATTCTCATGATAGACCAGGCGCAGCAGTAGGGAAATCCGTTCCGGATGCACATCCACATCAAAAATGTTCTTGAAAGGGATATCCCCAGTAAGCTCCGGCAGCCGTTCCCCTGATTCGATCAGTTCGAATTCCTTCCGCAAATGTTCCGGCACAAGTGCCTTCAACTCCTGATAGCGTTCTTCAAATGTTTTTTCTTTTTTCATTGTGATTCTCCTTTGATTATAAGTGATTTGCAGTGATAGTTCAAGTAACAATACGGCTGAAATGTGCGCACGAACGTGCTGAATGAGAGAACAAAATACAATCGTATGAGTATGAATTAATAAAATGTAGGGTAGGGGAATATTACGATGGGAGTTCTAGAAAGTATTCACAACAAATGCAGCAAGAGCACACTTTTGTTGTGAATACTTTGAAATTAGAAAATGCAATTTTATAGATGAGCAAAGATAGTATCAACAGGCCAATCAGGAGGCCCTTGAATTAAGCTGCAAATATGAGTAACAGAGTCCAATGATTCGTCCAGATGTTCAGAAGTTCTGTTTGAGTAGCGCTATAGGGTAGGTGGACTATCTGATTCAGTTTTGGAAACAATACCTATAACATCTGCTTCCGGAAGATCTAAAAGAGCAGCAACCTTTGCAGTATCCCGCAGGTTAGCATATGCATTTTGAATCATCGTTTTCATGCCCTTCTTTTCCCCGATGGCAATGCCCTTCTTTTCGCCAATGGCAATACCCTTCTTTTCTCCAATATCCATACCTTCATCGCGAGCCTGTTTGATTTCGGAATTGTGGATGATTTCTTCGTATTTATCTGCTAACATAGCCAGCATCGCCTCCTTATCCTTGTTCATGTTGGCAAGTTCTGCTTGAATGGCGCTGTAGGAGGGGTTGGTCTTGGCAAGGTCCTTAGCGGTCTCACCGTTTACGTCGGCCATGAATGCCAGGAGGAAACAGAGTTCTTCTTTATCCTTGGGATAAGTATTTTCCCTGACCTGCTGCAGACATTTGTCCAACTCAATGTAAACGATTTTCGCCAGAGAGGTAAGTTCCACACCGGTGTCTGTTACTTCCATCTTGTGATGGATGAAAGAGGGATTATCCTTGAAAAGTTTCGGACTTTCCTTCATCAGAACCACCAGATAATTAGTAGGGATATCGTTGTAGGTTACCTCAGACTTCAACTGGTTCTTCTTCACGGAATACTGCATGATGATTAGTTCCGAAGCATAGATAGCGGTGCGCTGTGCGATAAATTCCTGGGCAGCGACCTGCATCTCCGCATTGGCCAGTCCGTTGTTGGATAATCTTGCCAGAATATCCATGATCGTTTTCTTAGAATAGATAGATGCCTTTGCGGCTTCCTCACGTGCAGAGCCTGTAACAACCAGATTCTCATGATAGACCAGGCGCAGCAGCTGGGAAATCCGTTCCGGATGCACATCCACATCAAAAATGTTCTTGAAAGGGATATCCCCAGTAAGATCCGGCAGCCGTTCCCCTGATTCAATCAGTTCGAATTCCTTCCGCAAATGTTCCGGCACAAGTGCCTTCAACTCCTGATAGCGTTCTTCAAATGTTTTTTCTTTTTTCATTGTGATTCTCCTTTGATTATAAGTGATTTGCAGTGATAGTTCAAGTAACAATACGGCTGAAATGTGCGCACGAACGTGCAGAATGAGACATGCAAAAAAGAGTTTGGGTGCATGCGGTTTAATAGGAATATAAGTAAAAAAATAAAAGGGTAATCCGGCGAAATGCCGTTGATATAACACAAAAGAAATTGTGTGATGTAAACACTATAGCATAGTTGCTGAGAAAAGCAAAGGACTAATTTTGTGAATATCTCCCCCTCCCTGACCATATATTAAAATAAACAGGGAAGGGGAGGTTTTTCATGGACAATATATATTCTGACATTCAGAAAAGAACGAATGGCGAGATCTACATAGGTGTGGTAGGGCCGGTGCGGACTGGGAAGTCTACATTTATCCGCCGATTTATGGAACTGGTGGGGCTGCCGGTGCTGCCGGAGGGGGACCAGCAGGAGGTGCGGGATCAACTGCCCGTAAGCGGATCGGGGAAGATGATCACCACCGTGGAGCCGAAATTTATTCCAAAGAAGGCTATGGAGATACCCTTTGGGGAGAATACGACCGCGAAGATCCGGCTGATCGATTGTGTGGGATTTCTCGTACCGGAGGCGGAGGGAAACATGGACCAGGGCAAGGAGCGCATGGTGAAGACGCCCTGGTTCGACTATGAGATACCCTTTCATGAGGGCGCCACCATCGGGACGCGAAAGGTCATAAACGACCATGCGACACTGGGGATTCTGATCACGACAGACGGCTCGTTCGGTGAACTGGCCCGGGGGAATTTCCTGGAGGCGGAGGAAAAGACCATCCAGGAATTAAAGCAGGCGGGGAAGCCTTTCGTCATCGTGGTAAATGCCCAGAAGCCCCATAGCGAGGAGACGAAGCGGCTGGCGGAGGAACTGACGAAGCGGCATGAAGTCCAGTGTGTGGCAGTGAATTGTGAACAGCTGCGCATGGAGGATGTGGCGTTGATTCTGGAAAAATTGCTTTACGAATTCCCGGTAAGCCAGATGGATTTCTACGTGCCAAAGTGGGTGGAACTTCTGCCCATGGACCACGAACTGAAAAAGAATCTCATCGAAGAGGTGCGGGAACTGATCCGGAATATGCGCTACATTCGTCAGGTGAACAGAGGTGCAGTGCAGATCGAGAGCCCCTATGTGAAAAATGTGCATCTCCAGCAGGTGGACTTGTCCTGCGGACTGGTGGTGCTGCGGCTGGAGGTGGATGACCGGTATTATTATGAGATGCTCAGTGATCTTATGGGCGTGGATATCCATGGGGAATACGAACTGATCCACACGGTGCGGGAACTGGCTGGTCTGCGGGAGGAGTACGGTAAGGTCAGCGCGGCTATGGAATCTGTGCGGAATACGGGGTACGGGGTAGTCATGCCGGATCTGGCGGATATCTCCCTGGAGGAGCCAGTGGTGATCCATCAGGGCAGCAAGTACGGTGTCATGATCAAGGCGCAGAGTCCTTCTGTGCACATGATCCGGGCAGATATTGAGACGGAGATTGCCCCTATTGTAGGCAGTGAGGCTCAGGCTCAGGATCTGATCACTTTTATTCAGGAGGCGAAGTCCAAGGAGGAGGGTATCTGGAAGACGAATATTTTCGGTAAATCCATCGAGCAGCTGGTGCGGGACGGCATGCAGAATAAGATCGCCCAGATCAGCGATGAGAGCCAGGTGAAACTCCAGGACAGCATGAAGAAGATCGTCAACGACAGCAAGGGCGGCATGGTCTGCATTATCATCTAGGTGGTGAAGCGGGGGGAACCCCGCTTTTCTTGACTTTTTCCCGTCTGGATACTATAATAAAAAAGATTCCATTGAGGGGAACTCAAAGAAAAAGGGGAACAAATATGAAAAAGAAAATAATAAACAGAATGATAGCAATATGTCTGGCTGGCTGCCTGGCAGTGCCTTCTTCCGTTCTTGCAGCTGCGGAGCAGGGGGCTCCGCTGGCGACGGAGACACCGGTGGTCACAGAGACACCTGCGGTGACGGAAACGCCCGCAGTGACCGGGACACCTGCAGTGACAGAAACACCGGCAGTGACGGAGACGCCAGCGGTAACGGAAACGCCCGCAGTGACGGAGACACCTGCAGCCACAGAGACACCTATGCCCACACCTACACCGGCGGAGGCCATAACAGAGACTCCGGTGGAAGATGTGCCCGCAGTCATGAAGACGACAGCCCAGTGGATCAAAGATTCCAAGGGCTGGTGGTACCGCAATGAAGATGGCTCTTATCCGAAAAACACCTGGGTGCTTATTGGCAAGACCTGGTATCATTTTGATACAAATGGATATATGCAGACCGGCTGGCTGAATCTGGGCGGTACCTGGTATTATCTGAATGGCAGCGGTGCTATGGTCAAAGGATGGGCGTACATCGGCGGCAACTGGTATTATCTGAAAGACAGCGGAGCCATGGCTAGCGGCTGGATTCTGGTGGATGGAAAGACCTGGTACTATATGAATGGAAGCGGAGCCATGCAGAAAGGCTGGCTGAAACTGGGCAACACGCGGTATTTTCTGAATAACAGTGGTGCTATGGCAGTAGGCTGGAATTATATTAGCGGCAACTGGTATTATTTTAATAACAGCGGTGCCATGGCGACGGGATGGACTTTCGTGGATAGTACGACATGGTACTATATGAACAGCAGCGGAGTCATGCAGACCGGCTGGTTGAAACTGGGCAATACCTGGTATTTTCTGAATAACAGCGGTGGTATGACCAGGGGCTGGGGCTATATTTACGGCAACTGGTATTATTTCAATGGAAGCGGTGCTATGACCACAGGCTGGCAGTTTGTGGACGGCAGGACATGGTATTATATGAACAGCAACGGAGTCATGCAGAAGGGCTGGCAGAAATTAAGCGGCACCTGGTATTACATGAATGGCAGCGGCGGCATGGTGACCGAATGGAATAAGATCAGCGGCAAGACGTACTATTTTAGCAGAAGCGGCGCTATGCAGACGGGCTTTCAGAGCATAGGGGGCAGTACCTATTACTTTGGCGGCAGCGATGATGGACATATGTATACAGGCAAGAATACTATAACCGGTTCTGTCTATTATTTCGGTGGAGATGGTAAATTAACCACACCGCCGGAGATTACGGATACACAGAAACAGGTGCTCTGCAAGATTATTTACGCGGTGGAGACCGGCGGGCAGGTGTATGGCCGACAGGATTATTCGGACTTCACACCGGCACAGAAGAACAGCACCAATGAGAAGGCTATCACCATCGGGGCAGGACAGTGGTATGCATCGGAGGCGAAGACCCTGCTGCTGAAGATCAGAGCGGCGGATTCTGCGCTCTTTGCGCAAAAAGATACCGCAGGCATCGGCGCGGATCTGGATAACAACAGTGTGAACTGGGCATATTATGGATTTAATCCAAACGGCGCCACTAAAGAAGAGATGCAGACTATCAAACCGGGCGATCCTAAGGCTCTGGCGATTCAGGCGATTATCGACACTTCTGTGGGACATGCCGTACAGGATCAGCTGGTCATCGAGCAGATGAGCCGTTATATTGTGGAGGCAGAAGATCGGGGTGTCTTTGATGTGAAGGCGATCTTTATGTTCTGCAATCTGCGTCATCTGGGCGGACTGAGTTCTGCAAAACGTATTCTGGCCAAGACTGCAGTGCCTTATACACTGGATAATATGATGGCGGCACTGGCTACAGACAAGACAGATACATCCAGTAACAATCAGGTAGGAGATGCCAAATATGATTCCCGCCACAAAATGGTATACAATGCATTAAATAAATACATAGTATAAAAGTAAAAGCAAGCCGGGTATTGGGCAAAATGCCCGGCTTGCTTTGCATAACGAGGAGAACTTATGAATGTGACAACCATGGTTTCTATAGGTATTCTTGCAGCAGTTTTTATCGGTGCAGGGATTACAATCTGGAGAGAGAACCGCAAGAAAAAGAAATTCTTCCTGCGCTTTATCCGAAAGAACTGGGGCAAGGTGCCCAATCGGGAATATACCTACGAGGCCTTCGAGAGCATCAGCCATTTCGCCAGGCGGAGAGAGGACAGGGGCTTTTTTATCGATGATATTACCTGGAATGATCTGGATATGGACCGGATTTTTATGCTTATGAATCAGACGGTTTCCTCCTGCGGGGAGGATTATCTCTATTACACCCTGCGAAGCCCGGAGTTTGACCGGGCTGCCCTGGAGGAGAAGCATCGTCTGGCGGACTATTTTGCGTCTCATACCGAAGAGCGAGAGCAGGTACAGATACTGTTAGGTCATGTAGGCAAGACCGCCGGTATGTCTGTATCAGACTATATTTATCAACTTCAGAACGTGCCGAGGCAGCCTGTGTTTAAATACATTGCAGCAGCACTTTTTTCGCTGGTATCCATCGTCATGATTCCGATCCAGCCCATGGTTGGTGTACTCATGATCCTGGTGGCCATGATGATGAATATGGTGATTTTTATCAAGACAAAGGGCGATACAGAGATGTATCTGAACTGTTTCCAGTGCGTGCTGAATATCGTGAAGGTGTCAGAAGAATTCGGGAAGTTAAATCTGCCGGTTATTGCTGAATACACAAAGAAAATGAAAGAAACCGGCAGCAAATTCAAGAATTTCCGCCGCGGCTCGTTTCTGGTGACCACCAATGGAGCCGTGAGCACCGGCTTTGACGATGCGATCCTCAGCTACCTAAAGATGCTGTTCCATCTGGACATGATCAAATTCGATCATATGCTGCGGGAGATCGAGGGGAAGCAGGAATATATCGAGATCCTTATGGAGCAGATCGGAGCCGTGGACAGCGCCATTGCCATCGCTTCTTTCCGGGAATACCTGCCTTATTACTGCCGGGCACAATGGACCGGGGGAGACCGGGCTGCACTGGAGGTACATGACTTATATCATCCGATCCTGGATAATCCTGTGGCCAACAGCATTAGTGTAAACGGCGGCGTGCTGGTGACCGGGTCCAATGCTTCCGGCAAGTCTACGTTTTTGAAAAACATTGCCATCAACAGTATCCTGGCACAGACCATCGATACGGCGGTGGCGACTTCCTATAAGGCACCGTTTTTGAAGATCATGACCTCCATGGCACTGACGGACAGTCTGGAAAATGGGGAGAGTTACTATATTGTAGAGATTAAATCTCTGAAACGGATCCTGGACGAGGCAGCCAAGGGCGCACCGCTTCTGTGTATTATTGATGAGGTGCTGCGGGGTACCAATACCATCGAGCGCATCTCGGCTTCCTCCCAGATATTGAAACAGCTGTATGCGCCTCAGGTGCTTTGTTTTGCGGCGACCCATGATATCGAATTGTCATACCTTCTGGAACATGATTATGAGAATTATCATTTCGAGGAGGAAGTGCGAGACGGACAGGTACTGTTTTCTTATGAATTAAAACATGACCGTGCCAGCACCCGCAATGCTATCAAGCTGCTGGAGATCATGGATTATCCCAAGAATGTGGTGGAGCAGGCCAGAGCGCAGGCGGCGGATTTTGAAGAAAATGGAGTGTGGACATTATGTTAGTGGAAATCTATACAGACGGCGCGGCCAGAGGCAACCCGGAGGGACCGGGCGGCTATGGCACGGTGCTTCATTATACAGACGGCAAGGGCGAACTCCATGTGCGGGAATATTCCCAGGGGTACGTCAAGACTACAAATAACCGCATGGAGCTTATGGCGGTGATCGTGGGGCTGGAGGCGTTGAAAAAGCCCTGTCAGGTCCGGGTTTATTCGGATTCCAAATATGTGACCGATGCCTTCAACCAGCACTGGATCGATGGGTGGCTGGCCAAGGGCTGGAAGCGCGGCAAGAATCAGCCGGTGCTAAACGTGGATCTGTGGAAGCGGCTTCTGGCGGCGAAGGAGATGCATGATGTGACATTCCACTGGGTCAAGGGCCATGCGGGCCATGCGGAGAATGAACGCTGTGACCAGCTGGCAACTTCTGCGGCAGATGGAGAAGATTTGATTGAAGATATTGTCATAAAATAAAAAATATGGTATGCTATGAACACTTGCCGAGTTTTTTTGAACCCGGTGAGTTCATTGGGTTTAAGTTAAAATCTGTGGTTCCAATCAGATTTTATAATAGAAGGAGGAAAATTTCGTGAAGAAATACGGAGTAAATGAGTTGAGACAGATGTTTCTTGACTTCTTTGAGAGTAAAGGACATCTTGTGATGAAAAGTTTTTCTCTTGTACCACACAATGACAAGAGTTTACTGCTGATTAATGCAGGTATGGCACCTTTGAAGCCATATTTTACAGGTGCGGAGATTCCGCCGCGCACACGTGTGGCTACCTGCCAGAAATGTATTCGTACGGGTGATATTGAAAATGTCGGCAAGACAGCCCGCCACGGTACTTTTTTTGAGATGCTGGGGAATTTCTCTTTTGGCGATTATTTTAAGACAGAAGCTATTCACTGGACCTGGGAATTTTTGACTGAGGTGGTTGGACTGGACGCTGACCGTCTGTATCCGTCTGTCTATGAGGAGGATGACGAGGCGTTTGCTATCTGGAGAGACGAGATCGGTATCGCACCGGAGCGCATTTTCCGTTTCGGCAAGGAAGATAATTTCTGGGAGCACGGTTCCGGCCCATGTGGTCCATGTTCAGAAGTATATTATGATCGTGGCGAGAAATACGGCTGCGGCGAGCCTGGATGTACCGTAGGCTGTGAATGTGACCGTTACATGGAGATCTGGAATAATGTATTTACCCAGTTCGATAATGATGGCAACGGTAATTATGAGACACTGGAGCATAAGAATATTGATACCGGTATGGGGCTGGAGCGTCTGGCTGTAGCGGTACAGGATGTAGATTCCATGTTTGATATTGACACCATCTGCGCACTGCGTAACAAGGTTTGCGAAGTAGCGAACAAGACCTATGCAGCAGACCATAAGGATGACGTTTCCATTCGTCTGATCACAGACCACATCCGTTCGGCGACATTTATGATCTCCGACGGTATTATGCCAAGCAACGAAGGCCGCGGCTATGTGCTGCGCCGTCTGATCCGCCGTGCGGCACGTCATGGACGTCTTTTGGGCATAAAGGGTGCGTTTCTTGCTGATCTGGCTCAGACTGTAGCAGATACCTCCAAGGATGGCTATCCGGAACTGGAAGAAAAGATCGACTTCATTCATCAGGTGCTGGCGAAAGAAGAAGAGCAGTTCAATAAGACTATCGACCAGGGTCTGCGGATCTTAGGCGATATGGAAAAAGATATGGCTGAGAAGGGCACAAAGACATTAAACGGTGAAGATGCATTCAAACTGTACGATACCTATGGATTCCCTATGGATCTGACCAAAGAGATCCTGGAAGAAAAGGGTTATGATATCGATGAAGATGGATTTAAGGTATGCATGGAGAAGCAGCGCACCCAGGCACGTGAAGCACGTGATGTGACTAATTATATGGGCGCAGATGCCACGGTTTACGACGAGATCGACCCGGCACTGACCACTACATTTACCGGCTATACTGCCTTGTCTGATGAGTCTGCCGTATCGGTACTGACCACAGAGACTGAGTTGGTGGAAGCACTGACTGAAGGAGACAAAGGTACGATTATCGTAGAGAAGTCTCCATTCTACCCGACCATGGGCGGTCAGGAAGGCGACACAGGCGTGATCCGCACGGCTAACGGTGTATTTGAGGTAGAGACTACCATCAAGCTCCGCGGCGGCAAGGAAGGCCATGTAGGATTCATGAGAGAGGGTATGATCACTGGTAAGGACACGGTTTCTCTGGAAGTAAACGAGAAGGCACGTCTGGATACAGAGAAAAACCACAGCGCGACCCATCTGCTGCAGAAAGCGTTAAAGACGGTGCTTGGCAATCACGTAGAGCAGAAAGGCTCGCTGGTAACACCGGACCGTCTGCGTTTTGACTTTGTACATTTCCAGCCTATGACAGCAGAGGAGATCGCGAAGGTGGAGGCTATGGTCAATGAAGAAATTCAGGCAGCCCTGCCGGTTGTCACGGATGTGATGGATATCGAGTCTGCCAAGAAGACAGGCGCTATGGCATTGTTCGGTGAGAAATACGAGCAGGATGTCCGCGTGGTTTCTATGGGGGATCTCTCTAAGGAACTTTGTGGAGGTACCCACGTTGGCAATACCAGCCAGATCGCAGCATTCAAGTTGATCTCAGAAGCAGGTGTGGCTGCAGGCGTGCGCCGTATCGAGGCATTAACAGGCGACCATGTATTTGCATATTATCGTAATATGGAGCATACCCTGAATGAACTGGCTGCTGTGCTTAAGACGACTCCGTCTGAGCTGATGAGCCGTGTGCAGCATATGACCGAGGAAATCAAGGGGCTGCACAGCGAATTGGAATCTGTCAAAAGCAAACTGGCAAAGGATTCTCTTGGGGATGTTATGGACCGCGTACAGGAAATCGGCGGTGTGAAGGTTCTTTCAGCGGCACTGGATGGTGTGGACATGAATGGTCTGCGTGATCTGGGTGACCAGCTTAAAGATAAAA
>JAQUWF010000012.1 GCA_028692975.1 Lachnospiraceae bacterium
CTTAACAATTATGTCCTACGTAGGAACTGCAAAAAAGCATGGAATTAATGCTTACAAAGCAATTCAAAATGCAATAGCAGGTACCCCAGAAATCACTTTTGACTAATGGGGTACTGAACAGTTACGATTTTTTCTATATTTTTTTATCGCTACATCTCTTCTATTTTGATCAAAAACGAGACTTCGGCGATCCTGGATCTGACTTCTTCCTTTCAGTCCCAGACCGATGATGTGATCCGGGATATGGACTCTGTTTCTATTAATATGGATTATAGTCAGCCGGTAAAGGCACTGCTGGGCTCTGGGGATCTGGATTTGTCCGCCGTATCCCTGCCCGATTTTGCGAATCTGTGCGTTACCATAAATGGTGTAGAAAACAAAGTCAATCAGATCAATCTCTATGATTATGAGGGGAACATTCTGCAGGTGGGCATCTGGACCAGGCATCAGACCGTGGATCTAAATGAGATTCCCTGGCTGGAGGACACCAAAAAATATGGCGGCTCCAAGATACTGAGTACGCCCTATATTACATCCGCCCTGTCCCGCTATGCCTCGGGCAGCGACTGGTGTATCTCACTCTATCGCGCTTATTATGACAACTATGGGCGCAACACCGGTGCCCTTGAGACTGTGAAACAATGCAAATCTATTTTTAAAAACATACTGTCCTATGGTGCATCCACAGATACACCGCCCGCCTGTTATGTCTACAACAAAGACGGTGTACTGCTATATCCCTATGTGGAATCCGACAGTTTCGATTATTACGGTGAATTAGATCCTGACGTCACGCATATGGCCTTCCAGAACCCACAGACGGAGGAAACCGAGATCCTGGCCTATAAGACTTCCGCTTACACAGGATGGACTTATGTGACTGTACAGCCGCAGGATGTGATCCTGCGTCCGGTCAACAAGCTTCTGCAGTTTTTGTATCTTGTACTGATTCTGATGTTGGCGATTTCCATTATTGTTGCCTATTTTCTGTCACACCAGCTCATACGGCCTATCAATCTGCTGAATCAGGAAATAGCCGGAACGAACTTAAGCACGCTGGACAAGCCCTCTGAGACACCTTTCAAGACGCCTTACCGGGAACTGGAAGAATTAAATCAGGCTTTCCAGACCATGCGCGTGGATCTCAAAGCCTCCATGGACGATCTGATCGAGACAAGACAGCAGGAATTAAAGTCCCGCACACTGGCACTCCAGTCCCAGATCAACCCGCATTTTTACTACAATTCTCTGGCCAGCGTCATCGCACTGGCGGAAAATGACAGGAATGACGAAGTTGTCCGCATGTGCCACAGTCTGACCCGTATTATGCGCTATATCACCAACTCTTCTGCGCCGGTGACGCTAAGAGACGAGATGGACTACATAGACCGCTACCTCTACTGCATGAAAGTGCGGTATCAGACCAGCCTGAACTATATCATAAATGTGGATCCCGATTTGGAACAGGAACCGATCCCGCGGCTTTTGATCCAGCCCATTGTGGAAAACGCCATCAAATACGGCATCAATTCCAACCCACCCTGGGGCATCGCTATCCATGGCAAGATTTATGAGGACCACTGGCAGCTGGATATCATGGATTCCGGGAACGGATTTTCGGAGGAAGCACTTGCGACTATTCAGAAACGCATTGACGATGCATCCCGTCATCCGGGTATGCCTGAAATGCAGATCAATGGCATGGGAACTTTAAATGTTTATCTACGCTGGAAATTATTCTGTCAGGACGACATGATTTTTGAATTCGGAAATACCCCCGCCGGACACGGTATCGTTTCCCTGGGACGTAAGATAAAGAAGAAGGAGGATGTTGTCAATGAGTCATAATTACACCGTCATTGTTGCGGAGGATGAAGAACTGCTTCTGGACAATCTGGTCAAAAAAATACATGCTGCCGATCTGGGCTTTGAGGTGGTTGCCACCGCCCAGACCGGACATCAGGCTTATGAACTGGTCAAGGAATATACGCCCGACCTGCTGATCACGGATATCCAGATGCCTGTCATGAACGGCATTGACCTGCTGGAAAAGGTACGGGAAAAATTTCCGCTCATGCGTTTTGTTATCGTCAGCGGCTTTTCTGATTTTGACTACGCCCGCAGCGCAATCCGCCTGCAGGTGACCGAGTACCTGTTAAAACCCATAGACTCCGAAGATCTACATAGCGTCCTGCAGAATATCAAGAACAAATTTCAGGCAGAACAGTCTGAGATCGAGAATATTTTCAACCCGGAGATGGCCCGCCAGTCCTCCGAACAGGTTGCCGCCAAATTAAAAGATTATCTGTTGAACAATTATGCATTGGATATCAATCTGAATCTAATTGCCAACAATATGCATTACAGCCCCAGTTATCTGACCAAAATCTTTTTGCAGCAATATGACACCACCCCTTCCAAGTTTCTCATCGCCATGCGTATGCAGAAAGCACAACAACTGCTTGCGCACAACCAGGATTTATCCATCCGTCAGGTCGGCGAAGCAGTTGGTTATCATGAGCAGGGCTATTTCAGCCGGGTATTCAAAAAGCAGACTGGCCTCAGTCCTTTTGATTACCGGGAAGGTCACACCTCTTAGAATTTGATTTCAATGTTTTCTCCGTCATAGGTTACGGTCTTTTCATCCTTCATACATCGAACGGTAAAGGTACGGGTCTTGTCCATTCCAGGATAAGCACCCTGCCTTTTTTGGACGGTCAGACATTTCTCCTTCTCATCCCATTTCATGGGGATCAGGCTGTAAGCGCCTTCCTCATAATTATAATTATCCCCTTCATCCTCATACAATTCATAAGAAGCATCCACACCAGGATAAATGCAGAGTGTCATATCTTTTCCTGCCGGATCCTGGGCATACTGCATGTTTTCCGCCGTTGGAATGATGGAACCGCCCTTTACGAACAAAGGCATCCGGTCCATGGGTGCATCCATACTGACCCACTGGCCGCCCTGGTAGACTGTATTGGTCCAATAATCATACCAGAGTGCCTTTTGTGGCAGATAACAATTCCTCTTCTTTTCTTTATCCAGGGGCTTATTCCCCACCTCATAATACATGGGCTCTGTCACTGGGCAGACCAGAATGGATTCTCCGAAGAGGAACTGATCTTTCTGGGCGCAGGCAGTCTCGTCTTCTGCAAAGTCAAAGAGCAGGCTTCGCATCATGGTCCTATTTTTCCGGTAAACGGCACCTGCCAGGGAATAAGTATACGGCATCAGATGATAACGCAGTTTGATAAAGGTCTCGATAGCATCGTAGAACATTTCACCCTTTTTGCCGAAGTTCCAGATCTCTCTTGGCGTGTCCGTGCCATGGGAACGGAACATGGGCAGGAATGCTCCCATCTGCAGCCAGCGCACATACAATTCCCGGTAAGCCGCATCGCCCACCCCCTCGTTGTAATCCCCCTGCCAAAACCACAATGGATTCGGATTATCGCTGCAGTTGCAGCCACGGTTCTGCCATGCACTGCCTACGGTAAAGAATGCACCGATATCCAGCGTCCAGTACGGCATACCGCTCATGGCAAAATTCAGTCCCTCTGTAATCTGCTTTTTGAAATTATCCCAGGTGGCACAGGTATCTCCTGACCAGAGCATGGTGCCGTAGCGCTGGCTGGACGCGTACCCGGAGCGGGTCAGGTTCAGGACACGCTTTTCCTTCGTATCCTTCCGCTGATTCTCGAAGATGCCGCGGGCATGATAGAGCGCGAAGGCATTGGCCTGGGCCGGATCCAGATAAGCTTTATGTTCCCCGCCCACCAGTTCGTAACGCTCCCATGGTTCCCTTTTGACCTCACCGCCCCAGTCGGGACCGCTGAAAGGCTCTGTAGAATCACACCACCAGGAATCGAAGCCGCCGGAGAATAGTTCTTCCCGCGCCTGTTTCCAGTACATGGCACGCGCCTCCTCCGACAGGGCATTATAAGTAGAATAATCATTCAACAGATAACCTGCTTTGAAAAATTCCGTATGGTTGTCTCCACCAGGATTCATATTAGGCCACACAGACACCATAGTATGTACATGCATGTCGTGGATTTTCCCCATAGTCTCACCAAGATTCGGGAAACGTTTCCTGTCCACCTTTTTCTCGCCCCAGTTGCCGGGCTCCCAGGTATTCCAGTCCTGCACGATACAGTCCAGCGGCACCTCCAGATCACGGTATTTCTGCACGGTCTCCACCAGTTCCTCCCCGGTATGGTAAGCTTCTCTGGACTGTACATAGCCAAAGGCCCATTTGGGCAGCATGACTGCCTGCCCGGTCAGATAACGGTATCCGTCGATCACATCGTCCAGACACTGTCCTGCCATAAAGTAATAATCCATCTGGTCCACCGTATCCATAAAGATATAGGAACCATTCTCATCGTCATTGAAGGTCATCAGGCTGCTGCAGTCCAGGAAAATACCGTAGCTGCGGCTGGATACAAAGACCGGCATGGGAATACGCATATTATGCTGATAGAGATACTGCACATGTCCGCGGTAATTGTAAATGCCTTCCTCACCCTGTCCCAGACCATAGATGCCTTCCTTCTCACTGAACTGAAAAGAAAGTTTGCCACGGTAGGCCTGCCGGTCCACCTGAGGCTTGAGGTTTCGGATAAAATTCCGCTCGCCATCCACGGTCTTTACACGGTCTATGACAGGCTCTTCCCCTCCGGTGGTGTAATGCACCACCTCCACAGGCATCAGGCTTTTGCCTGCCTCCTGTACATAACATTCCCCCGTCACGCCATTATACCAGGTACATATCTCGCTCTCCAGATCAATAACCAGGCGCAGTTTTGCGGTGGCAATCTCGTATCTGCTGTCTGTCTCGGTGACCCGCGCGCTCACCCCAGTCTGCTCATGCTTCACCAGAAGATCGGATGTTTTGGTCTGCACCTCGCCCTTTGTATAAACACAGCGGAACACATCCTCCCGAATCACTTCGATATAGATGGTCCCGCTTTTTAATGTTACGTATAATTTATTCATATGTTACCTCCTGCACTTTTCTCTTATAATGCCATTTTCCTTGTATAAGTGACCTTAAATAACCTTACATTTCACTTATCCTAGCATCTTTGATTTCAAAAGGCAATGAAGGATTTGCAACGCATTTTGTACTTATTTTACTAATCCGTTTCATCCCGTGACTGGATCATCATAAGTACACCCGATGTGAAGGTGACTCTGGCTTCCGGTGCTGCGATCTCATTGCTGACACCGATACTTAAGCCCTTCGTCATGGTATAATCCTGCAGTGGGTATTTGAAGCCGGACAGGGTGATGCCCTCCACACGGTCTGTAAAAGGCAGAAAAGACACATAATGCCCGAACTGCTCTTCTTTTTTGATAGAATATTCCTCACGGATCAGACGGATATGGTTCCGTGCGTCCACCAGAGCCGCATACACGCCATGTTCCAGTGCCAGCATGAGAAGATGCAGGTTCGCGATAAAATGGTCCATACGCCCGCCCATGGCCCCCAGGATCACAATGTCATCGTATCCCAGCTCCATGGCTTTTTTCAAAGCGATCTCCGTGTCCGTATCATCCTTCTCCGACTGGAAGGTCTCCATATCAATATCCGTCTCATTCCGGTAGTAGTCCAGTACTTTCAGATCAATGCTGTCATAATCCCCCAGAATGTAATCCGGGCGCACCTGCCTCGCATAGCAGAACTGCATCCCCTTATCCACGGCGATCACTACGTCCGCCGGATGTTTTTCAATATAAGAAAGGGCAAAATCGTAATCGATATCGCCCCCGCTGATAATAAATGCTCTCATTTCCTACCTCTATTTATGTAATGCTTTGTTGAATTTACGCACATTTGCTGCAATATCACCATGAAATACCGCCGAACCTGCCACGATAATATTTGCACCTGCATCCAGAACTATCGGAAGTGTCTCGTCATTGATGCCGCCGTCCACTTCGATGTCCACATGCAGTTTTTTCTCATCCAGTATTTCACGCAGTTCTGCGATTTTCCCGGTAGAGCTTTCGATATATTTCTGTCCGCCAAAACCTGGGTTTACAGACATGATCAGAACCATATCCACCAGTTCCAGAAATGGTGTAATCTCCGCCAGCGGTGTGCCGGGATTCAGCGTGATCCCCACCTTGCATCCGCATTCTCTGATTTTTTCGATGGTACGCGCCACATCTTCACATGCTTCCACATGGATCGTCAGCATATCCGCTCCACAATCCGCAAATTCCTGAATATAGCGGATTGGTTCGGTAATCATGAGATGCACATCAAAAAAAAGATTGCTCTCCTTGCGGATAGATGCGATGACCGGCATACCAAAGGAGATGCTCGGCACAAACTCCCCGTCCATAACGTCCACATGCAGCCATTCATTTCCAGCCTTTTCTATCTCCTGCAGCTGCTCACCCAGTCTGTTAAAATCCGCCGAAAGCATCGACGGTGCTAATTGATACATCTCAGTACCTCCTCTTTTCCCTGTCCTTTAATTCTTCAAACATTTCCTTATAATCAGCATAGCGCAGCGCACTGATCTTCCCCTCTTCCAGAGCCTGCTTTACTGCACAGTCCGGTTCATTCACATGTACACATCCCTGAAATCTGCATGTTCCCTCATAGGGCTCAAATTCCGTAAAATAAAATTTTAATTCTTCCTTCTCCATCTGCTCCACATCCAGGGAACTAAAGCCCGGCGTATCCACGATAAAGGTCTTCCCATCTATGGGAATGATCTGGGAATGGCGGGTGGTATGTTTTCCACGCCCCAGTTTCTTACTGATCTCGCCGGTCTCCATATGGACACCCGCTTGGAGCAGATTAGTCAGCGATGACTTTCCTACACCGGAAGGCCCCGCTACCACAGTGGTCTTATCTGCCAGGATCTCCCGCAGCCGGTCGATACCCTCACCCTTTTCCGCACTGGTCTTCAATACCTGATAACCGCAGGCAGTGTACGTGCTATACAGCATTTCCAGTTCATTGGCCTCGTCCAGGTCTTCCTTGTTGAAACAGATAATGGTGGGCACATGCTGGCGCTCCATCATGATCAGGAAACGGTCTAACAACCCACAGTTCGGCTTTGGATGCACCATGGAAAAAATAATCATGGCCTGGTCCACATTGGCCACCGCAGGCCGGATCAGTTCGTTTGCTCTGGGCAGAATCTGAATAAGATTACCTGTCCTGGCAGTCTCATCCAAAACGGTAATCTCTACATTATCTCCCACCAATGGTTTCTTCTTCTCTTTTCGGAAAATTCCTTTTGCCTTGCATTCATATATTCCGGACTCTACCACATAAACGTAGTAGAATCCGGCAATACCTTTTATAATCTTTCCCTGCATAAATTAACTTACCTGTGAGAACGGCATAGGATAATATGCTCTCAGCTTATATCCGCCGTCTACCATTTCATACAGATTCACACGGCCGGTAGAAATACCTGCTGCACCGTTTGTCTTGAAGCTGTATGGGAAGGTGATCGCACTGCCTTCGTAAACAGTCGTGGTCTGGTCCTCTCCGTTTACGGTCTGTACCAGTTCCAGTTTCACATCGCCGCCTGTATAGTTAGCCGGCTTGTCGAGCTGCTCATCGCACTGCCAGGTGCCTGAGGCATCGGTGGTCGGCTGATTCTGTGCCACTTCATCGGTATTATTGTCACCATTCCCTGTTTCAACAGAAGAATTAATCGTCAGTGTTACTTCTGATCCTACTGCCACTTTTGTGCCTGAAGCCGGGCTCATGGTAATAACCTCGCCTTCGGCTACACGGTCACTTTTTCCTGTGGTGGTGGTAACAACGAGTCCCTTACCTTCCAGAACGCTCTTTGCCTGTTCTTCCGTCAGACCACCGACAGATGGAAGTGTTACTTCTGACTCTTCTCCGGAGCCAGTGCTTACAGTCAGTGTAATCTGCGTGGATGCAGACGCACTTGTGTTCTCATCCGGTGATACCGAAATAACATTACCTACATCTACCGAGTTACTTTGCGCACGGGTAACACTTATATTTGTAAATCCTGCATTTCCTAATGCGGTCTGTGCCTCACTCAATGTTGAGCCCACAACTTCCGGAATCGTAATGCTTTCTGTTCCACTGCTGATCACATAAGTAATCGTCGTATTTTTTGCTACTGCAGTGCCTGCCGCCGGATCGGTACTGATGATCTGACCTGCTGGAACTGTATCAGAAGGTGCTTCACTGGACTGTTTTACACCCAGACCTTTTTCGTTAGCCGCTGCGGTTGCCTGATCTGCAGTCATACCTACCAGATTCGGTACATCTACCGTATCTGCACTGGCTTCCACAGTAGGCGTCGGTGTCGGTGTTGCAGTCTTATCGCTGCTGGAGCCTGGGAATTTGAATATACCTGCTGCCTGTCCGACAAAATAAATCAGAATACAGATAATCAGCGCACCGATGACAAAACCTCCGATGGTCATAGCCTTTTCTAATTTACTGCTAATGCCGCCTTCGTCATCATCATCATCATACTCATCATCATCATCGTCGTCGTACACGTCTTCTTCCTCCTCGTACCCCTTCTGCGCTGCTGTAGTGCTGCTGAAGGTAGTCTGGGTAGGCTGTGCTTTCTTTTCTCTTGCTCCCGCCTTGATGGCATCCATCTCGGCCGGCGATATCATAACCGTCTGTGCATGATCGCTCAAAGGTACCAGAGAGACAAAATCTCCATCCGGCTCGATGAGTGAATGCTTCAGATCAGCAATCACTTCTGTCATATCGTTGTATCTGCGATCCACGCTCTTCTGGGTACATTTGAAGATAATCTGTTCCAGGGCATGTGGAAGATCCGGCACGTATTTGGACGGTGCCTCCATCTCCTCCTGCAGATGTTTGATAGCGATGGCAACGGTCGTATCCCCGTCAAAAGGTACCCGTCCGGTAACCATCTCATAGATCGTAATACCTACGGAATAGATATCGCTCTTGGCATCACTGTATCCGCCCCGCACCTGCTCCGGTGAACTGTAATGTACAGAGCCCATTGCATTAGAACTGATGGTATTGGAAGAAGCTGCTCTGGCAATACCAAAGTCTGTCACCTTTACCTTACCATCGGTGGAAATAATAATATTCTGCGGCTTGACATCGCGATGTATAATCCCCTGCGCATGTGCCGCTGCCAGTCCCATGCAGACCTGGATCGCGATGCTTGTCGCCTCACGCACGCTCAGTCTGCCTTTTTTGGCAATATATTCTTTCAGGGTAATTCCCTCTACCAGTTCCATAACGATAAAATAAATACCGTTATCATCCCCCACGTCAAATACATTGACGATATTGGGATTTGCCAGCCCTGCTGCGGACTGTGCCTCTGTTTTGAATTTCCTGATAAACGTCTTATCCTCGCGGAATTCGGACTTCATGACCTTCACGGCCACGAAACGATTGAGTTTTGCGTCCTTTGCCTTATAGACATCGGCCATTCCACCCGCTCCGATCTTTCCTATGACCTCGTATCTCTCCCCTATGATTGTCCCTGTTTTTAACATCTTTCCACCTCGTTCGTATCTGGTTCAATAATTACAACTGCAATGTTATCTTTGCCACCGTTTTCATTGGCCTGCCCTATAAGGGCTTTGGCTGCGTCCTGGATGGATCCTGCTTTGTCAATAATCCTTTTGATGTCTTTATCCTCCACCATATTGGTCAACCCGTCGGAACACATGAGCACCCGGCTGTCCGGTTCGATCTTGTAATCGAAGAAATCCACATTGACAGTTGGCGCCGCTCCCAGCGCCCTGGTAATAATATTTTTATCTGGATGTACTCTGGCTGCCTCCGGAGTCAATTCCCCGATGCGCACCATCTCTTCTACCAGAGAATGATCCCTGGTAATCTGTGTTATCCCATCGTCAATAAGATATAGCCTGCTGTCTCCCACATTTGCTGTGTACGCATAATGCCCGACCACAGTCGTCACAACGATGGTTGTTCCCATGCCGGCCATGTCCGGATTCTTTGCCGCCTCTTCCCGAATCGTCGCATTTGCTTTTTCTATTCCCGTGCGGATAAGCTTGATGGGATTTCTCTCCCGGCTCTCCTCGATGAACTTACGCAATGTCCGAACCGCACATTTAGACGCAAAATCCCCGGCATTATGTCCGCCCATTCCGTCTGCAACGACAAAAAGATTTGGAAGATTCCCAACTGGCTGCTCGGATGCGAACACATAATCCTGATTCACTTTTCTTTTCTGTCCTACATCTGTAACAGAATATGCTTTCATTACGTAGTCTCACTTTCCAAATAGCTTTGTCTTAGTTGTCCACAGGCACCATGTATATCTCTGCCCATTTCTCTTCTAATAGTAACATTAATTCCGTATTTTTCAAGTTTATTTTTGAATTTATCGATAACTTTCTTGTTTGACTGCACAAAATCGCGCTCTTTTATGGGATTTACCGGTATCAGATTTACGTGGCAATTCATTCCATGTATGAGACTGTTCAGCTGTGCCGCATCCTCCTCACTGTCGTTTTGTCCGCCTACCAGACTGTACTCAAAGGTCAGGCGGCGGCCTGTTTTGTCATAATATTCCTGACAGGCGGCCAATACATCTTTCAATTCGTATTTGTTGGCGATGGGCATGAGTGCCCTGCGCTTTTCATCGTTTGGTGCATGTAGTGACAATGCCAGGGTAATCTGCAGATGCTCCCCCGCCAGATCATGGATCCGCGGCACCAGTCCGCAGGTGGACAGGGTAATATTTCTCTGGCTGATGTTCAGTCCATATTCATCACTGATCCCATGCAGGAATCCCAGCACATTGTCATAATTATCCAGCGGCTCGCCAGTCCCCATGATGACCACATTGGAAACCCGCTCCCCGGAATGCACCTGTATGCGGTAGATCTGATCCAGGATCTCCCCTGTAGT
The DNA here is from genome assembly GCA_028692975.1 of Lachnospiraceae bacterium. Taxonomy (GTDB): domain Bacteria; phylum Bacillota; class Clostridia; order Lachnospirales; family Lachnospiraceae; genus JALENY01. The sequence continues at coordinate 10,907 of JAQUWF010000012.1, forward strand.
CAGATTCCGATTCAGCCCACCCAGGGTGGAAGCACAGAAGCGGCAGCCCATACGGCAGCCCACCTGGGAGGATACGCAGACCGAATTCCCATGTTTGTATTTCATAAGAACACTCTCGATCACATGACCATCCGCCAAACGGAAAAGATACTTCTGTGTCCCATCGATGCGGGACGTGAGCACCTCCACGATGTCCAGGCTGGTGTACACGGTCTGCTCTTTTAATTTATCCCGGAAACTCTTTGGCAGATTTGTCATTTCATCATAGGAGGCTGCCAGTTTCCCATGCATCCATTCATACAGCTGTTTGCCCCGAAAGGCCTTCTCTCCCATGTCCTGCACCGTCTCCAGCACTTTCTCATAGGAAAGAGATTTTATATCAATTAACGTCATATTTTTTTCCTTTTTAATCTTGCCATAAAGAATCCATCGGACTTATAAATACCCGGAAGCAGCTGCAGATAGCCCTTCGCCGTAGTTTCCCTGTGTAGTTCCTCACATAAGAATGGATCAATGCTGTCCAGTTCAAACGGGTAATTCTCCAGGAACCATTCCACATTGTCCTGATTCTCCCTGCGTCCAATGGTGCAGGTGCTATAGATCAGCGTGCCGCCCGGACGTACATAAGAAGCCGCATTGTGCAGGATCTTCCGCTGCAATTCCACCAGTTCATCGATTTTCTGAAGGGATGCCTTGTATTTGATATCCGTCTTCTTGCCGATGACTCCAAGGCCGGAACATGGCACATCTGCCAGGACGATATCCGCCCGGTCCACGCTGGCCCCATCGAAGATCGTTCCGTCCATCTGCACTGCCTTCACGTTGATAAGATCCGCACGTTTGATATTCTGCCAGATCATATCCACCTTGTATTCGGTCAGATCCCTTGCTTCCACCATACCGTAGCCGCCCATCTTATCGGCCATATGCAGGCTCTTGCCACCCGGTGCCGCACACATATCGATCACATAATCCCCCTGGATGGGGTTGGCGATCTCCGCTACCAGCATGGAGCTGATATCCTGTGGAAAGATCCAGCCACGGATAAAGGCATCCAGCGCAGGCAGATAATTGTAATCAGAAATGTTGAATGCGTAAGGCAGGTAGGGATTACGTTTTACCGTAACGCCCTGGTTATGCAGACTGTCCAGTATCTCACTCTGGATAATGCGGTCCGTCTTGCATCGGATCGTGGTAGGCTTGTCCTTCAGGAAATCTTTCAGCATGATCTCTGTAATGTCTATGCCGAACTCCTCGATCCATTTTTTCACCAGCCACCGGGGCATGGAATACTGCACAGACAGGCACTCCGTGGGATTATTCATGGTCGGGTACTCGATCTTGTCCAGATTGCGCACGATATTGCGCAGCACACCGTTCACGAAACTCTTCAGACTGTAAAAGCCCTTTTTCTGTGCCAGTTTCACCGCTTCATCACAGGCTGCCGACGCCGGCACGCTGTCCATGAATTTGATCTGGTAGACGGCGCTGCGCAAAATATTCTGGATCACCGGCTTCATCTTGGCAACTTTTATATTGGAAAACTGGTCGATGATATAATCCAGCAAAATCATCTGCTCGATGGTGCCCTCACAGATACGTGTGATAAAACTGCGCTCCTGTTTTGGCAGATACTGGTATTTCTCCAGGGCATTGCGAATAGCAATATGGCTGTATTCTCCATCCCGGTTCACTTCCAGCAAAATGCCCAGAATGATCTCCCGCGTATTTACATTTGTCACGATTTTATCCTCCAATTTCCTATTGCTTCTCTCTTATGCTAACTTGTTGTTTCTGATCACGTAGCCGCGCAGGAATGCTGTTACCGGCATACGTTTCTTACCTTCCAGCTGCAGTTCATCCACACACAGGATGCCCACGCCGGTCTGGATATACATGCCTTTACCATCGGTTCTCACTACGGTTCCGGGCTCTCCGGTCAGATCCCTTTTCTCCACATGTGCCTTCCATATTTTCAAGGTCTTTCCGTCCATTTTCGTGTATGCACTTGGCCATGGATTCAGGCCGCGAATCAATCGCTCAATCTCTTCTGCGGATCGATTCCAATCGATATGCCCCATATCCTTGCTGATCATCTTCGCGTAATCTGTAGTGCTTTCCTCCGGCTGTTTTGTATAGACTGCCGTACGGTTTTCCACAGACACCAGCGTTTCCACCAGAAGTTTTGCACCGGCTTCGCTTAATTTGTCGAACAGGCTTCCACCAGTCTCGTTTTTCTCTAATGGAACCACCACTGTGGAAATCATATCTCCTGTATCCAGTCCTGCATCCATACGCATAATAGTCACACCGGATTGTTTCTCACCGTCAATGACCGCCCACTGGATCGGTGCTGCACCGCGATATTTTGGAAGGAGGGAGCCATGCACATTCAAACATCCGTATTTGGGAATATCCAGAATCGCCTGGGGAATGATCTGGCCGAAAGCCACGACTACGATCACGTCCGGATTCATGGCACGGATAGCTTCTATAGATTCCTCTTCTCTCACCTTCTTCGGCTGAAGCACTGGAAGGTTTTCCCGCACTGCCACTTCTTTTACCGGGGTAGGCTGGAGTGTCTTGCCTCTTCCCTTTGGCTTGTCCGGCTGTGTCACTACACCAGCCACTTCGTGTCCAGCCTTTATAATTGCTTCTAATGTACCCACCGCGAAATCCGGTGTTCCCATAAAGACTACTCTCATCTATTCTTCCTCTTCTTCCTCTTCCTCATAATTGGTATCATGCAGCTCGCCCTGTACATGGCTGGTATAGAGAATACCGTCCAGGTGATCGCATTCGTGGCAGATGGCTCTTGCCAGGAGTTCCGTACCTTCTAATACGAAGGTGTCCAGATTCTCATCCTGTGCTTCTACCTTGACGTAATTCGGTCTGGTCACGGTGCCTGCCTTGCCCGGAAGGCTTAAGCAGCCTTCATCACCGGTCTGCTCTCCGTCTGTTTCCAGAATCTTCGGATTGATCAAAACGATGGGTTCTTCCCCCACATCGATAACCACGATACGTTTCAGGATGCCCACCTGCGGTGCCGCCAGTCCTACACCCATGCCATCATACATGGTATCAAACATGTCATCAATCAACTGTTCCAGTTTCGGCGTCATTTTTTCCACCGGTCTGCTTACTTTTTCCAGGACGCGGTCACCCTGGATTCGAATTGTACGAAGTGCCATTTTTTCTCTCCTTATGTCTTATTCTTGTTTATGATGTGCAGATTCCAGACCTGTTCGTTCCAACCTATATTCATAATTAAACAAATCACTTAACAAGTAAATTTGCACATCATTACGTCATGTCGAACTGTATCTGTATACTGTCATATCCGGAATTAATCTGGATATAGCGTTCTAATTGGTCTTTTATCATTGTTAATATATCATATTTCGGGTGTTTGCAGTAGATGACTTTGCGGTACCGGTCATTTATCTTACCGATACTCTCCGGCGCTGGTCCGATGATCTGCAGGTCCGGCTTGCGGTATATCTGCTGCAGATACTTCTTCAGGTATTCCATAGCCTGCTCCAGATGCTCCTCCAGCATACCGCTGCCAAGGATAGCCATCATGGCATCCACCGGCGGGTACCCCATAAGAGTCCGGTATGCAATCTCCTCATCATAAAAAGCTTCATAATCCTGGTCGGCGGCCGCCACAAGAGCGGGATGCTCCGGGTCATAGGTCTGGATAAATGCTTCTCCTGCCTGCTCGCCTCTGCCTGCACGTCCCACGGCCTGACAGACCAGCTGAAAGGTACGCTCCCCGGCACAGTAATCTGCCGCATGGAGTGACAGGTCCGCCGCCAGCACACCCACCAGCGTCACATGAGGGAAATCATGACCTTTTACAATCATCTGGGTTCCTATGAGGATATCTGCCTCCCCGTTTTCAAAAGCGGTCAATATCTTTGCATGACCGTCTTTGCCGCGGGTCGTATCCAGATCCATCCTAAGGACCCGGACTCCGGGAAACATCTGCAGGACCAGACTCTCGATCTGCTGTGTCCCGGCACCGAATCCACCGATGTAGGTGGACTGACATTCCGGACATTCCTTCAGATCCGGTGTCTCGTAACCACAGTAATGGCAGATAAGCTTTCCGTTGCGGTGTGAGGATAAGGACACATCGCAGTGGGGACATTTGGCCACATAGCCACAGGAACGGCAGGATACAAATCCCGCATAGCCGCGGCGGTTCAAAAACAGCATGACCTGCTCTTTTTTCTCTAACCGAAGGGCAATAGCCTCCTGGAGACTGCGGCTGAAGATGGAGCGGTTTCCCGCCTTTAGTTCCTCTCTCATATCGATGATCGTCGTTTTGGGAAGCTGGCTGCTGCCATAGCGTTCCCGCAGACGAAATAGTCGGTAATCCCCTTCCATAGCATGATAATATGCGGTCACGGAGGGTGTTGCAGAACCCATGACCACATGGGCCTGCTCCATCTCCCCCCGTCGGACAGCCACCTCTCTGGCGTGATATCTTGGAACGGTCTCGCTGTGATAAGAAGTCTCATGCTCCTCATCCATGATGATCAGTCCCAGATCCGGGAAGGGGGTAAACAGGGCTGATCTTGGTCCTACCATGATCTGCACATCCCCGGCCTTAGCCGCCTTGAACTGGTCGTAACGCTGGGCCGTACTCATACGGGAATTTAGGAAGGAAACTCCCTTGCCGAACCGATGGAGAAAACGCATGACGATCTGATGGGTCAACGCGATCTCTGGGATCAGCACAATCACCTGCCTGCCCTGGTCTACGGTCTCCTGGATCAGTTCCATATAGACCTGCGTCTTACCGCTTCCGGTAATCCCGTGAATCAGACAGGGGCGGTCGTCCGCTTCCCATTCCTCCAGGATACCGTTTACCACCTGGGTCTGCTCCTTGGTCAGGATATCACACTTGGTATCCGTCACTTCCTCCAGGGCATCCCGGTAAACGGACTCCGTAGTAATCTCCAAAATACCGTCCTTTTCCAGACTGCGTATCACATTGGCCGTCACCTGCAGTTTCGCGGTCACCACCTGGTAAGGCAGTTCTGCCTGATCCAGCAGGCCAGCCAGCAGCCTGGCTTTTGCCACGTAATGTTTATTCAGATATTCATCCAAAAGTCGCGCGCCATCTGCTTTGCTGATTCTCAGGCAGACTTTGCGTGCTTCTTTTCCCTTGACTTTATCTTTCACCGGAAGGACGGTCTTTAATGCCTGTATCATAGTGGAACCGTAGTTTTGCCGCATCCAGGCCGCCAGGGCCACCAGTTTGCTCTCCACGGTCTCCTCATTGCTGTTTGCGCGGATGATTCTCTTCATCTTACTCACATCGAAGGACGGTTTGTCATCAAATCCTGTGACATAGCCTTTGATCTGACGATCCCCCCGTCCGAAGGGAATGGTCACCACCATGCCCTCGGTGAGTATTTCCTGCATCTCCTCCGGTACCAGATATTGAAAGGTCCGGTCTAATTTTTCATGAGAAATATCAACAATGATATCCGCATACTTTTTCGTCATTTATTCTCCCTTAAGAATATCGCGAATCAAATTCCTCTCATCCATGGGGTATTTCTTACCCTTGATCTCCTGGTAATCCTCATGGCCTTTTCCTGCCAGGATCACGATATCCCCCGGCTCTCCGTGATGGATCGCGTAGGCGATGGCTTCCTTGCGGTCTGCGATTTCCACAAACCTGCCTTCCGTCTTTGCCATACCGATTTTGATATCATCCATAATATCCTGTGGTTCCTCAAATCTTGGATTATCCGAAGTAATGATCGTCAGATCCGCTAATCTGCCGGATACCTCTCCCATCTCGTAACGACGCATCTTGGAGCGGTTTCCGCCACAACCAAAGAGGCACACCAGACGATGTGGATTGTAATCACGCAAGGTAGTCAGAAGGCTTTCCAAAGCCATAGCATTGTGTGCATAATCTATCATAAGTGTGAAATCATCCGATACCTTCACCATCTCAATACGTCCCTTGACCTTGGCAAGTGCCAGGGCTTTGACGATATTATCTTCCGATACATGGAAATGACGGCAGATAGCAATAGCGGTCAATGAATTGTAAATACTGAATTTGCCCGGCGCATCGATCTCCACATGGAAATCCAGAAGTCCGATCAGATCATAGGCGATACCCAGATAGCCCGGTCTTGATATGAGTTGTACGTTGGTGGCACGCAGGTCGGCTTCCCTGTCGATACCGTAAGTCTCTATGGTGCAGGTGTGACCTTCCAATACCTCTTCCAGATGCTCTGCGTCCGCATTGATGATACCCACCTTGCACTGTTTGAAGAGCAGGCCCTTGCAATGCATATAGTCCTCGAAGTTCTCGTGCTCCGCCGGTCCGATGTGATCCGGCTCGATGTTGGTGAAGATGCCCAGTTCGAATTCGAACCCGGCGGTACGGTGAAGCATAAGCCCCTGGGAGGATACCTCCATGACTACGCAGTCACAGCCCGCCTCCACCATCTCATGAAAATACTGCTGCACCAGAAGGGATTCCGGTGTGGTATTAGCAGAAGGAATGGTTTTCTCTCCGATAACAGTCTCGATAGTACCGATCAAGCCTACCTTATAACCTGCATTTTCCAGAATGGATTTCACCATATAGGTCGTGGTGGTCTTGCCCTTGGTTCCGGTGATGCCGATAACCTTTAGTTTCTCCGCCGGATAATCATAGTATGCCGCCGAAATCACTGCCATAGCATACCGGGTATCCGCAACCTTGATGACCGTCACATGTTCCGGCACATCCACAGCCTCTTCCACCACCAGCACAGCCGCGCCTTTATCCGCCACGTCCTTTGCGAAAGTATGTCCGTCCACCACTGCTCCGCGGATACACATGAACAGGGAACCTTCCTGCACCTTTCTGGAATCAAAGACCACGTCCTCTACTTCCACATCCACCTTGCCCTGGAGACACTCGTATTCTAATCGTTCTAATAATGAAGTCAGTCTCATAACTGCTGTTCCTTCTTTCTATAATAAATGAAAACATAAAAACCTAACATTAAGAATACCATAAAATCCTCTATCTTTCAACTTTTCTCGAATCCCCTTATCATCTTTCCTACCTCCCAAAAGGTCGGATTATTTTTGGCAGCAATATGTTGATTCATGTTCCGCTGCCAAAAGGTTACATTGTTCTTGGCAGCAATGAATTGAAACATGTCTTACTACCAAAAGGTCGAACTATTTTTGGTAGCAAAGCGTTGAAGCATGTCCTGCTGCCAAAAGGTCGAACTATTTTTGGTAGCAAAGCGTTGAAGCATGTCCTGCTGCCAAAAAGTCACATCGTTTTTGGCAGCAAAGAGTCGCAACATGTCCTGCCGCCAAAAGGCCACATCATTTTTGGCAGCAACAAGTTAAAACATATCCTGCCGCCAAAAGGTTATATCATTTTTGGCAGCAAAGAGTCGCAACATGTCCTGCTGCCAAAAGAGCACATCGTTTTTGGCAGCAACAAGTTAAAACATATCCTGCCGCCAAAAGGTTACATCATTTTTAGCAGCAAAGAGTCGCAACATGTCCTGCTGCCAAAAGGGCACATCGTTTTTGGCAGCAACAAGTTAAAGCATATCCTGTTGCCAAAAGGTTACATTATTTTTGGCAGCAACAAGTTAAAGCATGTCCTGCCGCCAAAAGGCCACATCATTTTTGGCAGCAACAAGTTAAAGCATGTCCTGCCGCCAAAAGGTTATATCATTTTTGGCAGCAAAGAGTCGCAACATGTCCTGCTGCCAAAAGGCCACATCGTTTTTGGCAGCAACAAGTTAAAGCATATCCTGTTGCCAAAAGGTTACATTATTTTTGGCAGCAATAAGTTAAAGCATGTCCTGCCGCCAAAAGGCCACATCATTTTGGGCAGCAACAAGTTAAAGCATATCCTGTTGCCAAAAGGTTACATCGTTTTTGGCAGCAACAAGTTAAAGCATGTCCTGCCACCAAAAGGCCACATCATTTTGGGCAGCAACAAGTTAAAGCATGTCCTGCCGCCAAAAGGCCACATCATTTTTGGCAGCAACAAGTTAAAGCATGTCCTGCCGCCAAAAGGTTATATCATTTTTGGCAGCAAAGAGTCGCAACATGTCCTGCTGCCAAAAGGGCACATCGTTTTTGGCAGCAACAAGTTAAAATATATCCTGTTGCCAAAAGGTTACATTATTTTTGGCAGCAACAAGTTAAAACATATCCTGCCGCCAAAAGGTTACATCATTTTTGGCAGCAAAGAGTCGCAACATGTCCTGCTGCCAAAAGGTTACATCGTTTTTGGCAGCAACAAGTTAAAGCATATCTTGCTGCCAAAAGGGCACGCTATTTTGGGGAAGCGATGTGTTGATTCATATTCTGCTGCTAAAGGGCAATTCATTTTGGGCAACAATTTACATTTTTTAATATAGACGTAAAAGCGGATTTAATAAACAAGGTTATTGAGCATGTTTTAGATTTTGTTTAGATTCTTTCTTTTTTCTTTATGGACTAGCCACACTTTCAACACATTTCTCTTGTATAGTAGTATTCAGATAGATGAAATAACCACTCACTATCTCCCCCCTCATTAAAAGAGACGCCCATGCAGGCGTCTCTTTTGCATTACCATACTATGTTTCAGCAACATTTTTCAAAAAAGCCGCTTCCCAAACCACTACGGTTTGGAAAACGGCTTTCCGTCTATGTATGTATAAATTTTGTAGTTATTCAGCAGGCCTGCGCGTTTACTGCGCTGACCATAAGAAAGTGATTCAAGCGTGCAGAAATCCCATCACCGAAGGTGATTTTTATGGATTTCAGCATCGTAACTGGTCAGGTACTGAACAGTCACTAAATTCTATTGATACTCTACTACGTCAATCCATTTCATCAGGAATTCCTCCTGATATACTTTCCTATAAGAATGTTCCGCAATTACTTTTTTACATCATTCATCTTCTTTTCCTCTCGGACGATTACCTACTGGTAATTATTTACCATAGTAACACTTCAGATAAATTTCCTTGATTTCTTTCATTAACGGATATCTTGGGTTCGCACCTGTACACTGATCGTTGAATGCGTTCTCAACCATCTCATCCAGAGTAGCCAGGAAGTCTTTCTCGGTGATGCCATACTCTGCGATCGTCTTTTTGATGCCAATCTTTTCTTCTAATTTTTCCAGCCCTGCGATGAACAGCTCGAAGCTTTCCTTGTCATCCTTGCCAACAAAGCCGCAGAAACGTGCACACTCTGCATAGCGAGCCAATGCATGTGGATATTCATACTGTGAGAATGTACCCATCTTGGTCGGTACTTCTTCTGCATTGTAGCGCATTACTTCTGTAAGGATTACAGCGTTTGCAACGCCGTGTGGCAGGTGATGATATGCACCCAACTTATGCGCCATGGAATGATTCAGCCCCAGGAATGCATTGGCGAAAGCCATACCTGCCATGCAGGAAGCGTTAGCCATACGTTCGCGGGCGATTGGATCTTTCGCTCCGTTATCATAAGCAGATGGCAGATACTCGAATACATTCTTCATCGCCTTCAATGCAAGTCCGTCTGTATAGTCGGTAGCCATGATAGAAACATATGCCTCGATGGCATGGGTCATAACGTCGATACCAGATGCGCTGGTCAGGCCTTTCGGCTGATTCATCATGTTGTCTACGTCAACGATAGCCATGTTTGGAAGAAGTTCGTAGTCTGCCAGAGGCCATTTGGTACCTGTCTCTGCATCGGTGATGATGGCAAACGGTGTAACCTCTGACCCTGTTCCGGAAGAAGTCGGGATGGCCACAAAATATGCTTTCTCGCCCATCTTCGGGAATTTGAATACACGTTTGCGAATGTCCATGAAGTCCATAGCCATATCTTCAAAGTTTGCTTCCGGATGCTCATACATTACCCACATAATCTTTGCTGCGTCCATAGCAGAACCGCCGCCCACTGCGATGATGGTATCCGGAGCGAACTGTGTCATTGCGTCAGCGCCCCTCTGTGCGCACTGGAGTGTAGGATCTGGTGCAACCTCAAAGAAACAGGTGTGCTGGATACCCATTTCATCCAGTTTCTCCTCGATTGGTTTGATGTAGCCATTCTGATACAGGAAACTGTCTGTTACGATAAATGCTTTCTTTTTGTGCAGCTCTGTTCTCAATTCATCCAGTGCAACCGGCATACAGCCTTTTTTGAAGTAAACCTTTTCAGGTGTGCGGAACCATAACATGTTTTCTCTCCTCTCGGCAACGGTCTTGATATTGATCAGATGTTTCACGCCTACGTTTTCTGATACAGAGTTGCCGCCCCATGAGCCACAGCCCAGTGTCAGGGAAGGTGCCAGTTTGAAGTTGTACAGGTCACCGATACCACCGTGAGAAGAAGGTGTGTTGATGAGGATACGACAGGTCTTCATAGCCTGTGCATGCTGCATGATCTTCTCCTGCTCAGAAGGATGTACATAGAGAGAAGCGGTATGTCCATATCCGCCGTCCGCTACCAGCTGCTCTGCCTTTGCGATAGCCTCGTCAAATGTTTTTGCCTTGTACATTGCCAGTACCGGAGATAATTTCTCGTGTGCAAATTCTTCTGCGATATCTACGGATTCTACTTCACCGATGAGGATCTTGGTTGCTTCCGGAACTTTTACTCCTGCCAGTGCTGCGATAGTGAATGCAGACTGTCCAACGATCTTGGCATTTAATGCACCATTGATCAGGATGGTCTTACGAACCTTCTCGATCTCAGCCGGTTTCAGGAAATAACATCCACGGTCTGCAAATTCTTTTTTCACTTCATCATAAATCTTTCCAACAACGGTAACGGACTGCTCAGAAGCACAGATCATACCATTATCAAAAGTCTTGGAGTGAATAATAGAGTTTACTGCTACTTTCACATCTGCTGTGTCGTCGATGATAACCGGCGTGTTTCCTGCTCCAACGCCCAGTGCCGGTTTTCCGGAAGAGTAAGCTGCCTTAACCATACCAGGTCCGCCTGTTGCCAGAATGATGTCTGCATTTTTCATAACTTCATTGGTCAGCTCCAGTGACGGTACATCGATCCATCCGATGATGCCTTCCGGTGCTCCGGCTTTTACTGCTGCATCAAGAACTACTTTCGCTGCTGCGATGGTGCTGTTCTTTGCTCTTGGATGCGGACTGATAATGATTGCGTTACGTGTTTTCAGGGAAATCAGTGTTTTGAAAATAGCTGTGGAGGTTGGGTTTGTGGTAGGAATAACTGCTGCCACGATACCGATTGGCTCTGCTATCTTCTTGATACCAAATGCTTTATCTTCTTCAATTATGCCACATGTTTTTGTCTCTTTGTATGCATTGTAGATATATTCTGCTGCATAGTGGTTTTTGATTACTTTATCTTCCACGATGCCCATGCCTGTTTCTTCTACTGCCATTCTTGCCAGGGGAATACGCTGTTTGTTGGCTGCCATAGCTGCCTCATAGAAAATCTTATCCACCTGTTCCTGAGAAAATGTCGCAAATTCACGTTGTGCTTTCTTCATTTCCTCCAACTTTGTCATCAAGGCCTCTACATTGTCAATGACCTGATTCTCTGCTTTTTTCGCCATTTTTCCTTCTCCTCTTACCATAGGGTTTTTCTGATTGGGTTTGGTTTCTTTATTTCTCTTACGAGATGATAAGTGAAGTATAATCGTTCGTTAAATAATTGTCAATATCTTTGTTATTTTTTTAACATCTTTGGTGGAATTGTAGTGTTGGAATTAAAAACTGAGGGAATATTTCTCTTTTTTGTACAAAAGTCAAAAAGACGGGTGGGGTGGATGAGACTGGATGGGGCTGGATGGGGCTGGACGCCGTGCGGGGCCTGCTGCTTTCAAAAAAGAGGCAACAAATTGTGGAACTAATCTCTAAGAAACTACTAAGTTCATCGCGGAGCGCTCTTCACTAAGTAGTTTCTAAGAGCTGGATTTCCCCAATTTTAAAACCGCCTCCGAATTATTTTTGAAAGCAGCAGGCCCCGCACGGCTGACTTACATAATCATCCGTTTTAAGCTTGTTCCCTCTCTTGCTTTTTTTCATCACCAAACCGTTAGGTGGAGCTCGCCTTTCAGTCTCGCCTAGGTATATGGTGTGGATTTCTACTACCCCTTATCCATTTAGACCAACAAGCTTATGCTTCATCTCCTCATCCAGCAGCTGGCTGGGTATGGCATATGAATTTCTTCCTTCTCTTACCCATTCTCATCGTCAAAACGTACGGCCGGGCTCGCTTTTCAGCCTCTCTTGGGTATACGGCATGGGGTTCTACCGCTCCTTACCCATTTTGACCAACAAGCTTATGTTTCTTCCTCTCATCTAGTTACTGGCTGGGTATGGCATATGAATTTCTTCCTTCTCTTACCCATTCTCATCGCCAAAACGTACGGCCGGGCTCGCTTCTCAGCCTCGCTTGGGTATACGGCATGGGGTTCTACCGCTCCTTACCCATTTTGACCAACAAACTTATGCTTCATCTCCTCATCCAGCAGCTGGCTGGGTATGGCACATGAGTTTCTTCCTTCTCTTACCCATTCTCATCGCCAAACCCTAAGGCATGACTCCCTTTCCAGCCCCGCCTGGGTATACGGCGTAGATTTCTCCCCCTCCTTACCCATTCCCACCTCCAAACCGCAAGGGAGGTCCCGCTTGCGTGGGTTTTACCCCACGCCTCCCCATTCAGACCAACAATCCCATCTCTCATCTCCTATGCCGGCGAAGCCTGGCATGCCTTCCACCCACCTTCCCCATACAAGGCTTGCAGCGCAAGCCTGCCCTGGCTGGTGGATACTGGCGGTGACGCGGGCGGCGGCTTCCGCGGGGGTGCGTCTGGAGACTGCCGGATTTCTGCGAATTGGGGAGCCGTATTTTAGCGGCAAAAACGGATGTACAACATCCGTTTTTGAAGGGCACTGAGTTCGGGAAATATCAATTTCCCGGACGAATTGCCCTGGTCCGTTAAAATACGGTTTCCCAATTCGCAAAAGAAATCCGAGCGGTCGGAAGCCCGCACCCCGGTGGAAGCCGCCGCCCGCGCCACCGCCAGTATCCACCAGCCAGGGCCCCCGGCCCACACCACCACCTCACGATTACATCCTTCAACGATATGCATTCACCAAATACACTTCTGTGTAAGCACGAGTTCCTTGGCTCCTTAGCAACACAAAAAGGGCCCCCGAAGGAGCCCCCATAAAACACCACTATTTAATAATCGTCCCCGCCTTTTCCATAAAGCCAGCCTTCGCCCGGGAAATAGATGTAATAACCGCCTCGCGGCCTTCTCCATTCTCAAGGAACCCAATAGCAGCCTCGAACTTCGGCAGCATAGAACCAGCCTCAAACTGATTCTCCTCCATATACTTCTTCGCATCCGCAACCGAAATTTTCCCCAGCATCTTCTCATTATCTGACTTATAATTCAAAGCCACCTGATCCACGCTGGTGAGCAGCATAAGCACATCCGCATTCACATCACAAGCAAGCTTGCCGCTGACCAGATCCTTCTCGATGACCGCACTGGCACCGCGCAGATCCACACCCTGCTCCAGCACCGGGATGCCGCCGCCACCACAGGCGATGACAATCTGTCCAGCGTCCAGAAGTGCCTTGATCGCATCCAGTTCAATAATCTCCACCGGCTTGGGAGACGCAACAATACGGCGGAACCCTTCGGCTTCCTCAACCACATAATTGCCCTTCTTCTCTTCCTCGTCCGCTTCCTCCTTTGTCAGGAAACGTCCAATCACCTTAGACGGCTCATAAAAAGCCTCGTCATAAGGATCCACCTTCACCTGAGTCAGAACCGTAACCACCGGCTTATAAATGCCCCGTGTAATCAGTTCCGCACGGATGGCATTCTGCAGGTCGTATCCGATATAGCCCTGGCTCATGGCAGAGCACACAGACATAGGCGCTGTGGTGTACTCCGGATGCGCCTTGCCGAACTCATTCATAGCCGTATGAATCATGCCCACCTGGGGTGCATTGCTGTGGGAAATAACCACCTGCGCGCCCGACTCCACCAGGTCTGCGATAGCCTTGGCAGCTTCTTTTGTGGCAATCTTCTGCTCCGGCAGAGTCGTTCCCAATGCTCTGTGGCCAAGTGCCACAACAACTGTTTTTTTCTCCATATGATTATCCTCCTACGCGATCAGCGTTTTTACCAAAAAGTAAATCAAGACAATAATACCTAACACAATACGATACCAGCCGAATACCTTGAAGTCATGCTTCTTAATATAACCCATAAGGAATTTGATGGCAAAAACCGATACCACGAAAGCCACCAGCATGCCAACAACAAGAAGCAAAACTTCCCATCCTGTAAAAGCGAATCCAAACTTCACCAGTTTCAGAAGGCTGGCGCCGAACATAACCGGAATCGCCAGGAAGAACGTATATTCCGAAGCAATCTTTCTGGAGCATCCCACCAGGATACCGCCGATAATCGTAGCACCTGATCTTGACGTACCGGGAATCAGGGCTAACACCTGAAAAATACCGATAAACAGAGCCGTGCTCCAGGTAATATCCTTCAGGGTACGAATGGTTGGTTTTCTGCGCTTATTGTAATTCTCAATGACAATAAATAAAACACCATAAATAATCAGCATCAATGCCACGACAATATAATTGTAAAAATGTTCCTCCAGCCAGTCATCCAGCGGCAGGCCGATAATAATCGCCGGAACACAGGAAACAAGAATCTTAAACCACAAAATCCATTTATCCTTCTGGATAAAACGCTCCATAAGGTAATTGCCTTTGCTCATGCTCTCCTTATCCACACTCTTACGATTGCAGAAAGGCCAGAGTTTATGCCAGAACAACAGCACCACTGCGAAGATAGCGCCCAGCTGGATCACCACCAGAAACATTTCCATAAATTCCGGTGTCACATCCAGCTTGATGAATTCGTCTGCCAGGATCATATGCCCTGTACTGCTGATAGGCAGCCACTCTGTAATGCCTTCGATAATACCAAGTATAATGACTTTAATAATCTCTAACATGTAATAACCTCACTCACTTTGTTATAGTTTAAGACCACATGCGCATGCAGTCTTAAGCAGTTACGCTTACTGTCTGGCGATGGTCGCAATGTCAATCAAAGTCAGATTATTCAGATCCGTATTTTCCAGACTGGTTACCAGTGCGGCAGCGGTATCCAGAGAAGTCAGAACATTCACACCAGTCTCAATGGCGTTACGGCGGATCACAAAACCATCCTTGGCACGTTCCACGCCCGGAGAAGGTGTATCAATAACCAGATCGATCTCATGGCCCAGGATCAGGTCCATAAGGTTCGGTGAAGGCTGCTCGATTTTATTGGTACGAACCACCTTTACCCCATGCTCATTCAAGTATTTCGCCGTGCTTCTGGTGGCAAAAATACGATAGCCAAGAGCCTGGAAACGGCGGGCAATATCAACGGAATCCGCTTTGTCCGCATCCTTGATGGTCATGATCATCTTCTTGTGCTTCGGCAGGTTGATGCCAGCACCCAGGAATGCTTTATACAACGCTTCGTTAAATGTCTCCGCAATACCAAGGCACTCTCCGGTAGATTTCATTTCCGGTCCAAGGCTGATATCTGCGCCGCGGATCTTCTCAAAAGAGAATACAGGCATCTTCACGGCAATGTGTTTCGCCTCCGGCTGCAGGCCAGGCACATAGCCCATATCCTTAATCTTATGTCCCAGAATAACCTTCGTAGCCAGCGGAACGATAGGAATACCCGTAACTTTACTGATATAAGGCACCGTACGGCTGGATCTTGGATTGACCTCGATCACATAAACCTCTTCACCGCATACGATAAACTGTATGTTGATCATACCCACAACATGCAGGGACCTGGCCAGTTTCTTCGTGTAATCTTCGATGGTGTCTTTGGCGCCCTGGCTGATGGTCTGTGCCGGATATACAGAAATACTGTCACCGGAATGGATACCCGCCCGCTCAATATGCTCCATGATACCAGGGATCAGGATGTCTTCGCCATCGCATACTGCATCGACCTCGATCTCCTTACCCACCAGATATTTGTCGACCAGAATCGGATGATCCTGTGCGATGCGGTTGATGATACCGATATATTCTTCCACATCCTCGTCATTGATAGCGATCTGCATACCCTGGCCGCCCAATACATAGGAAGGACGCACCAGCACTGGATAACCCAGACGATTGGCCACCTCTTTAGCTTCTTCCGCTGTATAGACGGTTTCACCCTGAGGTCTGGGGATACTGCACTTTTCCAGAATACCATCGAAAAGCTCGCGGTCTTCCGCCGCATCTACATTCTCCGCAGAAGTTCCAAGAATCTTCACGCCCATTTTAATCAATGCTTCGGTCAGTTTGATAGCGGTCTGTCCACCGAACTGTACCACTGCACCATCCGGTTTCTCTATATTGACAATATTTTCCACATCTTCCGGTGTCAACGGCTCAAAATACAGCTTGTCTGCAATGTCAAAGTCTGTACTAACGGTCTCCGGATTGTTATTTACAATAATAGTCTCAAAGCCCTCTTTGGCAAATGCCCAGGTACAATGTACGGAACAAAAGTCAAACTCAATACCCTGGCCGATACGGATCGGGCCGGAACCAAGCACCAGGACCTTCTTGCGGTCCGGTGTGGCAACCGCTTCGTTCTCGCCGCCATATACCGAATAATAATACGGTGTGCTGGCTGCGAATTCTGCTGCACAGGTATCCACCATCTTATAAGCCGCCACGATGCCTGCATCCTTGCGCATAGCCTTCACTTCCGCTTCGGTACTGCCGCAAAGGTCAGCCACCAGATAATCCGGGAATTCCAGACGTTTCGCTTCGCGGAGGAGATCAACAGTCAGATCTTTTGTCTTGAGTGCCTGCTCCATCTCCACAAGGATGGCAATCTTATCGATAAACCAAACATCGATCTTGGTAATCTCATGAATCTCTTCATATGAAATACCCTTGCGGATAGCCTCTGCGATCCGCCAGATTCTCATATCATCCACGATCTTCATCTCTTCCAGCAGTTCATCCCGATCCAGTGCAGTAAAATCATAGGACATAAGGCTGTCCACATGCTGCTCCAGAGAACGGATTGCCTTCATGAGCGCGCCCTCGAAGTTGGTGCAGATACTCATAACCTCTCCTGTCGCCTTCATCTGTGTGGTCAGCGTACGCTTTGCACTGATAAATTTGTCGAAAGGAAGTCTCGGCATCTTGACTACGCAGTAATCCAGCATAGGCTCGAAGCTTGCGAAGGTCTTCTGGGTGATCGCATTCGGGATCTCATCCAGTGTGTAACCCAGCGCGATCTTTGCCGCAACCTTGGCGATAGGATAACCAGTTGCCTTGGAAGCCAGGGCTGAAGAACGGCTTACACGTGGATTTACCTCGATGACACAGTATTCAAAACTGGTCGGGTGCAACGCATACTGCACGTTACATCCACCGGTAATGTTTAATTCACTGATAATATTCAGCGCGGAAGTACGCAGCATCTGGTACTCTTTGTCGCCCAAAGTCTGGGAAGGTGCCACAACGATACTGTCACCGGTATGCACGCCAACCGGGTCGATGTTTTCCATATTACATACGGTAATGCAGTTGCCGTTGCCGTCACGCATCACTTCGTATTCTATCTCTTTCCAGCCTGCGATACAACGTTCTACCAGTACCTGTCCAACACGGGACAGACGAAGGCCGTTCTCCAGGATCTCACGCAGTTGTTCCTCGTCGTATGCAATACCGCCGCCGCTGCCGCCTAATGTATAAGCAGGACGCAGTACCACCGGATAACCGATGGTATTGGTAAATGCCACACCATCCTCAATGTTTTCCACAACCAGAGAAGGTGCGATAGGCTCACCAATCTTCTCCATGGTATTCTTAAATTCCAGACGGTCCTCGGCCTTTTTGATAGTCAGGGCTGTGGTACCGATGAGGCGCACACTATGGGTGTCAAAATATCCCTCTTCGTCTAATTCCATAGCAAGATTCAGACCAGCCTGTCCACCTAAAGTAGGCAGAACGCTGTCCGGTTTTTCTTTTTCAATGACCTGGCGAACTACCTCTGTAGTCAACGGTTCAATATAAACGCGGTCTGCGATATCTTTGTCTGTCATAATGGTCGCCGGGTTTGAATTCAGAAGCACTACTTCGATGCCTTCTTCTTTCAAAGAACGGCAGGCCTGTGTTCCTGCATAATCAAATTCTGCTGCCTGTCCGATCACGATCGGACCTGAGCCCAGCACTAACACTTTTTTAATATCCGGATTCTTTGGCATTATGCTTCCCCTCCCATCATCTTCATAAAGCGGTCAAATAAGTAACTGGAGTCCTGTGGACCCGGGCATGCTTCCGGATGGAACTGCACGGTAAAGATATTCTTGCCCACATAGCTTAATCCCTCATTCGTCTTGTCATTTACATTGATAAATGCCGGAATGGCAACTTTTTCATCCAGGGTATCCATGTCCACCACGTAGCCATGGTTCTGGGAAGAAATATATACACGGTTATTCCCCATGAGATCCTTCACCGGATGATTGCCGCCGCGGTGTCCATATTTCATCTTATGTGTGTCTGCGCCTGTTGCCAGTGCCATGAGCTGGTGTCCCAGACAGATAGCGAAGATCGGTACTTTGGAATCATATAATTTCCTGATTTCCGCAATAATGCTGGTACATTCCTTTGGATCTCCAGGTCCGTTGGACAGCATAATACCGTCCGGCTGGTCTCCCAGGATTTCTTCGGCTGTAGTCAAGGCCGGGTAAACGCTCACCTGACAACCGCGCTCGTTTAAGGAATGAGCGATATTCTGCTTCGCTCCCAGATCCAGAAGTGCAACCTTCGGTCCTTTTCCTTCTAATATATACTTCTCTTTGCAGGTCACCTTCTCAACAACCTTGCCTGTGGTGTATGCTTTTAATCTCGGCAGGATATTTTCCAGATCATAATCTTCATTGGTTGTGATCATTCCGTTCATAGTGCCTTTTTCACGAAGTATGCGAGTGAGTGCTCTGGTATCAATACCTGCGATGCCCGGAATATCATGGGCCTGTAAGAAATGCTGAATCGAATCTTCCGAACGGAAGTTGCTGGGTATTCTGGATAATTCTCGTACAATATAACCATCCGGCCATGGTCTTGCTGACTCCTGATCCTCCCCACAAATACCATAATTACCAATAAGGGGGTACGTCATACAAACAGCCTGCCCCGCATAAGAAGGATCCGTAAGGACCTCCAAATAACCGGTCATGGAAGTATTAAAAACAATTTCGCTGATGATCTCTTTATCTGCACCGATGCTGGTTCCTGTAAACACCGTGCCGTCTTCTAAAATAAGAAAAGCCTTCATGATTTCACCTATCTTCCTTTCTTAAAAATGAATCTCACAATTAAATATGCCTAAACTTACGAAAGTATACCACAATGCCCTTCTTTTTTCAACACTTTTCCCTCTTCCTCGACACTAAATATAATTTTGATTTCGCAAAAAATTTGTTTCTCTTTTTTGAATTTATACTTGACATATGTGTGAAAAAAATGTATTATATACAAGTCGGCGACAGAAAAATGCTGACAACAAAGATTTGCAGGAGTGGCGGAATTGGCAGACGCGCAGGCTTCAGGTGCCTGTGGTAGCAATATCGTGTGGGTTCAAGTCCCATCTCCTGCATTTTTTATTTGTTCGGGAAGCCTTTATAAAAAGGCTTCCCGTTTTTCATACCGCCAATACATCTCTCCATATATATGACCACATAAAAACAGACACCTCCGTCTTTCCTTAAAAGACATGAGGTGTCTGTTTTCTATCTCTTATTTTTTCTTCAGACCCGCCACAACCAATATGGCACAGCCAAGCAGTATAAACATATCCGACAGATTAAAAACCAGCCGTTTCAGTTTTTTCCATTTTACTTTAAAGCTGAAATAATCCGTCACATAGCCTTTCTGGTAACGGTCTACCATATTGCTGAGTCCGCCTCCCAGGATCAGTGCGTAGGCAAACTTGGTCCACTTCTGGCCCTTCTGGAAAAGAAGGAGAAAGAAATGGATGCCCATGCAGCCCATAATGGTAGATACAGCCACACGCACAGCATCGCTCTTGTCCGCAAAAAATCCGCCTGCTGATCCGCGATTGCTCAGTCTGCGAAGCACGATCCTGCCGCCACAGATATCCTCGGCTTCGCCCTCGTCTTTGTGATCTTCTATATACTGTTTCACACAATAATCCAGGCCAAAAATAACCGCAGCCACAAGAACATAAATCATGTTATGCTTCCTCTTCTTTGCTTTCTTCTACAGTTTCTGCCCCAACGTCTTCCGCCGCATCTTCGCCTGCAATTTCTTCCGCCGCTTCCTCTGCTGCTTCCTCCGGTGCGTCCTCCACCATCTCTGCATCTACAGTCTCTTCTTCTGGTACAGCTACACCGCATTTCGGACAATATGCCGCATCTGCGTCGATGATGGCTGCGCAGGATGGACAAACCCTCTGTCCCTTGAGCTGTGCAAGTTCCTCACGAAATGCTGCGATCTGCTCCATATGCTTCCGGATCTCCTCGATGAGCACCTGTACTTCCTCACTGACTTGGGCACCCTCCGCCTGCTGTCTGAATACGACTTCCCCGATATTGCGGTAGCCCTTGTCGATACATTTTTCTTCACCGGCAATCTGTGCTTTCAGCTTGGTTGACTCAAAAAAATCTCCTGTCTTATCTACTACCTCCCCTGCTGCTTTGGTAATCGTTTTTCCTAAATCTCCAAAAAAATCTTCTGACATAACTGTCTCCTTTCTTTGCATCCTCTGCAACTAACCTTCTTAAATGCGCAAACCTGTTAAATAGTTACTACCCTTCCAAAAGTCCCTGTCCACGAAGAAGTATCCGTGGTCCACCTACGTGTTCTATATATTCCTTTGTGATAATTACTTCCCCTATATTGCTGTCCTTTGGTATCTCATACATGATATCCAGCATGAATTCTTCCAGGATCGCACGCAATGCCCTTGCTCCGGTAGCGCGCTCCATGGCAAGCTTTGCGATGGCCTCCAGCGCTCCCTGATCAAATTCCAGTTTTACCTCATCCAGAGACAGCAGTTTCTGGTATTGTTTCAAGATAGCATTCTTCGGCTCTCTTAAAACCTGTACCAGCATCTCCGTGGTCAGGCTCTCCATGGTGCAGATGATTGGCAGTCGTCCGATAAACTCCGGCACCATACCAAAATTCCTTAGATCTTCCACCACGACCTTCTGCAGCAGATTGGGCTCCTTATCGTATTTGTCCTTCAGATCCGCCCGAAATCCTATGGAAGCTTCTTTGTTCAATCGTTCTTTGATAATATCGGTCAGATCCGGGAATGCGCCTCCACAGATAAAGAGGATATTCCTCGTATTGACTGTCTTTAATGGGACCATGGCATTCTTGCTGTTGGAGCCTACCGGCACTTCCACCTCACTGCCTTCCAGGAGCTTCAGCATTCCCTGCTGTACCGCTTCCCCGCTCACATCACGCTGATTGGTATTTTTCTTTTTGGCAATCTTATCGATCTCATCAATAAAGATAATGCCATGCTCCGCGCGCTCCACATCATTATCTGCTGCTGCCAGCAATTTGGAAACGACGCTCTCAATGTCATCACCGATATATCCTGCCTCGGTAAGAGAGGTAGCGTCCGTGATCGCCAGCGGTACATCCAGCAGCTTCGCCAGGGTCTGTACCAGATACGTCTTACCGCAGCCTGTTGGCCCGATGAGCAGCATGTTGGACTTTTCGATTTCCACATTGCTCAATGCAGTGGTATCCATCTCCACACCTGCCATATTCTCGCTGCAGATACGCTTGTAATGATTATAAACTGCTACGGAAATCACCTTTTTTGCCTGTTCCTGACCGATCACATATTCATCCAGACTGGCTTTGATCTTGTGCGGTGCCGGGATATCCCGGATATTTAATATTTTCTTTTCCTCTTTCGTTTCTTTTGGCTTTTTCTTCTTGATCTTCTGCTGTGGAATCTGATTCTGCAGAGACGACAAATCCATCATGTTGATATTGGGCATATTCATCATGGCATTGTAGTCAATGTTGCTGTTCTGCATAGTATCGAAGCTCTTCTGCATACAGTCCGTACAGATATGAATATGGTTCGGCAGGTCGATCATAGGTCCTGTCTTGCTCTCCGGCCTGCGGCACAGGAAGCATATCTTCTCATATTCCTCGGGATTAGGGTTCTGTTCCTTCTTGGGATCCTGCTCCACCTTTTCTATCTCATCTATATTATCGTTATTTTCTGACATAATAATTCTTCTCCTCATTAATTTCGAATAGTTTATCCATATATAGATTATAATCCAATTCATATAGTGCCACAAGTTAAGATTTTATAAACAATTATGCCGGGTATTTTGAATATACCCGGCATAATTGTTTATATTGTGTTTAAATTTATCATTTATCGTCCAAATCCCTGTAATCCATTAGAAAAACTGCTGGAATCGGAAGAAGAATTATCATCGGAACTGTCTGCTGTACTGTCTGACTTGTTGCCAAGTGTAACAGTAACGGTCTGTTCCTCATACTTACCACCGTTTGCACGGCTGATCACGATATCTACTTTCTCGCCTGCTGCATAGTATTCCAGCCGCCCGGTCAGTTCTTCGTAAGAAGTTACGCTGGTTCCATCAATCTTTGTGATGATATCACCCTTCTGGATACCTGCATTGGCAGATGGGCCATTTTCCACTACGGAATCTACATAGATGCCTACTGGTGTGCCATACATTTCTGCATATTCAGATGCAATATTCTTGCAGTTAATGCCGAGGTAAGAAGCCTGGTCATCTGCAACTTTGTATCTGGTCTCCTGGGACATCAGGTTCGTCAGGATCGGAGATGCGGTAGAGATCGGGATCGCATATCCCATGCCTTCTACGCCGCTTGCCGCATATTTCACTGCATTGATGCCGATAAGTTCACCCTTCATGTTTAACAGCGCTCCACCACTGTTTCCCGGATTGATTGCTGCATCTATCTGGATCAGAGAACTTGTAACATTATCTACGGTCACTTCACGGTCCAGGGCACTTACATAACCGGACGTTACAGACTGTCCATAACCAAGTGCATTACCGATAGCAACTACCTGCTGTCCAAGTTCAAGCGAATCAGACTCACCCAACTGGATTACTTTGATAGCATTTAATGTCTCTTCTGGAATATCTGCGATCTGGACTGCTACAATAGCCAGGTCATTATCCGCATCCGTTCCTTTGATCTGTCCCTCCACTGCCTGATTGTCTACAAAACATACGGTAATAGTATCCGCACCGGAAACTACATGATTGTTGGTCGCAATCAGAAGTTCCTTGTCATTCTGGTCAACAATGATACCGGAACCTGCACTTTCGCTTTGGTAATCCTGTGTGCCATAACCAAACATACTCTGTACCTGCTGTACGCTCACGTTTGTGATAGCCACCATGGCCGGCATACTGTTTGCAGATACCTGGGCCACCGTGTATTCGCCAGAGTCCGTTGCAGTGGTAGATGTAGTCTGGGCTTCTGCCGATTCATCTGTCGTCGCTGTGGAAGCAGTCCCCACTTTCGGTGTGGTATTGGATGTACTTTCCGTCTGGGTATTATTGCCTGACAGTTTGTTTCCCACTGTGGTCACACCCATGAACATCAGACCGGACACCAGACCAAAGGTCAATGCCAATGCAATACAGGTACCGAATTTCTTCCCCATACCGCCCTTTTTCTTCGGTTTCTTCGGCGCAGGATTCGGTGTAGTGAATGCCTCCTGAGTCGGGTCTATAGGTGACGGATCTATAGGTGTGGAAAATTGATAAGAGTCATAATTGTTAAAATTGTTATCCATAGTAATATCCCCTTTCATATCTCTTTCTTTTTTTTGTATGATAAGAGAATACCAAGTAATTGTGTTTAATCTGTGTTGAAAATTAGAAGAAAAAGTGAACTATTTATTCTACAGTAACAGACTTGGCAAGATTTCTTGGCTTATCTACATCCAGACCTCTGCCCAGGGAAATATAATACCCGAAAAGCTGCAGTGGAATCACCGCCAGAGACGGTGTGAAATACTTGTTGGTCTGCGGAATATAGATCACATAATCTGCGCTCTTTTCCACCTCGGTATGTCCGGTGTTGGTAACCGCCAGGACGAAGGCTCCTCTGGTACGTACTTCCTGCACATTACTGATACTCTTCTGATACAGATCATCCTGGGTCAGTACCGCTGTTACCAGTGTACCTTCCTCGATCAGGGAAATCGTACCATGCTTTAATTCTCCGGCCGCATACGCTTCCGAATGAATGTAAGAAATCTCTTTTAACTTCAGCGAGCCTTCCAGTGAAATGGCATAATCAATACCGCGGCCTATAAAGAAAACATGCTCGGTAGCCAGATAACGGTTGGCAAATTTCTGGATGCGCTCTTTGTTTGCCAGCAGGAATTCGATCTGCTCCGGCAGGCATTTCAGTGCTTCCACCATCTCCGTCATCTCTTTTGCACTGATGGTACCACGCACTCTGGCGAATTTTACAGCCAGCAGGTAATGTGCGATAAGCTGTGTGCTGTAACCCTTGGTGGTAGCAACGGCGATCTCCGGTCCTGCCCAGGTATAAATAACATTATCCGCCTCACGGGCAATAGAACTTCCCACTACGTTTACGATACCAAGTGTACGTACGCCATTATTCTTAGCCTCCCGAAGTGCTGCCAGGGAATCTGCCGTCTCACCGGACTGGCTGACGATAACAGCCATGGCGCCTTCCTCAAAAATAGGCTTGCGATAACGGAACTCACTGGCCAGATCCACTTCTACCGGGATTCTTGCCAGGCCCTCAAATACATATTTTGCAGCCACACAGGTATGATAAGCAGAACCGCAGGCCACCAGATAGATCTTTCGTACCGCACGGATATCCTCATCGGTCATACCAAGTTCTTCGATGACGATATCATTGCCCTTGATACGTGGATTCAGGGTATCGCGCACCGCTTTCGGCTGTTCGTAGATTTCCTTTAGCATAAAGAACTCATAGCCGCCCTTTTCTGCAGCTGCCACATCCCACTCGATAGTGGTAAGTTCTTTTTCTATTTCTTCTTTGTCAATATTGAAAAATGTGATGGAATCATTTTTCAGGCAGGCGATTTCCTCGTTCTGAATATAATATACTTCTCTCGTATATTTCAGAACCGCAGGAACATCGGAAGCGATAAAGTTGCCCTTATCACTCTGTCCCACGATCAATGGGCTGTCCTTACGCGCTGCATACAGGCAGTCTGGCTGATCCAGAAACATGATACCAAGACCATAGGATCCTTCCACACGATGCATGACTTTCGTGATAGTCTCCACAGGATCTCCGTTGTAATAGTAATCCAGCATATGAGCCAGTACTTCTGTGTCGGTCTCGGAGAGGAATTCATATCCTCTTTTTTCCATATGCTTCTTTAATTTCTGATAGTTCTCGATAATACCATTATGTACGATAGCAATGCTGTGTTCTTTATTAAAATGAGGATGTGCGTTGATATCTGAAGGACTTCCGTGAGTGGCCCATCTGGTATGTCCGATACCCATATTTCCCGGAAGGGTCGCTCCGCCCTGGGTTAATTCCTCTAAAATCTTCAATTTCCCTGTTGATTTGGTCATCTCAATGGATGTGCCATTGAATACGGCAATACCAGCCGAATCATAGCCACGATACTCCAGTTTTGACAGTCCGTCCAAAAGAATGGGCGCAGCCTGTTCCTTTCCAATATAACCAACGATTCCACACATAATAATCTCCTCCTAGTCTTCGTCTTCAAGTTCTTCTGGATTTCGGTAATTCCAAAACTCTTTATTCATACTGCATGCCTTCACTAAAAACCGCGGCATGATGCGGTAAAGCTTGCCTAATCGGTATCCCAGAAATTTGCATCCGCTGGACCAGTAGAGTCTGGGCAGCAGCCAGGGTCTTTTGATAGACCGCAGATATTTCGCTGTCCTGTGTACCAGCCGAATCCCCTCACTCTCTGAAGGTACCCCTTTAAAAATCTCCGGATGCATGGCCTGGGAAACAGCCAGGTCAAAATTCCGGTGAAACTGCTGCATATTTGTATAATTATGCGAATGTATCACTCTGGCCTCCGCCACGTAGGCTATGGAATAACCCAGTTTCACCAGACGCCCCGCATAAATCATATCCTCGTTAAAAATAGAAGGTTTTGCAAATCCTCCCAGTTCCCGATACGTTTCACGATCATACGCCGCGCATACATTAGAGCAGAAAAATGTCTTGATTCCCATCTTCGGCAGATCCTCGGCGCTCTTTATACAACTTTTTTCCGGATAATTAAAATTTCTGGTATAGCCTTCCAAAATACGGCAGTGCTCGTTGGGCAGCTGTCTCGCATAGGCAGCCTTCACTCTGACATCGCGAAAAGCGCGGACCAGTTCCCGGATCACACTGCGGTCATCCGGCAGCGCATCCTGTGTCATATAGACCAGAATATCCGCATTGGAAAACTGCGCCCCCATATCCCTGGTAGCACCATGATCGAATTCTGCCTTTGTGATATGAAATACTTCCGCTTTCGGATGCTTTTCGATCAGATGCTCATCCCAATAGTCCTCTTCTGTATTCATGATGAGAATATGGTCTACCGGATAATTCTGCTGTTCCAGTCGTTCCAGCAACACTTCAAAAGAAGCGTCCGGCTTATAAGTTGGTATAATAACATCCACCGTTGTTTGATTTTTCATGAAACACCCTTCTATCCATGAAGAATACCACCTCACGCTGCTTCCAGAATAAGATGGTATTCTACTGACTTACTTATGCATTATCTGCTTCTGAATCAGTTTCCGGCGGATTGGCCGCTGCTGCAGCATCCTTTGCCTTCTCGATATAATCAGAGCCATAACCGCTGTCATTGGCAATCTCGTCACTGAATTTCTTCACTGTATCAGATACCACATAGTTCTCATCCCCAAACAGATACTTATGCAGTTCCTGAACATTGTACTCCAGCGTAACCGGAAGCACCACATCCTTATTATTCACATCGATCTCATAATGTGCCGTCGGGAAACCAGACGTCCCGCCAATCGAATAGGAAAGCATACCGCTGGCCATCTTGATAATCTGTGATTTGGACAGATTAGTCTCGATGAGCGGGAATACCACATCCATAACCTTTGTCAGTGTCGGGATACTGGAAGATTTGGCCTTGTCTACTATTTTTTCAATAACCAGCCGCTGGCGTGCTGCACGTTTGAAGTCATTACCTGCAGTATAACGTACACGGGCGTAACTTACTGCCTGTACACCATTCAGCTTATACGTACCGTCTTCTTTCGGCAGTTTCTCGTATTCTCTTCCAGTAGTCTCGGATACTTCCACCGAATAACTATTGGTGTGGACTGCCTCATCCGCAGTCATGGTGATCTCGATGCCGCCCATCTGATCTACTACCTCAGCCACCGCATCAAAATTCACCCGCACATAATCGGTGATATTCATGTCCAGATTGTTGTTGATCATACTGAGCATCTGCTTTACGCCGCCCACTGCGTATGCATTATTCGCTTTGTTAAATTCCCCGGTCTGGCTGTTGGTACACAGATACGTATCGCGATATACGGATACCAGTTTCACCTCTTTTGTATCATTGTTGATGCTGGCGATGATCAGCGTGTCACTGTTGATCTCATCCACATCCACACCGGCCAGCAGAATATTCTGGTAACCCTGCAGCGTCTCATCCTGTACCACCTTGTCATTGATTGAAACATCTGAAGTGTCCTCCCCGCTGCCCTGCGCAGCATCCAGTTTTTTATTGATCTGCGCATAAGCAAAGACACCTACAATCAGTACAAGTAAAACCAATAATTCGACTGCAAATAAAATCTTCTGTCCTTTTCTGCTTTTTCTTTTTCTCTTTTTTGCCATTTTGATCCCCTTATGAATTAGTATGCGTTTTTATTTACGAAACCTTTGAAAACTGTCAGAAACAGGATCTTAATATCCAGCCCCACCGTCCAGTTCTCTATATAATACAGGTCATACTCAATTCTCTTTCGGATAGAAGTATCTCCCCTGTACCCGTGTATTTGGGCCCAGCCTGTCAGACCGGGACGAACCTGATGCTTGACCATATAGCGCGGTATCTCCTCCTGAAATTTTTCCACGAAGAAAGGACGCTCCGGCCTCGGTCCCACTAAACTCATATCGCCTTTCAAAATGTTGAAAAGCTGTGGCAGTTCATCAATACTGGTCTTGCGCATAATCTTGCCAAATCCAGTCACACGCGGATCATCCTTGACCGTCCACGCCTTCTGCTCCGCCTTCTTTGTCTGAACCACCATAGAACGGAACTTGTACATCTTGAATGTCTTATTATGTCTGCCCACACGCTCCTGTTTATAAATCAGAGGTCCCTTTGAGGTTAATTTTATTATTACTGCTGATAATAACATAATTGGTGAAAAAAGTACAATGCAAAAAATAGAGCCAACGAAATCCATAGTCCGTTTCACTGCACCATTAAAGGTATTGGTCAGCGGTACATAACGGATATTGACCACCGGCAGTCCCAGAATATCTTCCGTATAAGGCCTCGTGGGAATAATATTATTATAATCCGGAATAAACTTGGTGTGCACACCGGACTTTTCACACAATGCAACAATTTCTTCCAAACGGAAGTATTCATTCAGCCCCAGCGTGATAGCGATCTCATCCAGACGATTCTCCGGCAGGATCACGTTCAGATTATCAATACGTCCCAGCACCTTGATGCCTTTGTACATGGTACCTGCGCTCACCGTATCATCCAGAATACCTCGTATGGTATAGCCCCATTGGGGATTAAATATAATACGGTCAATGTACTCCTCGGCCGCACGGCTGTATCCCACCAGCAGAATATGTTTCTGATTCAGGCCGTGCTTTCGCATGCCTTTCAGAAACTGGCGGATCAGCAAACGCACCGCCACTTCTGCTACAATATTAATCACATAGAAAAACCCCATCATCAGACGGGCAAACTCCATAAGGCGGAGTAAATATAGCAACACAAGAAACGTAAGTACTACTACGGTATTCGCTTTTATTATATTGGCAATCTCAAGTCTTCGCCCCTGCACACGCTTTGGCGTATATAGATTGAAGGCGGCATAGGCGATCAGCATTCCTGGAATAAGGACTACCAATGCAATCATATAACTCTCAAATGTCAGCCCATCACTTGCTTCCCTGAAAAGTTCCACCTCAAAACGAAGATACCAGGCCAGCAAATAAGACAGCGCAATAACTACAGCATCTATAATAACGTGCAGGCGGTTAAAATACTTTTGATTATCTTTAATCAATTTTTATCACCCTTCAACACTAACGTATCCTTTCAACATAACTGTTACTGGTCACTCTGTGAGCACTAACACATAACTACTATACAATATCTCGTCTTGTTAGGCAAGTTTTCTTTCATACTAATCTTTACAAAAAATAGCATAAAAATGTGTGAATTATGTGAACCGCCGAATCGTATTCACCCAGAGTTCTATTTGTATCTTTGCATAATTGCCCACATTTTTCATCCGAAAAGGTACCTTTTTCCCCTCTTTTTTCCCCTTTGCAGAAAGCACGAATCCTCGGCCTATCCCCAGTATATATTCCTTCCCATACCCCTTTTTCAAAAAGAAAATAGCCTTTGCCAGAAATCCGGGAATCAAAAGCGGCAGATTCAGCAAAATCTGCAGGATTGGCATATTTTTATAAATCAGGTAAATGCTGTTTCTGGAAGAATATTTTGTCTTGAACAGATTATAGACAGAACCGCTGGAGCCGCTGCCCACATGATAGACATGGGCTTTCGGTGCATATACATTACGGTATCCATGGACCTTCGCCCGGTAGCAGATATCCGTATCCTCCAGATAAGCGAAATGATTTTCATCAAAATAGCCGATCTCGTCCAGAATGGATTTGCGGTAAATAGCGGCTCCCGCGCAGGCGCTGAAAATGCTGCAGCTGCGGTCGTAAGCATCCACATCCTTATTCTTGCCTCTGGCGAAGGCCCATCCAAGGGCACAGTAATAATCCCCCGCGTCATCCAGTCTGGAATGGTCATCCATACGGATCATCTTGGCCTGGCAGGCAAATATCTTATCGCTCTTCTTCGCGGCACGCAGCATCTCCTCCACGAAACGCACGTCCACTTTTGTATCGTTATTCAGCAGAATCACAAAATCCATGCCTTCGGATGCCTGTATTCCCGCATTGACCGCACCGCAGAATCCGGTGTTTTCTCCCATGCGGATCAGCTGTGCCCACGGAAACTGCTGTTCTACCAGTTCTGCACTGCCATCGGCGGAACCATTATCCACCACAATGGTAGTAAAATCCGAAAAGGATTGCCGCTCCAATGCCTGCAGACAGTCTGTCATATACGCTATTCCGTTGTAATTCGGCACTACTACTGAAACTCTATTCATACAAACTCCTTTGTTTCTTTTATGCTCTCAGCGAATAATTCCACTTGGTCAGCGAAAGATTCTTATTATAATATGGATCGCCATCTTTCAAAATATGGATCCAATGGGTACGCATATATTCAATCTCCGTCTGGAAACGGCGCACCTTCTCCTTAGAATCTTCTGTCCCGCGGCTTTTGGACTCATAATGATACAGTTCCACATAAGGGTCATAGACGATATGATAATCCTTCTCCCGCATTTTCAGGCAGAGATCCACGTCATTAAAAGCCACGGAGAGTTCTTCTGTGAATCCTCCCGCAGCCGCAAAAGCCTCTTTTTTCACCAGCATACAGGCCGCCGTCACAGCACTCATATCCTGCAGGATAGAGGCTTTATGCAGATATCCGGTACGGGCTCTCTGCATGTCCACAAACATGTGTCCCGCGATACCGCCGATCCCGATGACACATCCGGCATGCTGGATCGTATCGTCCGGATAATATAATTTCACACCCACTGCCCCGACTTCTTTTCGCTGGCACTGGCCGATCATCTCCTCCAGCCAGTCCGGGGTAAGCAGTTTCACATCATTATTCAGGAACAGATAATAGTCACCTTTTGCAAACGTGACTCCGAAATTGTTTATTTTTGAATAATTAAAAATATCGTTCCATTTTACCACACGTATACGCGGATTTAAACTGATTTTTTTATAAAAATCAAAAATCTCCGTTGTGGTACTGTTATTTTCCACAATAATAATCTCATAATTCTCATATGTGGACAACCGCCTGATAGCCTCCAGACAGGTATCCAGGCTTTCTTTCTGGTCTTTATTGGGAATGATAATAGAAACCAGAGGCTTCCCCTGTACCGGATACTTCACACGGTAAAATCCATAATCCGACGTATGGCTCACGATGCCTTCCAGCCCATTCTCTTTCAGATTGTTCTCAATGGCACGCTTGCCCGCGTCGAAAGCGTACATCTTGCTGGCCGGATTGTCCGCCGTGGAGGCACTGTGTGTCCTCCAGTGATATAGGATCTCCGGCACATGCGCCACCTTTTTTGCCCGGTTTGTACAGCGGAAAATAAAGTCATAATCC
Organism: Lachnospiraceae bacterium; assembly: GCA_028692975.1. Taxonomy (GTDB): domain Bacteria; phylum Bacillota; class Clostridia; order Lachnospirales; family Lachnospiraceae; genus JALENY01. Next base: position 42,524 of record JAQUWF010000012.1, read on the forward strand.
TGCGCCCCGTCATATTCCCGTCGGAAACCACCGATTTCGTCCACGATGGACCTCCGTACGAAAAACATATGGCAGATATAATTGTTGGACCGCAGCAGGTCGATGTTAAAATCCGGCTTCAGATGGGGCTGGAAATGTTCCTTTTCTTTTCCGCGGATCTTATCCTCATCCGTATAGACCACATCCACGTCCCGGTCCTGTTCCAGCCGCAAAGCCACCTCATACAGGGCGTTTGGCGCGATGATATCATCATGGTCCATAAGGCCGATAAAGTCACCGGTGGCCATGGAAAATGCTTCGTTGGTGTTTTCTGCAATACCAAGATTTTCTTTCAGGGCCCTCACCCGGATCCTTTTATCCTGCTCTCCATATGCAGCAAGGATCTTCCCCATCTGTACATCCTCCGGTGATGCATTGGCAATGCACAGTTGCCAGTTGGTATAAGTCTGGTCCAGCACGGAATCTACCATCTCATGCAGGAAATCCGGCGCCGTACAATAGGCCGGCACCACAATAGAAATCCTGGGTGCATCACTCCAGGATCTCTTTCGCTGTTTTTCCAATTGTTGTTCCGTGGGCTTGTATTTCTCATACCATGGGCCGTAGGGAACCTCCTCCGGCTCCATGCGTTCCCGCAGTCGTACCCAGAATTCCTTTGGTCCGTAATGTTTTAAATACAGCAGTCCTTTTTTAATCATGTAAGGCGATAGTTTTTTCACTCTTTTTTCCTCTTCTAATATGAATCGTGATACATAGTGCAAATAACAGCAGGCTGATCCTGGACATTGCCACACCGGCAGATACGCCCGGACATGTATAGCGGAAACTGACCTTGTGCTGTCCCGCAGTGAGATGCACACCGGTAAAGCCCAGATTTACCTGGATTTTTTCCTGTTCTACCCCGTCCACGTACACATTCCAGCCGATTTCATAAGGTATGGCCACAAAAAGCAGTCCGTCCGACGCTGCATTTACCGAAGCATCCACCTGGCTGTCCCGCCCCGGTCTTGCCATCTGTATGGAGGTCCCGGTATCCCGCTGGCCAAAGTTTACTTCCTGCAGGCTGCCACTGCTGTCCTCATAGAAAGAAGCGATGGTGTCAACAGATTCATTCTCATAAACAAAAATATCTCCAAACTGTTTCCGTAACGTATAACCATCTACCGCAAAATCTGCATTCTTCGTAAGCAGATATTTGACGCCCAGCAGGGAAGACTGTTCCACATTGTCATAGCCCTGGGAAAAGCGGTAATGATTCTTATCCGACCACATAAGCTGCGGCCAGTACTTCTTTACATAGTTCTGGAAATTGCCATTGATGGTAGAATTGTACGAACTGATGGATGGATATTCCTGCACCATGGCATCCATGGCCGTAGTCACACCGTAATCTTTCTCGATACGGTAGAAAGATGTATCATTGTCTTTCAGGTAATCCAACGCCTGCGTTATATTCTCTCCATAAAGTTCATCAAAATAATCTTCGCTGTCCTTCATGACCGTAAAACGGTTGGCAAAGGAACTATAGGTATCTGCGCCCACATTGGCCACCAACAGGACCAGCAGTGCCATGCAGCAGATTCTGCGCATGCGCCCGTCCCGGTAATGCATAAGGAAAAGAGCCAGGCCCATGCCCACTGCACTGACGAAGAGGACGAGGCAGACCTTACGGCTGATCTCCTGGGGTATCCATACCTTTCTCCCGTATACGACTGCAATGACCGCCACGGAAAGAAGAAAGACAGGAAAATTCCACTGTCTCTTTTTTACCAGCTGCTGCAGGGCCACGGCCGAAATCACCGCAAAATAAGGCATCAGTACAAAGGTAAAACGCCCAAATGGATATGCGAATGCATTCATGATCAGGCCAAATATCTGGATGAAGACAGACAGCACCGCCAGCACCACCAGCAGATACTGGATGCCCTTTTTCTTGCGGCTGGCATCCTGCCTGTGAATGAGGCATACATACTGCAGCACCAGTATCACAAACAATGCCGAGAAGAAAAGATTCGTTGCCTCGTAATAATTGGCATATGCACTGTAGGTATTAATCCCCTTTCCTGTGCTGGAAAAGAACTTGGCCACTGTGGTGATCACATAATCCTGACCATATGGGTGCAGCGCATCCAGACATTTCTCCAAAATGCTCTGACTGCTTTCCAGGCGATTGGATACATTCGCTATGGCAATAACAGAAGGTATCAGGCTGAATCCGCCGATTCCCACACCCAGCAGCATACCGCCGGCCAGTCGTACCACGTTCTGCACATAGGTCTTGATCTGGAAGGTATCCCGCTGCCAGAATCGGAGCAGTACATACAAACCCGCTGCCAGCAGTGACATATACGCCAGATACATACTGTTGATTACGATGACCGCTGTTATGACAGTCATGGCGATCCATTTCTTTTTATCCCGGATACACCGTTCTGCCGCCCAGAGCAGTAGCGGAAAGAGAATACAGATGATTCCAAACTGATAATGCTGCCCCCACACGATGAGGAATCCGTTAAAAGCATACATGATGCAGGCGGCGGCCTTGATCCATTCTTCAAAATCAAAAAGACTTAAAAATACGTAGCACGCCAGCCCCGCAAGAACGATCTCCACCATAAACAGGTAGACTATACAGTAGGGAATCACTTCCACCCCTGCGAAAAATCCGATGATATAGAGGATATCAAGCGCAGGATTGAACATGTTCAGCATAAACATATTGGTGCCAACCCCATTATAAAAATCCCAGAAGGACCAGTTGCCGCTGCGCATATGGTTCACGATGCTGGAATACTGGTTGATGTACTGTCCCATGGTATCCGAACCGATATCAGTCGCCTCCTGAAAGACGAGGACCCGGTCCCCAAAGATATACGCATGGAAAATAATCACACAGGATACCGCCAGCGTAAGGGCCAGAAACAGCATGGTCTTTCGGTTATATTTTGTTTTGGTGATATCCATCTCATTCTTCATTAACTTCTGCTTTCTGTTATCTAAATAGGTTTAATAGAAAAATCCTGTACCACAAGACTCAGGTTTGGATTGTAATACGGATCTCCGGCCTCTAATTCTTTCTCCCACCGTTTTTGGAACAGGTCGATCTCCCTGTTGAAACGTTCCACCTTTTCCGGCGTATCCTCCAGGCCTCTGGATTTAGATTCGTAGTGGTATAATTCCGCATAGGGATTATATACAATCAATTTGCCGCTTTTGCCCGTTTTCATACAATAGTCCACATCGTTGAAGGCCACGGCCAGTTCTTCCGTAAAGCCTCCCACCTGCTCAAACACACTCTTTTTCGTCATCATGCAGGCGGCAGTCACGGCACTGTAATCCTGGGTGCACATGATCCGGTTCTCATAGCCCGGATTGGTCCGCGGCTGCTGGACAAAGGCATGCCCGGCGATACTGCCAAAGCCAAGGATCGTGCCGGCATGCTGTATGGTATCATCCTCATAGTAGAGCCTTGCACCCACGCAGCCTGTCTCCGGCCGCATACAGCAGCCCAGAAGTTCCGACAGGCAGTCGGAACGTATCATTTCTGTATCATTGTTCAAAAACAGCAGATATTCACCTTTCGCAAAACTCACGCCATAATTATTGATAGCCGAATAATTAAACACACCCTCCCAGGTCACAACCCGGATCCGTCTGTTCTGCTCCTGTATCCGGCTGTAAAATGCGAAGGTTTCTTTCTCAGTACTGTTATTTTCAATGATGATATACTCATAATTCCTATAGTCGGATTTCTGGTCAATGGAGTCCATACACCGCTGCAGATCTGCAATATGATCTTTATTGGGGATGATAATGGAAACCAGTGGTTCCCCTGTAATGGGATAAATCGTATGATAGGTCCCCGGACACAGCCCCTTTTCTGCCCTGGCCAGAATGCCCAGCCGCTGGTAATGCTCCCGCAGCACCTGCAGCATCTCCTCGTCCTCCGTCTCTGACGCATTGCGGATACGCTTATGGTAGAGCATTCCTGGAATGCGGTGAATGGCACGGGTTGCTTCGGTGAGGCGGAGGATGCGCTCGTAGTCACCCGCCACGCCGCTGTTTTTCATCTGGACGGCCGTCTTTTCATATAAATCCCGCCGTATCACAAGAAAATGACCGATATAATTGGTGCTGCACAGAAGATCCGGATTGTAATCAGGTGTAAAGCACGGCCGGTCGAAACTCCTGCCGTCTGCACTCACCTGACCGTGATCCCCATAAAGGACCTTCGTCTCTTTATGTCCCTGCAGATATTCCACACAGGAATACAGGGCATGCACAGACAATACGCTGTCCGCCTCCACCAGCGCTACATAGTCCCCATGCATGTCAGGATGATCCCCTTTGCACAACTCCCACCGGCTGTAGGTCTGGCTGTCCAGAGATTCCTGCAGAGCCCGCATATAAACAGGCCGTACCACCCTGTTTTCCACAAGGATACTGATCAGCGGTGCATACGCAAACACATGGCTGCGCTGCCCCTCCTGCTCCTTTTTCTTCGGGAGATGACGGGGCAGCCATTTCTTATATGGCATGGAATCAAAACTCTTTCCCGTGGTCTTTGTGATCGCACGCTGAAAAAAGCCTTTTGCTCCATGGTTTTTCCAATAATCTATCCCCTTTTGCACAGGGTTTCTGTCATCACTCATGTAACTCCTTTGATCCGTCTACCGAAGGGAACAATTGCCATTCTTCAGTGTCAGATTCGCATTATAATAAGGATCTCCATAAATCAGGATTTCCGGCCATTTCTTTTCAAACCGCTCCACTTCACCTTTAAAGCGTGCCAGCTGCTCCGGTGTCTTCTCATAGCCACGCGACTTGGACTCATAATGATACAGTTCCACATAGGGATCAAATACCACCAGCTTGCCTGCCTCATGAATACGCATACAGAGATCCACATCGTTAAAGGCCACCTGGAATCCTTCATCAAAACCGTTGATATCCTGGAATACCTTCCGCGGCATCATCATGCAGGCCGCAGTCACAGCCGTCAGGTCATGGGCACAGATCAGTCTCGCCGCATAACCCGGCTCAGACTTTGGCGTACCTGCAAACACATGACCTGCCACGCCGCCAAGACCGATGATCACACCGGCATGCTGCACCGTATCGTCCGGATAATAAAGTTTCGCACCGACTGCTCCCACATCGCCGCGCTGACAGTAGCCCAGCATTTCCTCCAGCCAGTCCGGTGTAATGATCTGTACATCATTATTCAGGAACAGAATATAGTCGCCTTTGGCCTGGTCTACCGCAAAATTATTGATAGAAGCATAATTAAAGCCCTTCTCCCAGCGAATGACACGCACGTCCTCCCGCTGCTCCAGTTCTTTATAATAAGCAAAGGTCTCTTCCTCTGTACTATTGTTTTCCACAATAAGGATCTCATAGTTATCATACGTACTCTTATCCCAGATAGATTCCAGACACTGCTTCAGATCATCTATATGGTCTTTGTTTGGAATGATGATCGAGATCAGACTCTTTTCCCGGACTGCATACTGCGTACGGTAGCGGCCCAGATTCACCGTTTCTGTCACCTTGCCTGGAATATTCATACGTTCCAGATGCGCCTCGATAGCCTTTCTTCCCGCCTCGTAGGCGTAGGTCTTGCTCTCCGGATTATTCGCAGTAGAATTAGGATGTGCTCTCCAGTGATACAAGATCTTCGAAATATGATAAATTGTCTTTGATTTTTCATAGCAGCGCAGAATGAAATCAAAATCCTGTGCCCCGTCGTATTCTGAACGGAAGGCTCCCACCTGGTCCACGATAGACTTGCGCACTACCACAATATGGCAGATATAATTGTTGCTGCGCAGCATGTCCAGATTGAAATCACTCTTAAAATGGGGATGGAAGTATTTGGTACTGTCCATATTGATCTTATCTTCATCGGTATAGACCATATCAGCCCCGTCATGCTCGTTGATGACCTTGACGATCTCATACAGGGCATCCAGTGCCAGCACATCATCATGGTCGCTGAGCATAATATAATCACCTGTGGCCATGGCTACCGCCTCATTGGTGTTTTCGGAAATGCCCCGGTTCTCGTCCAGTTTCTTATACACGATGCGGCGCTCTCCCGGATAATTTTTATCCAGAAAAGCTTTGATATCACCCTGATTGCTGCCGTCGGCCAGGCAGAGCTGCCAGCCGCCATAAGTCTGTCCCACAATAGAATCCAGCAGTTCTCTCAGGAACTGTTCCGGCGTGTTGTAAAGGGGGATCACGATGCTGATGGTGGGATTGATCCGGAACGTATGCCTGCGCTGTTCCCGCAGCACGCGTGGTTTCGTCATATGCTTTTTCGCCCAGCGATTATAAATATCATCGTTGTAGGGATCTCCCTGCGTCGGCGCAAAGAAGGTTCTTATACCATAAGCCTTCACATCATTAATGGCGCGGAGGGTACGGTTTTTTGCCTTTTTGTACTGCATGGCCGGTCCGGTCAGACGCACCTGTGTCCTGCCCTTTCCTGCCGGTGAGACGAATTCCAGATAGACAAAAGACCCGGTTACAGGGCTGGTCTCAATATAAAATCCGCAGTCTTTATTTAATTTAAGTTCCCGCAGGGCTCCCACCACGTCCGGTCTGTCTTCCATGGTGATGCGGCTTTCCACCACATGTCCATGCTCATCCTTCACGGTGATGGTCACCTGATCCCGGAGTGCCTGCCATCCTCGGATGCAGTAGGTACCCTTCTCCTCGCCTGTATCAATTGTATCTATATGGTATCGAACCTCTGACATAAGATTTCCCTCTATTTTTTCTTTATTTTCCGGTATAATTTCCATACCTTTGTATTTTCCATCTGTCGGATGACTTCGTCTTTGTATGCCACCCGATCCGCCAGCACATCATTCTTATGCTGCAGATGTATGATCTGTTCCTGAAGACGGTTGATATTGATCGTACCCGGTGAAATCGCCTGATACATATCCGGAATCGAAACGTGCTCCTGCTTCATATAATGCTGGAAGTGCTGTTCCATCTCCGCATAAACCGCCTGTTCCTCTTTCGTGATGCCCATCTCGCCATACAGATCCATATCATAGACCCACTGGGGTTTGGCATTCTTCATGGTGTAGTAATGGATCACGCGGTATAAGACGAAATGCACCGGAACCGGGAAGGTACAGGTCCACTCGTAATCGATCAGCGTCCATCTGTCATCCCCTGTGATAAGTACGTTATTGCACACCATATCCACATCGGTAACGACCGCAGACCGCAGGCCTTCCGGAAGTTCCGCCCTTCCGAATACGGCCTCAAATTCTGCCGTCCTGGTAAACATCCGCTCCACACCTGCCCCTTCGATCAGCTGCAGATAGTCCAGCATCTTCTCACGGAACGCTTCCTTTTCTGCCTGAGCCACCAGCTGATCCAGTTCCTCCTCCAGCGTGTGTCCTTCCAAATATTCAAAATCTGCATATGCATCCGTTCCCGCACAGCGGTTCATGCAGAGTTTCGTGCCTCTGTAAACTTTCGACAATGCCTGATACCACTCTGTCAGCCGCTGTACATGTGTATTGCCCTCCGGATAGCAGGCTTCCTTGCGGACCATGCGCCCCTGCTCCTGTCTTATGATCTTTGTGGTGATCGCATATTTCCTGCTCCGCTCATTGGAGTATTTGGTGTACAACACCTGTTCCTCCGGCATCTCCTCCTTCTCCAGCACCGCCAGAAAAGAATTGGAAAATGCAGGGAACAGCTCATTTTCAATAAGGGTATCATAGACCCGCGCCTCATTGAATAGATCTATCCGTACACGGTCCAGATTCCTCGGATCATTGGTCAGTTCGCCGCGTTTCGGCAGAAAACTGTCCGAATAAACAGCCATGGGCAATTTATAATCTGGATATGGATAATAAAATCTGCTATGGAGATCACCGGCCTGCTGGAACATCTCCAGCAATTCCTTCTTGGAAAACGTGCGGATACCGTGGGTATTGGGATACCCTTCCAGTCCTTCAAAGAAGGTTCCCACATGATCCTCTGTGCAGCCTGCCCAGTACTTCAGACCCAGCCGGTTCTCGATGGCGATCACGATCTTGCCGCCTGGGGCCAGCAGCCCGCTGATCTGGCGGAGCATATCCACATAGGGCGTCTCTCCGCCGATATAGCCGTCTGCGTATTCAAAGACACCGATCAGGGTGATATAATCATACTCCGGTTTGAGATCTCTGGCGATATCCTGAAAATTCCCCACCAGTATCTGCATATTGTCTTTCTCGCGATTGCGGTAAGCATTAATATGGCTGCGCATTCTGGACAGATCGATACAGGTCACATCCTTTGCCTTGTCAGCCAGCATCCCGGTGATGGCACCACAGCCGGCACCCACTTCCAGCACCCGGTCTGTCTTCTGTATAGGCAGCCATTCCACGATATTTTGTCTCACATGTGAAAAATGATAGAGCACCGCCCAGCTTTCCTTCTCCGCTATAATACGGTTAAACTCTTCCGGCGAATGATTCTTCGCAATATCTAAGAGTACCTCTTCCACTTCTCCGTCACTGTAGAGATCTCTGCCCG
>JAQUWF010000106.1 GCA_028692975.1 Lachnospiraceae bacterium
AAACCTTCTCTCCTTTTGGGTAACATGCTTATCTCTCCCTCTCGGCTGCCAATTCTTTCTTTTCTTTTGGGTAACATGCTTATCTTTCCTACACGGTTGCCAAAACCTTCTTTTTTGGTAGCATGCTTATCTTTCCTACCCCGCTGCCAAAACCTTCTTTTCTTTTGGGCAACATGCTTATCTTTCCCTCACGGCTGCCAAAACTTTCTTTTCTTTTGGGTAACATGCTTATCTTTCCTACACGGTTGCCAAAACCTTCTCTCTTTTTTGGCAGCATGCTTATCTTTCCTACCCCGCTGCCAAAACCTTCTTTTCTTTTGGGCAACATGCTTATCTTTCCCTCAAGGCTGCCAAAACCTTCTCTCTTTTTGGGCAGCAGGCTTTTCTTTCCCTCAAGGCTGCCAAAACCTTCTTTCCTTTTGGGTAACATGCTTATCTTTCTCACCCCGCTGCCAAAACCTTCTTTTCTTTTGGGTAACATGCTTGTCTTTCCCTCACGGCTGCCAAAACCTTCTTTCCTTTTTGGTAACATGCTTATCTTTCTCACACGGCTGCCAAAAACTTCTCTCCTTTTGGGTAACATGCTTATCTTTCTCACACGGCTGCCAAAACCTTCTTTCCTTTTTGGTAACATGCTTATCTTTCCCAGTCAGTTGCCCAAACACATTTTTCTCACACTTTTCTCACATTTTCATCAAAAAATAGACTTACTTTTCTGTTAAATTGTACGAAGAACAAACATGAAACATTTGTCGCTGTTCACGAATGAACAGGAATAACTATTCAGGAGGGGCTTTATGAAAGTCAGAAAGAAACTTACAAAAAAGAAGAAAATCATTCTTATTTCTTCCGTAGCAGGTGTTGCGGTGGTGGCGGCAGGATGCATCTGCTTTTTTATTTTCCGCCATGGCAGCAGTCCTGTCCAGGCCATGACAATGTCCACCAATCAGGCCGCAGTGACTACCGGAGATATCAGCAATACCGTCGTTGGCACCGGCACGCTGGCCGATGATACGGCTGAGGACGTGGTCGTTCCTACCGGCATCACCATTGACGAAGTGTTAGTGGAAAGCGGCGATACCGTTCAGACTGGGGATACCCTGGCAACGGTAACCGACGCATCCGTGAAAAGTGCTATCGTAGATATTCAGGAAAGCCTGACCAGCATTGACGATCGGCTGGAGGAACTGGAAGATGAGGATGATGACGAAAGCATCACCGTGGAAGTCGACGGCGAAGAACAAACCATCTATACTTCCGATATTGAATATGACCAGCTGGTGGCACAACAGGCGGAGTTGACCACTGCTCTGGAAGAAATGGTAAAACTTTCTCAGACCAATACCATCACCGCTACCTACAGCGGAACCATCGAGAGTGTCAATGTCACCGCAGGCAGCGAAGTGGAGAAGGCCTCTTCCAGCGGAAGTTCTTCCGGAAGTTCTTCTGGCAGTACCAGCGGCAATACAGGCACTGGCGGTATGACCAATACTTCCACAGCAAAGACTGCTGCCAGCAATGCTTCTGCAGCAGGCAGCAGTATGGGTGGCTTCACCTATCTAAGTACAACGCCAGACACACATACTGTCCCTACAACAACTTCAGATACCACCAACACCACAGATATCCAGATCAATGCTTCGCAAAGTACAGACGCATCGACCATTATCGATGAGACATCAGCAGAGGCAAATGCCGCCTCTCTACCCGAAGATACTACCGACGAGACTGTAGATACAATTTCTGACAATGCAACTACCGAATCCACTACCGAAACAGAACTAAAAGGTGCAATCGCATTGAACGTAACCGCGCCTGCCACTGGCGGCACTCCAACAACAGCCGATCAGTTGGGTATTCCAGCGGATGCAGGTTATACTGCTGACATAGTCTGGACACCTTCTATCGGTACAGCCGGAACCTTTGCAGCCGGTACACAGTATACCGCTACCATCCGCCTTAGCGCAAAGACAGCAGAAGGCTATTACTTTACCGACAATGCCAGCAAACTGGATATCTCCATTTCTTCTATTGCCAATGCACCTTTTGAGATCAAGAACCTTGGCGATACTGACAATATGGACACCATCGTACTGACACTGGCTTACCCGTCTACTGCGACACCAGCAGACAGCAGCAACAATAACAACAACAGCTCTGCAAACACTAATGATTCCACGAACGCAAACACAACGCAGAATAATACCGCAAGCCCCGGGGATGCTTCTTCCCAGACAACAGCCGGAACAGGTGCCGCTTCCGGTTCTTCCGGTTCTGCTTCCGGCACTTCCGGCTCCACATCCGGGACTACCGGTAATACTTCCGATACATCCGGCAGCAGTGACACATCGACAACCGCCGATCTGTATAGCAGTTATGAGATGGCTGGTTTCACCATATCTACCGGTGAAGATATGATTTTATCCGTCAATGTAGATGAACTGGATATTCTTTCTATAGAAGAAGGCCAGGATGTTTCCGTTACTCTGGATGCTGTGGAGGATGAAACATTCTCCGGCACGATCAGCAGTATCGCTACTTCCTCCACCAGCAGCGGCGGAGTTTCCAAATATGCCGTGAAGGTAACGCTGCCGAAAACAGACTCTATGCTGGCAGGCATGAATGCATCTGCTACCATCTCCATCAGCCAGAGTGAGGGGGTCCTCACGATCCCGGTCAGTGCTCTACAGGAACAGGGTGATAAAGTATTTGTCTACACCGGCGAGGATGAAGACGGTAATCTCACCGACGAAGTGGAGGTGGAGACCGGATTATCCGACGGCTCGAATGTGGAGATCACCAGCGGTTTATCTGAGGGCGATACCGTATACTACATGCAGGCCGATACCTCTGACGCTACCGAGGAGACCACGCAGCAGGGCATGGGCAGCATGATGATGGGCGGCAACATGTCAGGCGAACGCGGCAATATGTCAGGCGGCGGTGACATGCCAAGCGGTGGCGGCGGTATGGGCGCTCCGGGACAATAAGGAGGCCCATTATGATACGATTCAACGATGTTTCAAAAGTATATCAGATCGGTGGTAACGAGGTTCGTGCTCTTGACCATGCCACCATGCACATTGCCCAGGGAGAATTCGTTAGCATCATCGGTCCTTCTGGCAGCGGTAAATCGACACTTATGAATATCATCGGCTGCCTGGATGTGGCCGATGAGGGGGAATATCTTTTGGACGGTCAGGAGATCGAGCAATATTCCGAAAAGGATCTGGCGCGAATCCGCAATCACAAGATCGGCTTTATCTTCCAGAATTTTAATCTGATTGGGAAAATGACCGCGGAGGAAAATGTGGAACTTCCCATGATCTACCAGCGCATTCCCAAGTCGGAACGCAAGGATCGGGTAAAGGAAGCCCTGACAAGGGTGGAACTCTGGGATCGGCGTCATCACAAGCCCACGGAACTGTCCGGCGGCCAGCAGCAGCGTGTGGCTATCGCCCGCGCCATCGCCACAAAACCGTCTCTGTTTTTGGCTGACGAGCCTACCGGTAATCTGGATTCTAAGACCGGGGCAGAGATCATGGATCTTTTTCACGAACTCCATGAAGCGGGAAATACTATCGTGCTGATCACTCATGACAATGAGGTAGCCCAGCAGGCGCCCCGCAGCATTCGCATCCGGGATGGACACGTAAAGGAGGTAGACCCATGTTCTTTCAATCTTTAAAGATGGCACTTGCTTCCATCGCTTCGAACAAAATGCGCTCCTTTTTGACTATGTTGGGCATTATCATCGGTGTAGTTTCCCTGGTAGTTCTTGTCTCTATCGCAAATGGGGCAACCTCTTCTGTCACGGAATCCATCAGCAGTATGGGCACGAATCTGCTCACTGTAACCATCAGCGATGACAAGGAAAATCCTTTAAAGTTAGCAGAATTGTCCACCTTTACGGACAATGATGAGATCTCTCTGATCTCACCGGTGGCTCAATCCAATTCTACTGCAAAAAGTGGATATAACAGTGAATCCACGACAGTTCACGGAGTGACTAACGGGTATGCGGATATTGAAGGGCTGGAATTGGAGGCCGGACGTTTTGTTATGACTACGGACGTGGACAATCACACCAATGTGGCGATAGTCAGCCAGGATCTGATCACGGATGTACTGGAAATAAACCGCGCGGACAGTGCCATCGGCCAGACTATTTCTCTGGATGGAAAACCTTACCTGATCGTTGGGGTCCTGGCGGAGGATGACAGCACCACAACGGGAATGTCTTCTGCTTCTACGTATGAAGCTTATATTCCTTATACTTCTCTTATGCGCTTGTCGGACAGTGTATCGGAAATCACTTCTTTTGTGGCTTCTGCCACCAGTGAGGATACGCTGGATGCTGCGGAAGCGTCTCTGACGGAGCTGATGATGGCCCGTCTGGACAATGATGAAGATGCTTTTTCTATTATGAATCAGTCTACCATCATGGAGACTATGGAGAATGTCACTAACACCATGGCTCTCATGCTTGGTGGTATCGCTGCTATTTCTCTGCTGGTTGGCGGTATTGGTATTATGAATATTATGCTGGTCTCTGTGACGGAACGTACTCGTGAGATTGGCATCCGTAAAGCCATCGGAGCCGGACGCGGCAGTATTATGCTGCAGTTCCTTATTGAGGCTCTTATGGTCAGCCTTCTGGGCTGTGCAATCGGCATTTTCACCTCCTGGGTGATTCTACTAATCATCGGTGCGGTAAGCGGAGACGTTGGCACCTACACCCTGTCCCAGACAGTGGTGGTGGTTGCCGTCGCCTTCTCCGTGGCCATCGGGGTGATCTTCGGGATCTACCCGGCCAATAAGGCGGCTCGGAAGAAACCGATTGATGCTTTGCGATATACTGGGTGATGATACACGCGGAATGTCGTGGAAATGCGGACGCTACTGCAGGGTACCGCATATATCACGCAAAGGCGTGCAACGTTCCAGTGAGCTATCTGCTAACTGCGACTATGTGGCTCAGGAAATCCTTCGCCACCAAGTCTTCGTAAGCATAGGATCTCACTTCCACTAAATTCGCCCGCTGATTTCTTTGCTTAGATATATGCGGCCCCCTGCAGTGGCTGATAATGGAAATATGTATTTTATACTTGCGGGCATGTGCGTGTGGTAGAATGCCCTTTATATAGTAACGTCCCCTCACCGGGGCTTTGCCTCACGCACACCTTTTCTCATGTAAAACGGCAGGAGCTGCAACTCCTGCCGTTTTTGTATGTGTTTATTTATCTAATTTTAAAAGCATGGTGTTCCATTTGGCATTGCCGTGGGTGGAGTCGGACACACCCTGGAATTCGTAGCCGAACTTGGTGTAGAAGGGGATCAGTTTGTCCTTGCAGGTCAATATAATGCCCTTCCTTCCCCGCTCTTTTGCCATCTGTATAAATGCCCTCATCAGTGCGGAAGCAATGCCCTGATGCTGGTAATCTGGGTCTACAGTCATACCGAACACAGTCTGGTAGGATCCGTCTGGCTTATGCAATGTCACATCATGATACATTTCATCAGGCAGGTAGGCTTCGTCTGTCACGGCCCCGCTTAAGGCTCCAATAATTTTCCCATCTGCTTCTGCCACTACGTAACATTCCGGAAATACCTGCAGCCTTTCCTGGAACTGTTCCAGGCTCGCAGCCTCTGCCGGCGGAAAGCACACGGCTTCCACCCTTGCGATGCCTTCTGCATCGGACCGTGTCGCTGTTCTTATGTTGTATTCCATGCTGTCTTATTCCTCCACGAACTCAATGCTTGCGTCGGCTTTCAGTGCCAGACGGCATTCTGCTTCGATACATTTTACGATACCGGAAATAATCGGACAGGCCGCGTGTCCCGGGAAATGCTCAGATGCATATTCGTAGAATGTGTTAATCCCTGGTTTTGTCAGGCACACATCGAAGGCATCATAAGTATCGCCCAGCTCTTCCATCATTTTCTTCACACTCCCGCATCCGGAGGATACTTTTACCTTGACCTCCATCTGGTCTTCTGACTCTGCTGTTACCGTTGTTTTGAATCCGCATACGCCCGGATTGATTCTTACCTTTGTCATGTGGTGCTCCTTCCCTTTTTCTTATGCAAAAGGGAAACCTGCCGGATCGGCTTGTTCCCCTTCCAAACTGCTTTCATTATGCCATTTTTCTTATGATTGTTCAAGAGCACCCGTGTATAATTGATAATAAATTCCACGCTTGCCAATAAGGCTGTCATGGTCACCGCGCTCGATGATCCGACCCTGATCCAGTACCATGATCACATCGGAATTCTTGATGGTGGAAAGCCTGTGGGCGATGACAAATACTGTCCGCCCCGCCATAAGGGCATCCATACCCTCCTGGACAACTTTTTCTGTTCTCGTATCGATGCTTGACGTTGCTTCATCCAGAATCAACACCGGTGGATCTGCGATGGCCGCACGTGCGATAGCCAGAAGCTGCCGCTGGCCCTGAGACAGATTGCCGCCGTCACCAGTCAGCACCGTATCGTAGCCCTGAGGCAAATGCTGGATAAAATAGTGGGCGTTGGCCAGTTTTGCTGCGCCGATTACTTCCTCATCCGACGCGTCCAGCTTCCCAAAACGGATATTTTCTTTTACGGTACCCGTAAATAAATGCGTATCCTGCAGCACGATGCCCAGGGATCTTCTAAGATCCGGCTTCTTGATTTTGTTAATGTTAATACCATCGTAACGGATCTTGCCGTCCTGAATATCGTAGAAACGGTTGATCAGGTTGGTGATGGTCGTCTTGCCGGCACCCGTAGCACCGACAAAGGCAATCTTCTGACCCGGTTTTGCATATAATTCAATATCATGCAGGATAATCTTCTCGTCGTTGTAGCCGAAATCCACATGGTCAAAGACCACATCCCCTTCCAGCGGCTTATAATCCGTGGTGCCTTCCGCCTGGTGGAAATGTTTCCATGCCCAGTGGCCGGTCCGCTCCCTTGACTCGGTCAGATTGCCCGCATCGTCTGTGGTGGCATTGACCAGTTCCACATAGCCATCGTCTGTCTCGGACTCCGCATCCATGAGCTTGAATACACGCTCTGCGCCCGCCAGCGCCATAATGACCGCATTAAGCTGCTGGGACATCTGGCTGATAGGCTGGTTGAAACTCTTGGAAAACTGCAGGAAGGATGCCAGCCCACCCAGAGTAAATCCATTGACCGAATAAATGGCCAGGACAGCTCCGATAATGGAAATCAGCACATAACTGATATTGCCCAGGTTTCCCATGATAGGCATAAGGATATTGGCGTATTTATTGGCATTATCCGCACTGTCAAAGAGTTCGTCATTGCGGCGTTTGAATTCTTCTACGGTTTTGTCCTCATGACAGAATACTTTGACTACCTTCTGTCCGTCCATCATCTCCTCAATATAACCATTTACCGAACCCAGCCGCTTCTGCTGTGCCTGGAAATGTACTCCACTCTTTGCCGCGATCTTCTTGGTGATAAACAGCATCAGGCATACCATGACCAGCGTCACCAGGGACAGTGGAATGCTCAGCACCAGCATGGAGACAAACACACTGACTACGGTAATGACCGCGGAAACCATCTGTGGAATACTCTGGCTGATCATCTGGCGCAGGGTATCTGTGTCGTTGGTGTACACGCTCATGATGTCTCCATGTGCATGGGTATCAAAATATTTGATGGGCAGTGTTTCCATATGATTAAACAATTCGTCACGGAAGCTCTTCAGCGTGCCCTGGGATACATTGATCATAATGCGGTTGTAGGCCCACGCGGCCAGCACACCCACCATATAAATGCATGCCAGCTTCGCCAGTGCCATGAGAAGCGGGGTAAAGGTTACATTGTCCTGCTTCAAAAATGGAGTAATATAGTCATCGATCAAATCACGCATGAACATGGTTCCGATCACGTTGGCAACGGCTGTCGCCACGATGAGCAGAAATACGATGATACAATGAATCTTGTAATTTTTAAATATATAAGAAGCGAGACGTTTTAAAATCGCCATAGGATTCTCTACTTTCGGTCTTGCTGCTGTTCTGTCTGGTCTAGGCATTTTCCACATCTCCTTTCGTCTGTGATTCGTACACATCCTGATAAATAGCATTCCCCGCCAGCAATTCTTCGTGGGTACCCATACCGTTGATGCGCCCCTCATGGAGCACAAGGATACGGTCTGCATCCTGTACGGAAGAAATACGCTGGGCAATGATTAATTTCGTTGTATCCGGAATCTCCTGGATGAATGCCTTTCGGATCAGGGCATCCGTCTTGGTATCTACCGCACTGGTGGAATCGTCCAGAATCAATATTTTCGGTTTCTTCAGCAATGCCCTGGCGATACAAAGCCTCTGCTTTTGTCCGCCGGAAACATTGCTGCCGCCCTGCTCGATATAAGTATCATACCCATCCGGGAAGGTCTGGATGAATTCATCGGCCTGGGCCTGCTTGCAGGCATGAAGCATCTCCTCGTCAGTAGCCTGCTCATTCCCCCAGCGAAGATTATCCTTGATGGTTCCTGAGAATAAAACATTCTTCTGGAGCACCATAGCCACTTCATTTCGAAGTGTTTCGATATCATAATCCTTTACATTGATACCGCCCACCTGCACTTCACCAGATGTCACATCGTAAAGTCTGGGAATCAGCTGTACCAGAGAGGACTTTGCACTTCCTGTTCCGCCAATGATGCCGATAGTCTCACCGGATTTAATCTGGAAATCGATGTGTTCCAGCACACAATTGTCTTTATTATCCTTATAGGAGAAATCGACGTTTTTGAATATGATGGAGCCGTCCGGCACCTGCATTACGGGATTTGCACCGTTGGTCAGGCTGGACTTTTCATTCAGGACTTCCACAATACGTTCCGCGGATGCCTTGGACATGGATATCATAACGAAAACCATAGATATCATCATCAGACTCATAAGAATGTTGATCACATAAGTAAACATACTCATCAGCTCGCCTGTAGTCAGGGAGCCGCCTACGATCATCTGGGCCCCCAGCCAGGACAGCAGGAGGATGCTGGCATACATGACGAACATCATAACCGGGTTATTCAAGATAACGATCTTTTCCGCCTTAACGAACATGTTGTATACATTCCAACTGGCTTTGCCGAATTTCTCTTTTTCGTAATCTTCCCGCACATATGCTTTTACCACACGGATCGCATTGACATTTTCCTGCACGCTGGCATTCAAAGCATCGTACTTTTTGAACACTTCACTAAAATAAGCAAATGCTCTGGTCATAATAAAGCCCAGTATAACCCCCAGCACTATAATCGCACCAAGAAAGATCAATGCCAGTCTACTGCTGATGACAAAGGTCATAATCATGGCGAAAATCAGCATAAACGGTGCTCTTGCGCAGATACGGATAATCATCTGATACGAGTTCTGTACGTTGGTCACATCCGTCGTCAGCCTTGTCACCAGCCCTGCGGTAGAATATTTGTCAATATTCGCGAAGGAAAAGTCCTGGATGCTGGTAAACATGGATTCCCGGATATTCCGGGCAAATCCGGCGCTGGCTCTGGCCGCATATTTGCCGGACATGACACCGAAGGTCAATGACAGCATGGCAACCAGAATCATAATAATGCCCATGAACCAAACATGGTTCAGATCCCCCTTGTTCACTCCATCGTCAATAATCGAAGCCATCATAATAGGAATCAGTATCTCCATGATAACTTCTAATGTGACGAAAATCGGAGACAGGATAGAATCTTTTTTGAATTCCTTTACCTGTTTTGCTAGTGTTTTAATCATAATACTCTCCTCTTTTACTCCAAATTCTTTTTAACTTTGTCTATAGTCCGGAAAAAAACTTCCAATTCTTCCTGACTGATTCCTCCATGCAGTTTTTCGTCAAAACGATCGAATCGTTTGTCAATCTGCTGATGCAGTATGATTGCCTTTTGGGTAAGAACCAGTTTTTTCAGACGTGCATCACTCTCCACCGGCTCCCGGCGGATCAATCCATTCCTTTCCATGGTCTGCAGCACACCTGTAGCCGAAGAACGCCGTATATCAAATTTCTTCTCAATATCTTTCTGGAAGAAGTCCTTTGTCTGATCCTGATGTGCCAGATATTTGATGATCCATCCCTGCATTCCGGACATCTCTTGCAACTCTCCGGCAAAAACTTCATTCTCCAGACTTCGCTTGATGATATTGGACAATGTCTTCACCTCAAACCCGATACTCCTGTCATACTTCAATGGTGTACCTCCTTTTTGTTAGGACACGTCATGTTAGGACGCGTCATGTTAGGAATCTAACATTTATTATAGCGGTTTGATTTGAAATGTCAATAATAAATTCTGTGAAATAAAAAATACCTTTTGATTGTATTCTATAAAAATAAATGCTATGCTTTTTTGAGAAAATAAATCGAGGTGATTTGAGAAATGAAAGCAGATTTGCATTGCCATACCACAAATTCAGACGGGTCTACACCACTGGAACAGTTGATTCCTTATGCCAAACGAATCGGTCTGGATGCGCTGGCTATCACCGATCACGACACCATGCAGGGGATACCTCTGGCACTGGAATTGGGCCAAAAATATAATCTGACGATTATTCCCGGAGTGGAATGTACGGCCAAGGACCCGACCACTGGACGCTCGGTCCACATTTTATGCTACAAGCCGAAAAATCCAGAGCCACTGCTGCCGATCCTGGAGCAAACATCCAAAAACCGTGCTGCTGCCAAGACTGCCATCGTAAACAATCTGTCACGCCAATACCCCATTACTATGGAAGATGTACAGGTATTTTCCAAAAACAGCGCCTCCATTTTCGAATCTCATCTCATGCAGGCGCTGGCCAACTTAGGCTACACCAATCAGCCCATTGGTCCATTTATGGATAAGAGCATTGGCAAAAAAAGTGGCAATTATGTTCCGGTTATATACCCGGAAGTAGCAGAAGTTATAGATGCCATGACCAAGGCTGGCGGCATTATTTCCATCGCCCATCCGGGGCAGTTCGACTCTATGGATCTGGTACGCAGACTGGTTGACACAAAATCTATCCAGGCGCTGGAATGCTTTCATCCGAGAAATTCCGAAGAAATCACAAAGGAATGTCTGGAAATCGCCGCAGCCCACGATCTGATCATCACCGGCGGCACCGACTTCCACGGCATGTACTCCAAAAACCCGCATCCTTTAGGCAGTTTCACAACAGATGGTGCAAATCTGGAACGAATCCTTGCCTTTTGATTTCATATACAAACACAAAGAACAGGGGCCGCAGAATGATATGATACCTCCTAAGTAGACAAGGTAAATAACCAAAATCTACTTAGGAGGTATTTTTATGCCCAGGAAATCCAAATATTCTATAGAACAGCGCGTACAAGCATGTGAAGATTATCTCAATG
>JAQUWF010000107.1 GCA_028692975.1 Lachnospiraceae bacterium
TCAGATGGAAGTGGTGGATAACCTTTCTAAAAACCTAAAACTGGTGCTAAAACAGAAAAATTATTTTCTCTGTTTTGCACAAATATAGTACTTGTTAGATATTAGGGTACTGAACAGTTACAAAAAATCAATAAAATTAAGGCCGCAAGAGCCATATACGCAAGAAAAAAATGTGTTTGCAGCTTAGACCTTTTTTTGAATATCATGATTGCTCCGCCTTTTGTTTTAATGTAATAAGTATAGCATTGCTGTGAAAAAAGTACAAATAGTTATCCGAAAAATGTATAGACCATTTCCAAATATAATTTGTATAATGAATATACTAAAAGGAGGAGATGGATGATGAAGTATAAAGAGAACTGGGAAGAGGCGAAAGTAAAGTGGGCCAATTATTGGAAGCATCAGAATACAGGGCGCCCGCTTATGTGTGTGGTAGCGAGAAAACCGGAGATCGAGCATCTGGCGGATGGCCCGGCGGACGGAGGCATCGCAGATGTGATATGCCAGGGGAAATATTATAATATGCCGGAGGAACTGGGTTGGAAGGATATGGAGGACAAATACCAGAATCCAAAGCGTATGGTGGAGCGTTACCGCCAGTTCTGCGAGAACCATCTGTTTCTGGCAGAAAGCTTTCCTAATCTGACGGCGGACTTCGGACCTGGCTCTCTGGCATCTTATCTGGGATCGGATATCGGCTTTAAAGAGGATACTGTATGGTTTACACCATGTTTTGAGGATGCAGAGGACTGGGAGGAGATACCGGAACTGAAATTCGACCCGGAAAGCAAATGGTTCCAGAAGCATCTGGAAGTGATCAAAGGCTGTGTGGCGGAAGCAAAGGGTGATTTTTATGTGGATATCCCGGATATGATGGAAAACATCGATGTGCTGGCTTCTCTGCGCGGGACAGAGGACCTGCTGTGTGATATGATGGATGATCCGGATGCTGTCAAAGAGCGTGTGAAACAGGTGACCAAAGCATATTATCAGTGTCTGGATGCTTTCTATGATGCAGTAAAAGACGAGGAAGGTGCCAGTGCCTATACCGTATTCCAGGTATGGGGACCGGGCAGGACTGTGAAACTACAGTGTGATACAGGTGCCATGCTGTCACCGGATATGTTCCATGATATGATCCTGGATTCCTTAAAGGAGCAGGCTGCTTATGCAGATTCCGTACTGTATCATTTGGATGGACCGGATAATATCCGCCATCTGGACACGATCCTTCAGGTAGAAGGCATCGATGCCCTGCAGTGGACCAGCGGAGATGCAGGCCCGGACGGAACACTGGAGGAGTGGGACCAGATCTATGACAAGGCCCGTGCGGCAGGTAAGTCCCTGTGGATCAAGGTGTATTCTGGAGGATTTGAAGACTGGATCCGCAATGTGGACCGCGTGGTTCAGAAATACGGCTCCCACAGTCTGTTCTTATTTTTCCCCGAGATGTCTCTGGAGCAGGCGAACAAGCTGATCGCTTACGCCAATGAGCATTGGAGTGATGTGAAGGGAACATTTAACGCTTAGAAAAAAAGTCCAAATTCTGAATGGAAAAATGCATATACGAAATCAAAAGAATACGTTACAATTAGTTCATACAATAAACTAAATCGAAACGAAGAAATCGATTTACATGAATAGGGAGGTATTTCATGAAAAAGAAATTAGTGAGTGTAGTATTAAGCGCTGCAATGTGCGCAAGTATGTTAGTTGGTTGTGGCGGCACAACAGATACTGCAAAAGAGGACACAACAGCAAAAGAAGAGACAACCGATGAAGAAGATACGGCAGATGCCGGGGAAAAAACTGATGCGGCAGCATCCACAGACTTCAGCGGCGAGGAATTAAGTATTCTGGTTTCCGCAGGCTGGATGGACAATCGTTATGATGAGACCATCGCGCGCTTTGAAGAGACCTACGATGTTACCGTTGACTTACAGGCTATCCCGGCTGACCAGTATGATGATCTGCTTCAGTCCAAATTAACCACAGATTCCTGTGCAGACATTTTCTGGATTTCATCCAATCCATTTGCGGTAGATTCTGTTATTGTTGATCCTGCAAAATACTGTATCGATTTCTCTGATGCAGAGTGGAAAGACATTATGCCGGAAGCAAGACAGGCATCCTGTAAGGCGGCTGACGGAAAATTATACGGATTACAGATCTGGCACAATTCTCCAGAATACGTAATGGTCTACAACAAGACCATGTTCGAGGAAATGAAACTTACCGTTCCGACTACTTATGACGAGATGCTGGCTGTATGTGAGAAGATCGCAGCAGAAGGTGTTACACCATGGTTCATGCCAGGTGCAGATGGATGGCAGCATCCGTTGGCCTTCTTCCAGATTGGCGGTGTTTATGAGGAGACAACACCAGGTCTTTACGATGGACTGAACAATAATACTGCTACATTCGCAAACAACGAGAAAATGCTGGAAGTCCTGAATCAGTACAAGGAATTATCTGACAAAGGATACTTCGGAGAAGATTGGATCGGAACAGACAGCAGCAACATGCAGAATGAATTCGGTGACAGAAACTGTGCAATGGCAATGGCTAACTCAAGTTACATCAAACAGCTCCAGGATGAGACAGGATCTACAGACGAATTTGGTTTATTCCTGATTCCACTTGGCGACAACGATACATACCCAACCAACCCGGCTGGTCCTACTATGTTTGGCTACAAAGGAACAGAGCACCCGGAACTGGTGGAAGAATTCTTCAAGTTCGTAACACAGACAGAAAGTTTACAGGAGATCCTGGACAACTCACCGTCTTACACCAACCTGGATGTAAACGATGACAAGATTGAGCAGCACTGGTTACCGGAAGAAGAAGCATTCATGGCAACTGTTGACAAAACAAAGATGGCCACATCCGTACTTCAGACAGGTACAAAATATACCAACGACTACTGGATGGACTGGAGCGCTGATATGGTGGCATTCTGCCAGGGAACCATGGAAGCAAACGATGTTCTGACAAATATGGATGCCAACCGTGCAGAAGCAGCAGGTGTTGCTGGTGATGATGCCTGGAAGTAAACTAACTATCTAAAAACTCGAATATGCCGGGAGCCAGAACTCTCGGCATATTTTATCCAAAAAAATGTCAGAAAGTGGTGGGAAAGTGAATAAAAAGAGAATATATCCAAATTGGTTTTTGATTATTCCTTTGCTTTTATATGTGGGATTCTTTCTTCTCCCCAGTTTAATGGGTGTATTTTACTCCTTTACAGACTGGACTTCCAGATCGACAGACGGTGTATCTTTTGTTGGCCTGGAGAATTATGTTGAGATTTTCACATCAAACAAGGATTATGTATCCGGTATTTTTAATACCTTAAAATTTACAGTTGTTTCAAACGTGCTGAAATTGATTCCGGCGCTTCTGCTGGCGATCATGCTTCAGGAGAAGATGCGGGGCAAGAATTTCTATCGTACCTTACTGTACCTGCCGTCTATCCTTCCATTCGTTATTATCGGTTTGATCTTCAAATCTATCCTGAATTATAACAATGGTCTGCTGAACGGTGTGCTGGAATTCCTGCAGTTGGGATTCCTGAAACAGAAATGGTTATCTGATCTTGATGTTGTATGGAAATCCATCTTTGGTCTGGATGCATGGCGAGGCATCGGTTACGTTATGACCATCTTCATCGCGGGCTTAAGCACCATTCCAAAGACCTACTATGAGGCGGCACAGATCGATGGTGCCAACTTCTGGCAGAGACTGCGCCACATTACATTGCCAATGTTGAGCGGCGCCATCATGATCAATCTGGTATTTGGTCTTACCTACGGACTGAAAGTATTCGATATCGTATACGTACTGACCAACGGCGGACCCGGACATGCCACCGAAGTTATGACGACGTACTCTTATCAGCTGTACTCATCCGGCCAGTATGGCATGGCTACAGCGCTGAATACGATCCTTCTGATCATTACGCTGATCGTAGGTGTCTTCGTAGTAAGAAAAATAGGTAAGCAGGAGGTGCAGCAATAATGAAGAAAACAATGCCAAAAGTTTTAAAACAAGTATTCTGTATTCTGCTCTGCCTGATCGTGGTCATTCCCTTTTATATGGTGCTGATCAACTCCTTCAAGACGAAACCGGAAGCGGCGCGCATGAGCCTTGCCCTTCCTACGGAATGGGCCTTCAGTAACTATACGGAAGTTATCGAGAAGGGTAAATTGGTACAGGGATTTATGAACAGTATGCTGTATGCGGCTGTGTCTACGGTTATCGGTGTCATGGGATCGGCCATGGCGGCCTTCGTTATGAGCAGAAGAAGATCAAAAATGTATAATTTCCTGTATTACTTTGTATTATGCGGATTGTTTTTCCCGGTCAACTATGTAACCCTGGTAAAAGTGCTGGGGGCTGTGCATCTGACCAACAGCAGGCTTGGTATCATCGTTGTATTTACCAGTGCCATGATACCGTTTTGTGTATTTACGATCCGGAACTTTATCTCTTCGGTCCCAGTGGAATTGGACGAGGCAGCCGTTATTGATGGGTCAGGGCCCGTTACCCTGTTCTTCAAGATCATAACGCCTATGCTAAAGCCCACGCTGGTTACCTGTTTTATCCTGCAGTTTATGGGTGTATGGAGTGATTTCCTGACACCGCTGTATTTGTCCAGCAAGAGTGCACTGTATCCTATGACGATGGCAGTGTACCAGTTCTTCGGCAAGAATACGAATCACTGGAACTATATCTTTGCAGATATCGTGCTGACCTGTATCCCGGTTATTATCGTATACCTGATCGGACAGAAATATATCGTTGGAGGCTTGACTTCCGGAGCAGTAAAAGAATAAAGAATGTTGAGGAGCCGCCACAGGTTATCGGTTGTGGTGGCTTTTTCAAAAGGAGAAGAAATGGAAAATCTGAAATGTACGACAGAGGCCGCCCGCTGGGGTGAAGCATTTCCAATAGGAAATGGCCATATGGGAGCCATGATATATGGCGGTGTAAAAAAGGAACAGATCGATCTGTCTGAAAATACATTTTTCAGCGGCAGTGCAAGCAGGGAAAACAGCCAGCCTGGCTCGGCGGAGGCTTTTTACCGTATGCGGAAACAAATCGATAACAGTGAATATGATGCGGCTCATGAGACTGCAGAGCAGTTTATGGGCGTACGCCATGATTATGGGACGAATCTTCCGGTGGGAAAGATCTGGATCACCTACCAGGAGAGCGGGGAGCCGGTGCAGGAGTATGTGCGTGAACTGTCTATGGAGGAGGGCACCGTCTATACCAGATATGAGCGGGGGCCAAATCCTGTGGAGCGCAGGGCATGGATGGCGCACAGCCCGAATCTTCTTGTGTATGAGGTGACGGCAGGACAGCCCTTTTCCTGTTGTATTTCCTATGAGGGATATACGAAAAATGCGCAGATAAAGGCAGCGGGATCATCCCTTACCTTTATAGAATATGCCCATGAAACCATGCATTGTGATGAGACCACCGGGGTGGCTCTGGGCGGCTTTGTCAAAATAGAGACCGATGGGAATGTGCAGGTGGAAGGGACACAGCTGAGGATTACAGAGGCGACAGGACTGGTGCTGCTTCTTTCTATGGATACAGATTTCCAGAAAGCGGGGAAAACCATAGAAGAATGTGTACAAACTGCTGCGGACCGGATTGAAGCGGTGGATATGGAGGGACTGGAGTGTATACGAAGGAACCATATAGCGGAGACCCGGGAGGCCATGGATGCGTGCACATTGGAACTAAATGGTGCGGCGGATCAGGAGACTTCTCTTGCGGCCCAGCTCTTCCAGTATGGACGATATCTGCTCTGGTCTGCGTCCAGGGAGGATTCCAGATTGCCAGCACATCTGCAGGGTATCTGGAATGATAATGTGGCGTGCCGCATCGGATGGACCTGTGATATGCATTTGGATATTAATACACAGATGAATTACTGGCCGGCGGAGGTGACCAATCTTCCGGGGACTGCGAAGCCTTTGTTTCGCTGGATTAAAGAAGATCTGGTGGAAAGCGGGGCGCGCAGTGCAAGGGAGAATTACGGACTGAATGGCTGGGTTGCGGAGATTGTTTCCAATGCCTGGGCCTTTACGACACCTTACTGGGGCGTACCTATTGCACCCTGCCCTACGGGAGGCGTGTGGATACTGACTCATATGTGGGAGCATTATGCATTTACCGGTGATCTGGAGTTTTTGGAGCAGGAGGCATTTGCACCGCTGGAAGGAGCCGCGGAGTTCTTTGCGGATTATGTTTTCCTGAAAGATGGAAGATATCAGTGTGGTCCTGCCATCTCTCCGGAAAACAGTTTTCAGATCGGGGAGAAGGTATATCAGATCAGTAACAGCTGCACCTACGAACTGACTATGATACGGGAACTTTTTACCATTTACCGAAAGGCTTGTGTAGCTCTGCACCGGGAGTCGGAGCCGCTGTATCAAAAGACAGGAGAGATTCTGGAAAAACTGGTGGATTTCCGCATTTTGCAGGATGGGACGCTGGCAGAGTGGCAGCATGATTATCCGGCAGCAGACCGACAGCATCGCCATACCAGCCATTTGCTGGGATTGTTTCCATTTGATCAGATTACCCTGGAGAAGACCCCGCTCCTTGCCCAGGCGGCGAAGGCGACTCTGCGGGAGAAACTGGATCCGCCGGAGGGCTGGGAAGATACGGGCTGGGCGCGTTCTATGCTTATGCTTTACGAAGCGCGGCTCCAGGACGGTGAGGCGGCTTATGGACACATCCGGAGTATGCTGGAACACTTGCTGGAACCAAACGGCATGATCATCCATCCGCCTACAAGAGGTGCCGGATCCTTTGCCCCGGTCTACGAGATGGACGGCAATACGGGCCTGACCAGCTGTATCGCGGAAATGCTGCTGCAAAGCCATGGCAATCAGCTGCATCTTCTTCCGGCACTGCCTGGGGCATGGAAAAGTGGCCGTGTCCGTGGGCTGCGTGCCAGAGGGAATGTGACGGTGGACATGGAATGGAATGAAGAAGGAACGGTAGAAATTACGTTATACAGTACTATGTCTCAAAGGGTGCAGGTGGTTTGTGACAAAAAACTCCGAGAGGTTTATCTGCTGGGTGGACAGCCATTTTTACTGTCTTTCCAGAAAGGACAAGAAGAGGGGAAAAGGGCGTGAAAATAAGTGAAATAAAGATAAATTATCGAAGGGAACCGATGGAGCCATAGAACAAGATAGTTGTATTCGACTGTATCACTAGAAGAGGCCAATTTCCATGGCTCATATTGACATGGGGAAAGGAAAAGAATATAATTCATATTAACATGATATGAAATGACAAATAAGGGGCCAAGAAGCGTATGACACTGACACAATTAACCTATGTTGTAAAAATAGCGGATGCAAAATCCATGAACAAAGCCGCCGCAGAATTATTTGTTTCCCAGCCGGCACTATCCGGGGCTATACGGGATCTGGAGGAGGAATTGCACATGCAGCTCTTTATCCGGTCCAACAGGGGGATCGTGATCACTACGGAGGGCGAGGAGTTTTTGAGTTATGCCAGACAGATGGCAGAACTTGGGAAAATGATGGAGGAGCGCTTCGGTGAGAAAAAGCAGAGCCGGAAAAAATTCAGCGTGTCCATGCAGCATTATTCCTTTGCTGTGGAAGCGTTTATGGAACTTGGCAATACATTTTCCATGGATGAGTATGAGCTGGCGGTGCATGAGACGAAGACCCACGAGGTTATCGACAACGTGAAAAATCACAGAAGCGAGATCGGTGTCCTGTATATCAATGGGTTTAATGAAAAAGTCATGAGAAAGATTTTCGACGAAAATAATCTGGAATTTGTTCCGCTTTTTGCCTGTGGGGTGTCCGTGTATCTGAGTAAAAGCCATCCTTTGGCGGATGAAAAGAAGATTAAGTTTGAGCAGCTAAAAGAGTATCCCTGTCTGTCTTTTGAGCAGGGGGAGAAAAATTCCTTCTATTTTGCGGAAGAAGTGTTGAGTACGCTGAACTATAAGCAAATCATCAAGGCCGACGACAGGGCGACCATGCTGAATCTCATGGATGGTATGAACGGATATACCTTATGCTCCGGCATCATATGTGCAAATCTAAACGGCGGAAGTTATGTTTCCATTCCCTTTGACACAGAGGATACCATGACCATCGGGTATATAAAGCGAAAGCATATGCCACTGAGCGTGCTGGGGAAGGAATACATAGAAATATTAAAAAAATATGGTAAGTAATATCTTATAAAAATTAGAGCGGGCTGGTCCTGCTCTAATTTTTTGTTATAACTGATTCAAAGGGATATGTATTATTCAAAAAACAGAATCTACGCTAAAATCAAAGTAACCTACAAAGATAGGAATTATGAATTGAGGTGGTTTGACATATGGAATGTGGATTTGCTACGAAATGTATTTACGGAGATGGAGAAGGGTTTGACAAGGATGGGACAGGAGCCATAAGCTTTCCCATTTATCAGACAGCAACCTATGCGCACCCACAGGTGGGAGAGAGCACAGGATATGATTACAGCCGTCTGCAAAACCCTACCAGGCAGCAGGTGGAGCAGGTAGTGGCATCCCTGGAGGGCGGTATAGATGCACTGGCTTTTTCCAGTGGAATGGCGGCAATAACAGCAGTTATGGAATTGTTTCAGCCAGGTGACCACTTGATTACCGACGCAGATCTCTATGGAGGAAGCATTCGTCTGTTTCGGCATGTGAGCCAGAAAAACGGCATTACATTCAGTCACATTGACTGCGCCAAGGAGAATCTGGAAGCATATGTAAAAGAAAACACAAGGGCAATTTATATAGAGACACCCACCAATCCCATGATGCATGTGACCGATATTCATAAGGTTTCTCAAATTGCAAAAAAGCATGGCCTGCTACTGATTGTGGATAATACATTTATGTCGCCTTATTTTCAAAAGCCATTTACGCTGGGTGCGGATATTGTGATTCACAGCGGAACCAAATTCCTGGGCGGACACAATGACACACTGGCAGGCTTTGCGGTCACGAACCGGGCGGATATAGCAGAAAAACTCAGGTTTCTTATTAAAACCGTAGGCTCGGGCCTGGCACCTTTTGACAGCTGGCTGATCCTTCGGGGCATCAAGACGCTGCCGATTCGCATGGAGAAGGCGCAGGAAAATGCCAGGGCTATTGTAGAATATCTGCTGCAGGAGCCGAGGATTCTAAATGTATATTATCCGGGCATCGCCGCTACAAAGGATTATGAGATATGCAGGGCTCAGGCTTCCGGTTTTGGCAGTATGCTGACTTTTGAGGTGGAGAGCAAAGCACTGGCACTTCATATTCTCAAGTCAACAAAACTGATCCCCTTTGCGGAGAGCCTTGGGGGAACGGAGACACTGCTTACGTATCCGACCACACAGACCCACGCGGATGTGCCGGAAGAGGTGCGGATACAAAATGGCATTACAGATAAGGTGCTTCGTATATCCGCAGGCATAGAGGATAAAAAAGACCTGATTGCGGATTTGAAACAGGCGATCGAATCGTTTGAAGCATAGCAAAAAATATTGGAAGAGGACATAATATGGCAGATAAGATATATGACTTTGATAAAGTGACAGAGAGAAAAAATACAGATTGTTTAAAGTATGATTTTGCCGTAAGGCGGGGCAAGCCGGAGGGAATACTTCCCCTTTGGATAGCTGATATGGATTTCCCGGCCAGCGACCGGATACTGGAAGCGGTACAGCAGAGAGTCAGCCATGGGATATTTGGCTATACCGAGAGCCGGGACAGTTATTTTGAAGCAGTGTCAGGGTGGATGAAGAACAGGCATGGCTGGAATGTCCAGAGAGATTGGCTTGTAAAAACACCGGGTGTGGTCTTTGCGCTGGCCATGGCTATAAAGGCTTATACAAAACCGGGGGATGCGGTGCTGATCCAACAGCCCGTTTATTATCCTTTTACAGAGGTTATCGCCGATAATGACAGGATCGTGGTAAGCAATGACCTGATCCTGGGAGAGGATGGGAAATATCATATAGACTTTGTGGATTTTGAGCAGAAGATAATAGAAAATCATATCGCACTGTTTCTGCTTTGCAGCCCACATAATCCGGTCAGCCGTGTATGGACGGAGGAGGAACTGCTTCGAATCGGAGAAATTTGTTTGAAGCATCATGTCCTTGTGGTCAGCGATGAGATTCATGAAGATTTTGTGTTCGGGGACAGGAAACATATTGTATTTACGAATCTGCGACAGGAATTCGCGGATATATCCATTACCTGCACTTCTCCGGCGAAGACCTTTAATCTTGCGGGATTACAGATATCTAATATTTTCATTTCCAACAGAACACTCCGGGCAAAATTCAAAAAACAGATTGCGGCCGCAGGCTACAGCCAGTTAAACACGCTGGGAATCACTGCATGTGAGGCGGCTTATAGAGATGGCGGAGACTGGTATGAGCAGATGATGAACTATGTGAAGGGCAATGTGGAATTTATGAAAAAATATCTGTCAGCCAATTTGCCACAGTTAAAGATGACAGAACCGGAGGGAACTTACCTTGTCTGGGTGGATTTCCGAAGGCTGGGACTTTCCTCACATGATTTGGAAGAATTGATCGTGACGAGGGCGAATCTGTGGCTGGACAGCGGAGCCGTATTTGGAAAAGCAGGAGAAGGCTTCCAGCGTTTCAACATAGCATGCCCCAGAAGTGTACTGAAGCAGGCACTGGATCAGTTAAAAACTGCTGTGTATAATTTGGAAGGCGGAGGAATATAGGCGGGGTATATGCGATTTTTTGTGAGTCTGCTGCCCCATAACTCCCTTTTTTGCCTGCTTTTTTCACTTATATGAATAGATGTGGGGCATATACAAATTAATTTTTATCACATACCCCGATTATCATAGACAGCGGGGCAGAGGATAAAATTTCTTCTGTATATGCCCTTTTGACTGGATAGTTCAGCCGGTAACTTTGATTATGGGGCAGGGGAACTTACTTTTTTCCTATATGCCCCATGTTGTTGGCAGGCAGTTTGTTGAAGATAATTTGTTCCATTTCACGCCCTGCTATATGAAAAAATCAGTTTTTATAGCGCACCCCTATATGAAAATTATTTTACTTGACTTATAAATCTTACTGATGTAATATTTAGACATGGAGCACCGCGAATCAAATTTTTTTAAATTGAAATATTACATATGTAAGAAAAAGGAAAGAAAATAATGAAAGAAAAAATCAAAAATAAAACAAAGAAGTAACTGTTCAGTACCCCATTAGTCAAAAGTGATTTCTGGGGTACCTGCTATTGCATTTTGAATTGCTTTGTAAGCATTAATTCCATGCTTTTTTGCAGTTCCTACGTAGGACATAATTGTTAAGTA
>JAQUWF010000108.1 GCA_028692975.1 Lachnospiraceae bacterium
CTTCAGGAATTATCTGCAATCCTGCCTCAGATGGATGGGTTGAGCGGCGTACTGCACCTGGAACATTTTGATGGTACACAAAATGGCGTCGTATTTGACAAAGATATTCAGTAAATTTAAAAAAAAGTAAAAAAATAGTTGATATATTTGTGAAAAACCTATATGATATATTTGTATGTAGGAAATTAGGTCGATTTCGATTGACATAATGATACGAAGGGTAAAAATACGGGAGTAAAAAGGAGGAAATACTTTGTTAGAGATCATGACAAACGAAGCAGAATCAGCTGCTAAAATTATAGTTATTGGTGTAGGCGGCGCCGGTAATAATGCGGTAAACCGCATGGTAGAAGAGACGATTGGCGGAGTAGAATTCGTTGGAGTCAATACAGATAAACAGGCATTAACACTTTGCAAGGCACCGACAGTTGTACAGATTGGGGAAAAGGTAACAAAAGGTCTTGGTGCAGGTGCGAAGCCAGAAGTTGGTGAGCAGGCAGCAGAGGAGAGCGTAGAAGAATTAAAACAGGTGATGCAGGGAGCCGATATGGTTTTCGTTACCTGTGGTATGGGCGGCGGAACCGGAACAGGTGCTGCACCTATCGTGGCAGGTCTTGCCAAGGAAATGGGTATCCTGACTGTTGGCGTTGTGACAAAGCCTTTCCGTTTTGAAGCAAAGACCCGCATGAATAATGCATTGACTGGTATCGAAAAATTAAAACAGAATGTAGATACCTTGATTATTATTCCAAATGACAAATTACTGGAGATCGTAGATCGCCGTACAACTATGCCGGAAGCATTGAAGAAGGCAGACGAAGTATTACAGCAGGCCGTTCAGGGTATCACAGACCTGATTAATCTGCCAGCACTGATCAACCTTGACTTTGCAGACGTTCAGACTGTTATGACGGACAAGGGTATCGCTCATATCGGTATCGGTGAATCTAAGGGTGACGACAAGGCACTGGAAGCAGTACAGCAGGCAGTATCCAGCCCATTGCTGGAGACTACGATAGGCGGAGCTTCCCACGTTATCATCAATATCAGCGGAGATATTTCTCTTATGGATGCAAACGATGCAGCAAGTTACGTACAGGAACTTTCCGGAGACGATGCGAATATCATCTTTGGTGCTATGTATGATGACACAGCTGTTGATTCCTGCCGTATCACGGTTATCGCAACCGGACTGGATCAGCAGAAAGAGAAACAGCCGGCAGCAAACACTGGTTTATTCGGCGCACGCAAGACACCGGAAATGAGCAGACCGTTATTTAGCACACCTGCGCAGTCAGCTCCTGCAGCACCGCAGACAGCAGCACCGAGAATGCCTTTGCCGGAAGCAAAAGTTCCGACTAGCAGCGTACAGAAAAAAGACATCCAGATTCCGGATTTCTTAAAGAGATAAGCGGAACGCGCAAACATAAACGACAAACAAGTACACAGAGGACAAGGCCTAAAGGTCTTGTCCTTTTCTTAAGGGAAAAGGGTACATGCTATGTATAAGATTTTGATTGTTGAGGACGACTGTGTGATTTCAGCAGGAATAAAGAAATATCTGGAATCCTGGGGATATGCATGCAGGGCGGTGGAAGATTTTCATAATGTCATGGGAGAGTTCGTGGAATTTGCGCCGGATCTGGTGCTGCTGGATATCGGCCTGCCAAGCTTCGACGGATACTACTGGTGTCGGGAAATAAGAAAGGTATCGCATATTCCTGTGATCTTCCTTTCTTCCATGTCAGAGAATATGAATATTGTCATGGCCATTAACATGGGCGGCGATGATTTTATAAGCAAGCCCTTTGATGTGCAGGTGCTGACGGTAAAGGTGGAGGCCATGCTGCGCAGGACTTATGAACTTCACGGGACGGATATGCTGCTAAAGTCTGGCGGTGTGGTCCTGGATCAGAACAAAGCAAGTGTCCATTATAAAGAGCAGACTTTAGAACTGACCAAAAGTGAGTACCGGATCCTGCAGAAATTAATGGAACATGCGGGCCGGATCGTTTCCCGGGAAGATATTATGGAAGCCTTATGGAACACAGATGCCTATGTGGACGATAATGCGCTCACCGTAAATATTGCCAGACTGAGGAAAAAACTGGAAGGAATGGGCCTGGCGGACTATATTATCACAAAACGCGGAATAGGGTATCAGGTAAATGCGGATGAAAGAGAATAAACATGAGGGACCTGCCCTGTGGAAAGCATATATAAGAGAACAGAAATACTGGCTGGGAGCGGCAGTCTGTGCGGTCGTTATGTTTGTGCTATTTGCGTGGTTATGCCGCCTGCCTTTGGCGGTGATGGCATATCTGTCTGTTCTTTATCTGCTGTGTCAGGGCTGCCTGCTTTTTTACCGATATTTCAAATTCCGGCAGCGTCACAGATATCTGGAAAAGATTCTGGATTGTCCGGAGGTCATAGACGATGTCCTTCCCATAGCGACAACTCTGTACGAGGGGGATTATCAGAAACTGGTAATGCTGCTGTCAGAGAGGAATCGCCTGCAAGCGGAAGAGCAGGGGAAAAAGGAAAGAGAAGCTGAAGATTATGAAACACTCTGGGCTCATCAGATTAAGGTGCCTATTGCAGCTGTCAATCTCATGCTCCAGACGGAGGAGTGCCAATGCAGGGAGGAACTTAAAGGCAAACTGTTTGAGATTGAGGGCTATGTGGAAATGATGCTTTGCTATCAGCGTTTGGGAAGTCTCCACGGGGATCTGTCCATTCATACCTGTGCCCTGGAAGATATTGTGCGAAAGGCGGTCCGGAAATATGCCAGAATGTTTATACGGAAAAAGATCCAGTTGGATTTTCAGGATTTCCATTGTGATGTTCTGACCGATGAGAAGTGGCTGCAGTTTATTCTGGAACAGATATTATCCAATGCGCTGAAATACACATCCGCTGGAAGCGTCACCATCCAATGCGATTGTGAACAGAAGATTCTGACTATCCGGGATACCGGGATCGGGATCGCGCCGGAGGACAAAGCAAGGGTATTCGAACGGGGCTTTACGGGGGTAAACGGTCGCATGGAGCGAACCTCCACCGGGCTGGGACTCTATCTGTGCAGC
The DNA here is from genome assembly GCA_028692975.1 of Lachnospiraceae bacterium. GTDB lineage: Bacteria > Bacillota > Clostridia > Lachnospirales > Lachnospiraceae > JALENY01. The sequence continues at coordinate 3,087 of JAQUWF010000108.1, forward strand.
AGGATCGCCAGAGAACTTTCCCATGAGATCAAAATAGATTCCGTACAGGGGAGCGGGACAAGCGTTTCCATAGAATTAGGGAATATTACCATTTTGTAATATAGTGGAAAAAAATGTAATGCCAGGGAAAGGCATTACTTTTTTTTGTCTGATATAATGATCATAGAAACATGAGAGGAGAAAGAATTATGGAATTATTGAAAGTAGAACAATTGAAAAAAATATATACCACAAGATTTGGAGGTAATAACGTACAGGCGCTGCGAGAAATCACATTTTCGGTTGAGCCGGGAGAATATGTGGCCATTATGGGTGAGTCAGGTTCCGGAAAAACCACACTTTTGAATATCCTGGCAACTCTGGATAAGCCAACGGAAGGAAACCTCCTTCTGGATGGAAAGGATCTTGGGAAGATTTCGGAGAAAAATGCGGCAAAATTCCGCAGAGAGCAGCTGGGATTTGTGTTTCAGGAATTTAATCTTCTGGATACGCTGTCGGTGAAGGACAATATTCTCCTGCCGCTGGTGCTGTCGGGATGTCCGCAAAGTCAGATGATGGCGCGGTTAAAGCCCATAGCGAACAGACTGCATATTACAGAATTGCTGGAAAAATATCCATATGAAGTGTCTGGTGGTCAAAAGCAGCGGACAGCCATAGCCAGAGCACTGATTATGGATCCCAAACTGATCCTGGCAGACGAACCCACCGGGGCACTGGATTCTCATGCAGCTATGCAGCTTTTGGAGGTATTTGGAGAAATTAACCGGGACGGACAGACGGTGCTTATGGTAACACACAGCACGGAGGCGGCAAGCCATGCGAAACGCGTACTGTTTATTAAAGATGGTATCGTATACCATCAGCTGTACAGAGGGGAACACAGCCGGGAGGAAATGTACCAGATGATTACCAATGTCCTGACGGCAATCGCAACGGGAGGTGAACGGAAGTATGAAAGGACTATATAAAAAACTTGCATTTCAGAATCTGCTGAAGAACAAGAACGTCTACTTACCCTATATTATGGCGCAGACCCTCATGGTCGCTCTATTTTATAATCTGGCATCCTTGGCGGGAAATACAAACATCGCGTCACTTCCGGGGGGAGCCAGTATTCAGCAGACATTGTCTTATGGTACTATGATCATGGCCCTGTTCGTCATGACCTTTCTGTTTTATGTGAACAGTTTTCTCATCAAACAGAGAAAAAAAGAATACGGACTGTATAAAGTGCTGGGCATGGAGCATAGACATTTAAAAAAGGTCGTGTTCTATGAGACCTGTATGGCAAACATCGTATCCTTTGTACTGGGGATCCTGTCCGGCGTTGTATTTAGCGGACTTTTATATATGATCCTGCTGCGCGTAATGGGAGAAGCAGCAGCATTTGTCTTTGGTGTATCGTCGAATGCCATCGTAAGCAGCTTTTTCCTGTTTGGCTTTCTGTTTTTGATCGTTCTGGCCTATAATCTCAGACAACTGAAACGCGTAAATCTGAGAGAAATGCTCCAGGGGGCAGCCCAGGGAGAACGGGAGCCGAAAAGCAAAAAAGGGATGGTCGCATTTGGCGTCATCAGCCTGGCTATCGGATACGGTATCGCACTGCTGGTGCAAAATGTATTCGCATCCCTGTTTCTGTTTTTCGTGGCAGCGATTTTTGTGATCATGGGAACTTACGCGCTGTTTACAGCAGGCAGCATTTTTTTCCTGAAGAAAATCAAAGCAGATGAGAAAAGATTTTATACACCGCGGTTTTTTACTGCTGTGTCAGGGCTGCTGCACCGCATGAAACAAAATGCTGCAGGGCTGGCAGGAATCTGTGTCCTGAGCACCATGATCCTGGTGACCTGCTCTGTATCGGCAGCAGTGTATTTCGGCCAGGAACAGGCGATCAGCAAAACTTTCCCATCCGATATTATTGTGAACATGAATAACTCCACGGATTCTGATAAAGATATGGAATATGTAAAAGCACAGGTGGAGCTGGCAGCACAAAAAGCTGGGATTTCTGTGGAGGATGTATCGTTTGCCCCCCTGGATGACGTAGATAAAGATATGGGAGCAGTAAATGAAAAACAGAAAGTTAAGATCGCTCTTTCGGGGACGGATGAACAGAAAATCAAATGTGGGAGTGAATTAAAACTGAATGAGGATGGTGGACATACGTATTCCAGCGCATACTTCTTCTGCAAGCAGGATCCCAGGGAAGGGGCACCGTCCTATCGCGCCATGTATGGCGGACTGCTGTTTCTGGGTGTTTTCATGGGTGTTATATTTATGACGGCTACGGTACTTATGATCTATTATAAACAGATTTCAGAAGGGTATGAGGACAGAGATCGTTATGTTATTATGCGAAAAGTGGGAATGAGCAGCGAGGAAGTAAAAGCATCCATTCAAAGCCAGATACTGCTTGTGTTTTTCCTGCCGCTTGCCATGGCAGCAGTCCATATTCTGGCAGCAACAAAAGTTATGGCAAAAATCTGCGGTATTATGTCCATCGGACTGGGAACGGTGGTCCTTTGCACCCTGGGAACAGTGCTGCTGTTTTCTCTTATTTATATAGTTGTTTACAGGCAGACGGCCAATGTATATTATACCATTGTTGACCGGCATTAGAAATGCTGGCAGGATATCAGAGAGGATAAAAAATGAAAAAAGGAATTATCATTACCATAGCAACAGTGGTTGTCATCGCGCTGGCTGCGGCAGGTGTTTTTGTGGTCGCATCCAGTGGATTGTTCCACAAAGAAGCCAAGGGACTTATCTTGTATGGAAACCAGGAGCAGCTGAAAGGGGATAAGGATATGGAGGCAGCGAATACAGAATATTCCTACGAGACGAAGGTGAAACTCGTAGATGAGGAGCTGATGATCATTCGAGAAAAAGATATGCAGGAATTCTATGCACATAAGATGTTAAATCAGATCGACGATCAAAATCAGTGTAAACTGGTTTCCAAATTAGAATCCGGCACAGAGACTCCGGTGTATTATGGAAAAGAGGCAAAAACAAGTCTGAATATCGGCGGCAAGGAACAGAAAGTGACCGCAGCCGGGGACGTGATCATCGGAAGCGGACGGATGTTTGAGGATGGGTATCTGGTGGTATCGGACAGTCTGTATGAGGAACTGCAGGGAACAGAAACGGGGATGCTGGTACTGAAACTTAATAAGGCGGCAGACAAAGAAATCAGCCGGTGTCAGTTTGACCAGGTACAGCTGATCGAGATATCATAAGGAGGGCAGTCCTTTTGCAAGCAGAAAAGAGCAGTTTTTGAGGGCTGTGAAAGAAACGAAGATATACAGATAAAATATGCTGTATGTCTTCGCTTTTTATTGACAGGGAGGTATGCAAAGTGTATATTAAGTGTATTAGTACGAATAGTACAGTATGGGGAATGCTGTACCGGAAAGGAGAAGGGATGATACTGATAGATTACCAGGACCGAAGGCCGATATATGAGCAGATCGTAGACCGCTTTCAGGTGTTGATAGTAAAAGGTATATTGAAGGCGGACAGTCAGCTGCCGTCCGTGCGGAAACTTGCCATGGAATTATCCATTAATCCGAACACTATACAGAAGGCCTATACGCTTCTGGAGCAGCAGGGCTTTATTTACCCCATCAAAGGACGGGGTAATTTTGTTGCACAGGATATTGAGGGGTTAAGTGAGCAGAATGCAAAATTTTATGAGGATCTGAAAGATATGGTGAAGTACGCTATGGACAGAGGCATCTCTAAAGATGATTTTATGGAACATGCTGCAACATACTACGGGGAGGAAAGGGCATGATAGAAATCAATAACTTATGTAAGGGATTTGGGGATATACAGGCAGTTTCAGGGGTGACCATGGAGATAAAACAGGGATGCGTCTTTGGACTGGTGGGAACAAACGGTGCGGGTAAAAGCACCCTGCTGCGCATGCTGGCGGGGATTATACAGCCAGACGAGGGGAGCATACGCATAGGCGGACAGCCGGTATATGAGCATGCAGAGATTAAAAGAGAAATCTTTTATATTTCCGACGATGCATTCTTTTTCCCAAATAGCAAGCCGGTGGATATGATGCAGTATTACAGCCACATATATGAGAATTTTGACAGGGACCAGTTCCTTAGCATGCTGCGGAAATTCGGGCTGGATGCCAACAGACGCATCAATACCTTTTCCAAGGGGATGAAGAAGCAGCTGAGTGTCCTGCTGGGTGTGTGTGCCAATACGCGGTATCTGCTCTGTGATGAGACTTTTGATGGCCTGGACCCGGTTATGCGCCAGGCGGTGAAGAGCATTTTCGCTTCTGAGATCATCAACCGGGAGTTTACACCGATTATCGCCTCCCACAATCTTCGGGAACTGGAAGATATCTGCGACTATATTGGACTGCTGCACGAGGGCGGCATCCTCCTGTCCGAAGATCTGGAGGATATGAAATTCCACATTCACAAACTGCAGTGCGTTCTGCCGGAGGAAGCGCTGGAGATGGAACTGCTGCGGGAGATGGACGTGCTTCATTATGAAAAGAGCGGTTCGCTGCTTCTGGTCACGGCCAGAGGGACAAAGACAGAGATACTGGATTGTGTGGCAAGACGCAATCCTATATTCAGCGAGGTGATTCCTCTTACATTAGAAGAAATATTTATCAGCGAAACGGAGGTGGCAGGTTATGAAGTCAAAAATATTCTTCTCTAAGTTCCGAAGCGGAATCTTCCGAAGAGAGTTATGGATGGGTGCTTTGGCATTGCTGGTGTTCTTTTTGGTGCTGCCTGTCAGTACATTGATGAAGGTAGAGCTGTGGGCAGAGCAGTTGAACCAGGGCATGAAATTATGGGAAATCCAACAAAACTACGCAGGTATGCTGAGTTTCAACAATCTGGGATTGTTGATCGTGACATTTGTCAGTGCGGCTGTTTTCGGCATTACCGGATTTGCTTATTTACATAATCAGAGACAGGTGGATTTTTATTACAGCCAGCCGGTGGGAAGAAGGGAACTTTTTACCAGCCGTGCGGTGGTGGCTGTACTGTATTATGTAGTGCCTTATGTGCTGAATCTTGTGCTGGCGCTGGTGATCGGCCTTGCCAAAGGAGTCTGCACCAGCCGTGCCTTTTCCATGGCGGGACTGGCTTTCGTGCACAATATACTGCTTTTTGTTATCGCTTACATGCTGTCCGTGATCGCTATGGAACTGACCGGACGTATCTTTGTGGGTATTTTGGGGAGCGCAACGCTTTTGCTGTATGGCTGGGGAATATGCTATACACTGATGGGGTATATCGGTCGGAATTTTGTGACCTTTGATCCCAGAAGCGTGAAATGGCTGGAGTGGATCGGACATTTGTCGCCCGTATACTGGGGTGTTTCGGATTATCGGAATTATACCAGTGCATTTACCGGAAAGAGCATACATGTATCAGGTTTTATATTGTCCATGCTCTTTCTTGTATTGGTAGGAGCGGCAACGACTGTTCTGGCTTATTTTCTGAATAAGATCAGGAAGGCAGAGAGTGCCAATCACTCCATGGCATTTCCGAAGATCGGTACCGTGATCAAATTCGCTATAGTTATACCGGCTTCGCTGCTGGTGGGCGTGTTCACCGATACATTTACCTATCAGAGAAGATTTACCTGGACGATCTGTGGTATTGTTTTTAGTGCCATATTGCTTAACGGTATTATGGAAATTATTTACCATATGGACTTCCGGCGCGTTTTGCGGCATAAACTGCAGCTTCTGCTCATGGTCTGTGCCAGCGTGGCGGTGGCGTGCATCTTTCAGTTCGACCTGTTCCATTATGACAGTTACCTGCCGGAGCGGGAGGAGATAGCGGATGTGAGCGTGGGAATGGATTTCACCCAGTATGCGACAACTATCTATGCAGACGGAATCTATACGATGGCAAAGGAGTATATGCAGGAACAGACCAGTCTTGGCAATACAGATATCGTATATGCCATGCTCCAGCAGGTAGTGGGGCAGCAGAGAGATATAGGAGAAGAAAAAGCCAGCGTGGATTTGAAAATCATGGATATCTGTTACAAATTGACAAACGGCAGGCGGGTCTACCGTTCTTACCAGGTGGATCCGGCAGATATACAGATGGCATTTAGCCGTATTTATGAGATGACAGGGGTACGCGAAGCAGCTTTTCCTGTGCTAAAGGCTGACCCGGAGCGGGTAAAGGATATACAACTGTGTTATTTCAGTGAATACATGCAGGTCGCTACCAAGCAGTCTCCGGACCGCATTAAGCTGCTTAAGGCTTATCAGCAGGACCTTGTGGAGATGAGCGGGGAGGCACTGACTACGGAGGCACCCATCGCATCACTGAATTTCACATATGGGGAGAATGAAGAGGCTTATCAGGGCTGCATGATTTTCCCGGAGAATAAACGGACGCTGGCATGCCTGAAGGAACTGGGCTATACCGTGGAAGCGCAGATAAAGGACAAACAGGTGGAGTTAATAGAAATCGAGGATTACCGGGATGATAATCCTGTCTTGAAAAGTATTACGGATGCGGAAACCATTGATAAAATACTTCCCAATCTTGTCCTTTCGGAATGTGGAACCATATGGCAGCAGTATGAGAATAATGTATATGTCAATATGAGCATCCGCACAGAGAAGGGATACATTGTCAGGACATCATGCTATTTCCGCAAGGGAAGCGTGCCGAACCTTGATTAGCAAATCCGAAGATAAATTTTTGAAAACATAAAAAAGGATAGAGGACATGAGTACAGAAAGAAATGAGAACACAAACCGCAATACAGGAAGTGCGGCAGCCAGAAGAAAAAAGCGGGAGCTGGCGCGCAGGCGGAGACGGCGACAGTACATTGTTATGGCGGTACTGGGGATTGCTATTGTGGCTCTGGCTGTGGTGCTGGTCTTTATGATCAAAAAGGGACAGACCACAGCACCGGCGCCGGATACACAGACACAGGCGCAGGAACAGACTGAGACAGATACCAAGGAAAGTACGGTCACCCCGGCAGAACCGACAAAGAAGGAACCGGAGACCATCGAGCTCACAGAACTGCAGATGCACACAGGTGATCTGATTCTGGTCAACGGGACGTATCCCTATGACTTTGCGGCGAATGCAGAAACGGTGAATCTGGTCACCATAGATAGCGCCAAGAGTGTGGACTATACGGTGGCAAAAGCGGAGATGCAGTTATCGGCTCCCACCATTCCGGTTTTGGACCAGATGATTACAGATTGTAATGCAGCCCTCGGTGTAAATGATACGGGTGTCACCAGTGCCTACCGCACAAAAGAATACCAGCAGTCTGTGTATGATGAGTATGTGGAAAGCCAGGGAGAAGATTACGCCAAAGCCTATGTGGCTACACCGGGCTACAGCGAGCATCACACAGGGCTTGCCATGGATATGGGGATTTATTATGAAGGCGGCGGTGAAGGCAGTTTCTCCGAGAGTGAGAATGCCGTATGGTTTTCGGAAAATTCTTATAAATATGGATTTGTCCGCAGATACCAGGAGGACAAGACCGCTATTACGAAGATTAACAATGAGGCATGGCATTTCCGCTATGTGGGCATACCACATGCGACTTACATGACACAGCAGAATCTGTGTCTGGAAGAATATATCGATTATCTGCGCAGCAATGCGACCAAAGACAATCCGCTGCATGTGGACTGTCAGGACAAATCGTATGATATTTATTTTACTACGGAAACAACTATAGAGAAACCGCAGGGGAATTATGAGATATCCGGCAATAATGTGGATGGCTATATTATTACAGTAGAGGCTGCGTAGTTCAGCCCGAAAGGAGTATGCATGAAGAAAAAAGTGTGGATTGGGGTAGGTATCGCGGTGGCGGTAGCTGCTGCGGGCTTTGGTATCTGGTTCGGATTCTTCCGAGATAAGACGAATACCACAGAGGAGAAGGTTTATGTGAGCAAGGTGAGTACATTGCTCAATGCGGGCAGTTCCATGGGGATGCCGGTGAAAATGTAAATCTTGCCAGTTGGAGTGCTCCTGGAGTTTCTAGAAGTCAACTGCTGTACATGTTCAAATTGTTCTTTGGAAATAACTGCAGGGCAGAAATTGGGATTGTACCGGCCGTTCTTGTCATATACTCCAATGGCTAATTTGTCATGGAGCATACGCTTGAAAGTAGCATCACACCAATTAAC
>JAQUWF010000013.1 GCA_028692975.1 Lachnospiraceae bacterium
TTTTGAATCTCCATATACCAGACGCGACTTTGTTCAATTCGGAAAAACCAAAGGTGTGCTGAATAAGAGGGCACAAGGGCTGCCCTCTTATTCAACCCACCTTCGGTTCTTTCCTTAGAAATTATCCGTAGAGGTTGAGGTGCATCGTTTAAAGTACCAAAAGTTATACCGACCTTTCAGAAGAAAAACTCGTATTTATCAGCACTTTGGGCAAAGGTCGGGATAACTCAAAGGTCGGGATAACTCTTCCCCGTTCCTTGGAAGAGGTAGGAATGGTACTTGGACTGGAACAGCAGAAGATGAAAGAGGGGAAAGATTTAATCCGGTATTTTTGTATGCCGTGTAAGCCAACAAAAGCCAACGGCGGGAGGACACGGAATCTTCCCTGCCATGCACCGGAGAAGTGGGAGATGTTTAAAAGCTACTGTATCCGGGATGTGGATGTGGAGAAGGGGATAAGGAGGAAACTGCAGCATTTTCCGATTCCTGAAAGTGAGATGGGACTGTACCGTTTAGATCAGGTCATCAATGACCGGGGAATATTGGTGGATAAAGAACTGGTGGGACAGGCGGTGTCCTGTGATTTGATGTATAAAGATATCGTGACTAGGCGGGCATATGAACTGACCGGACTGGAGAATCCCAATTCCGTGGTGCAGATAAAGTCATGGCTGGGGGAAAATGGCATGGTGATGGAAAGCCTGTCCAAAAAGGCGGTGGCAGGGCTGATAGAGGAAGCAGATGGGGAGGTGCAGGAGTTATTAAGGCTCCGCCTCCTGATGGCGAAGACATCCGTAAAGAAGTATGAGGCCATGAAGAGGTCTGTCTGTTCAGACGGGCGGGTACATGGCTTATTACAGTTTTACGGAGCCAACCGGACAGGACGGTGGGCAGGGAGACTGGTGCAGGTGCAGAATCTGCCCCAGAACCACATACCAGATTTGGAGCTTGCCCGCACCCTTGTTAAACTGGGGCGGTTTGAAGATGTGGAACTGTTTTATGAGTCCAGGCCAAATGTGCTGTCCGAACTGATCCGTACTGCTTTCATTCCAAAGCAGGGTTGCCGTTTTATCGTGGCAGATTTTTCTGCCATTGAAGCCAGCGTGCTGGCGTGGTTGTCCGGGGAGACGTGGAGGCTGGATGTGTTTGCCTCCCACGGGAAAATCTATGAGGCTTCTGCATCCGCCATGTTCCATGTGCCGATGGAGGAAGTGACGAAGGGCTCCCCGTTGCGGCAGAAGGGAAAGATTTCAGAACTGGCGTTGGGATATGGCGGCTCTGTAGGTGCGCTGACTTCAATGGGCGCTCTTGATATGGGCCTGGCAGAAGAGGAACTGGCTCCGCTGGTAACTGCATGGAGGAGTGCCAATCCCCATATCACGCAGTTCTGGTGGGATGTGGATGCGGCTGCAATCAGGGCAGTTACAGAGAAAAAGAAAACAAGGGTGGGGAGAATTGCCTTTGAATATAAAAGAGGGATTTTGTTTGTGGAACTGCCATCCGGGAGGAAACTGTCCTATGTGAAGCCCAGAATGGCTCTGAATAAGTTTGGCAGGAACGGACTGACCTATGAAGGGATTATGGAGAATAAGAAGTGGGGCAGGATTGAGACTTACGGACCCAAACTGGTGGAGAATATCGTGCAGGGAACGGCAAGGGACTTGCTGGCAGAATCCATGCTCCGGGTTGAACACAACGGTTATCCCATTGTGATGCACTGTCATGATGAGATTATAGCGGAAGTGCCGGAGGAGACCGGCTCTGTGGAGAAAATGTGTGCGGTCATGGCCGTGCAGCCGGTGTGGGCGGAGGGACTGCCGCTTCGGGCGGACGGATATGAATGTTCGTTTTATAAAAAAGATTAGGAGGCAGGGTGATGAAGTTGTTTGTTTCAACAGGGAATTCCAGGATGGAGAAGTGCTGGAACGGCGTAGAGATGGAGCTGGAGGAATTTATCGGGCGTATCTCCAATACGGTACGCACTTCGGAGACGGTGGAGCAGTACCGGAAACTGTCCAAGGCAAAGCAGGATGACATCAAGGATGTGGGCGGCTTTGTGCTGGGGAAGCTGAAAGGCGGCAGGAGGAAGAAGGACTGCGTGGTGTTCCGGTCCGGTCTGACGCTGGATATGGATTATGCTACAGAGGACATTCCGGAGCAGATGGAGATGTTCTTTGATTTCCGCTGCTTTATTTATTCTACCCATAAGCATACGCCGGAGAAACCAAGGCTCCGGCTCATCATTCCGCTGTCCAGAACGGTGACGCCGGATGAATATGCAGCGGTTGCAAGGAAGGTGGCGGAGGAAATCGGCATGGAACTGTTTGACGATACTACCTATGAGCCCAGCCGTCTGATGTACTGGCCTTCCACTTCTTCGGACGGGGAGTTTGTGTTCCGGGATATGGAAGGAGAGTTTTTAAATCCTGATGAGGTTTTGTCTAAGTATCAGGACTGGCGGGATTCTTCCCAGTGGCCGGTGAGCAGCAGGCAGCAGTCGGTGGTACAGAGGGAGATGAAGAAACAGGCAGACCCGCTGGAAAAAGACGGGGTGGTTGGGGCATTCTGCCGGACTTACAGCATTGAGGAGGCAGTCATGGGTTTTCTGCCGGAGGTGTACCAGACAAGTGCTATGGCAGGAAGGTTTGACTATATACCGGCAGATTCCCAGGCGGGTGTGGTTGTGTATGACGGAAAATTTGTGTTTTCCCATCATGCCACGGACCCGGCCTGTGGGAAGCTGATGAATGTTTTTGATATGGTGCGGATTCATAAGTTCGGGGAACTGGATGTGAAGTGCTCTGAGGACACAGATGTGACCAAGCTGCCTTCTTTTAAGGCGATGAGTGAGTTTGCCGTGGCGGATGAAAAGGTAAAGCTGCAGCTGATGAGGGAACGGGAGGAGACAGCGAAAAAGGAATTCCATGAGGAGGACTGGAAGGCTGCTCTGGAGCTGGACCGGCAAGGGCGGATAAAAGATACGCTGGATAATCTGGTGCTGGCTGTGCGGAATGATGAAGGGCTGCAGTCTGTGGCTTTTAATCTCCACAGGGACGGGATAGACGCAGGAAAGGATTTGCCCTGGAAGCAAATTAAGCCGGGGTGGAATGATTCGGATTTTGCCGCCCTGAAAGTGTATCTGAACCGGAAATATGGGGTTTATACGCCATCAAAAACGAAGGATGCACTTCTAGCTGTGGCCTCCGAGCGGGCATACCATCCGGTGAAGGAGTATCTGGATTGTCTTCCGTCCTGGGATGGAATAAAGCGTGTTGATCTGCTGCTTACGGATTATCTGGGGGCGGAGGATTCGGAGTACACAAGGGCTGTGATTCGTAAGTCTCTGGTGGCGGCAGTGGCACGGATTTACCATCCCGGTTCAAAGTTTGACAGCGTTTTAATCTTGAACGGTCCCCAGGGGATTGGAAAGTCCACATTATTTGCGAAGCTGGCTGGTGCGTGGTTTTCCGACAGCCTGACATTGACGGATATGCGGGATAAGTCCGGGCCGGAGAAACTGCAGGGATATTGGATACTGGAACTGGGCGAGCTGGCGGGGATGAAGAAGACGGATGTGGAGACGGTGAAATCTTTTTTGTCCCGTGTGGATGATAAGTACCGTGCCAGTTACGGGCTGAACGTGGAGAGCCATCCAAGGCAGTGCGTGATTGTGGGGAGTACCAATACGGAGAGCGGGTTTTTGCGGGATATTACTGGGAACCGCAGATTCTGGCCGGTGCGGGTAAATGGGCAGAACGTGAAAAAACCGTGGCAGATTACGGAGGAGGAAGTGACACAGGTTTGGGCAGAAGCAAAGAAAATGTATGAAACTGGTGAGCCCCTGTATCTGGAAGGCGCAGTGGCGGCTATGGCGGTTTCGGAACAGACGGAGGCTATGGAGACGGATGACAGGGAAGGTCTGGTAAGGAGTTACCTGGAGAAGCCTCTGCCTGGGAACTGGTCTGCCATGAGTCTTTATGAACGCAGAAATTTCCTGAATGGAAATGAGTTCGGGGAGGAACAGAGAACAGGAACCGTGCAGCGGACAATGGTCTGCAACATGGAAATATGGTGTGAGTGTTTTGGCAGGGAGTCGGCGGCTCTGAAAAAGATAGATTCCTATGAAATCAGCGGCATCATGCAGAAAATAGAAGGCTGGGACAAGGCGGAGCGGGATACCTTTCCCCTTTATGGCAGACAGCGCAGCTACCGGAAAATCTGAGGACAAACGGGACAAGGCATAGAGGTGTCCTGGTGAACTGTCCGTTAGGAAATATAAGTGAAAATACAGGATTTAGGACAAGTGGACAAGAAATTCATAATGAGAATAGAAAAATAAGAAAAGAAACCGGATGTGTATGTGTAATGTGCGTATACGCGTATATAGGAAAATGCTGTCCCTCCTGTCCGCTTGTCCCGTAAAGAAACTGTATTTTAAGAATCAGGAGGCGTTTTGAATGAGGGAAAATGAGATTGAAAGACAACTTTCCCTGGCTGTGAAAAGGATGGGAGGTATGGCGGTAAAATTCGTGTCCCCTGGTTTGGATGGAGTGCCGGACCGGATTGTCTTACTGCCGGGGAGGAAGATGGCTTTTGTGGAGCTAAAGGCTCCTGGAAAGAGATTAAGAGTCTTACAAGAAAAACGGAAGAAACAGCTGGAACAATTAGGGTATCCGGTATATGTGATAGATGGTGTGGGACAGATTGGAGGTGTTTTGGATGAAATATGTGCCACATGAGTATCAGGAGTATGCAAAGGAATTTATTGTGAACCAAAAGGTGAGCGCACTTTTTTTGGACTGCGGGCTTGGCAAGACAGCCATTACTTTGACGGCTGTTTGGGAACTGCTGCTGGATTATTTTGAGGTCAGCAGGGTTCTGGTGATTGCACCGCTTAGAGTGGCGAGGGATACCTGGCCAGGAGAACTGGAGAAATGGGAGCATTTAAGCGGAATTACGATGTCAGGGGTTCTGGGTTCGGAAAAAGAAAGAGTGGCAGCACTGAACCGGAGGGCAAATGTTTATGTCATCAACCGGGAGAATGTGGAATGGCTGGTGGAGGAGTGTAAGTGGGATTTTGACATGGTGGTGCTTGATGAGCTGTCCTCTTTTAAATCTCATAAGGCGAAACGGTTTAAGGCGTTAAAAAAGGTCAGGCCGATGGTGAAGCGGATTGTAGGGCTGACTGGAACCCCGGCACCGAATGGACTGATTGACCTGTGGGCGGAGATTGGTATTCTGGATATGGGGCAGAGGCTTGGACGGTTTATCGGTGGATACCGGGAGCGCTTCTTTTTGCCAGATAAAAGGAGCAGGGAGATGATTTATTCTTATAAGCCGAGGGAAGGGGCGGAAGAAGCAATTTATAATCTGCTGTCTGATATCTGCATCAGTATGAAGGCAAGGGATTATCTGGATATGCCGGGATGTGTTTACAACCGGGTGGAAGTGTTTATGAATGATAGAGAATTGAAACTTTACCAACAGTTAGAGCGGGATATGCTGATTCCTTATGAGGATGGTGACATTGATGCGGTAAACGCCGCCGGGCTTTCCAATAAGCTGATGCAGATGGCAAACGGAGCGGTATACGATGAGAACGGAGGCGTGAAGCACATTCATGACCAGAAGCTGGAAGCACTGGAGGACTTAGTGGAGGCGGCAAATGGAAAGCCTGTGTTAATTTCCTACTGGTATAAGCATGACTTAGAGCGGATAAAGGAGAGGATTGGCGCCTTAGAGTTAGACACAGCAGAGGATATGAAAGAGTGGAATGCAGGGGAAATTCCGGTTGCGGTCATCCATCCGGCATCCGCCGGGCATGGATTAAATCTACAGGCAGGCGGCTCTACACTGATCTGGTACGGGCTGACGTGGTCTTTAGAACTGTATCAGCAGATGAATGCCAGATTATGGAGACAGGGGCAGAAGGAAACAGTGGTGATTCATCACTTGATTGCAAAAGGTACATTGGATGAGCGGGTGATGGAATCATTGGAAAAAAAGGACTGCGGGCAGTCGGCACTGGTGGAAGCGGTTAAGGTGAGGATTGGAGGTATCCGGGATGGATGTGGAAAAGTTGTTTAAGGAATATACAAACTGGAAAAGGGATATTGGACTTTTGGAATTTGAACTCAGCCGTTTTCAGGGAGTACCATATGAGGATGTGATAGAAAGCCTGTGCTTTTCCAGGCCGGAGGGTGACAGGGTGCAGACCAGTGGATTTTCTGACAAGACGGGAAAGACAGCTATTATTTACCGACAGGTGAAGGAAAGGCTGGATGATGAATGGTTTGATTACTTGGTCGAACGATATGAGTCTTTAAATGGAGATTTGGAATTTTTTGAATATGCCATAGGACAGTTAAGCGGAAAGCTGCCGGAGGTTATTTGGGATATGGTAATAGAGCAGATGACCTGGAGGGAATTGTCAGGCAAATATGATGTCAGTGAAACAATGATAGCTAAGTACAGGAAAAAGGCAATATCAGAGCTGACTGTGATTTATCAGATAAGAGAGCAGACAGCAGAGAGGTATCTTCTTAGCTGAGAATTCCCCTTTCATGTAGTTGGTTTAGTATTGGTTTAGTAAAAATGCAGTCAAGGTTTATTGCAAGTTTATTGGAGTCTGTGTTATCTTTAGAATGCGAAGAAGTGTCAGAAGCTCTGTGGAGGAATCCATGGGGCTTTTTTGCATCCTTCGCACAGGGCAGCGGACTTTATCCTTTCACCGCTGCCCTTTTGATAAGAAGGGATAAAGAAGGGAAAAACAAATGGACTGTTTTGGTATGAAAGAAAATGGGAAGTGTACCGTTTTGAGCGGTGGAGTCTGCACAGGGACATCCTGTGGATTTTATAAAACAAGGGAAGAACAGCAGGAATCCATAAGGAAAGCCAAAGAGAGGCTGAGGAAACTGCCGGAACACAAGCAGGAGGATATTGCTGACCGTTATTATGACGGTAAAAAGGAATGGTAACAATATGCCAAGAAAACCATTAAAGCCCTGTAAGCATCCGGGATGCCCGGAATTGACTGCAGGGTTTTATTGTACAGAGCATGAGAAACTGCATCAAGGTGACAGGATGACATCCTCCGGTCGTGGATATGACAGCCGGTGGCGCAAAGCCAGGAGCCGATTCTTGAAAATACATCCTTTGTGTGAGAGATGCAAAGTACAGGGAAAATATGTTAAGGCAACAGTGGTGGATCACATTGTACCACACAGGGGAGATGAGGAGTTGTTCTGGGATGAAAGGAATTGGCAGAGCCTTTGTAAGCCGTGTCATGACAGCAAGACCATGACCGAAGACCGATATCAGGAGTACCATTATTGAAAGAATTTTATCGTGCTAATCTCCTGCATTATGGAAGAATCCAGAGGAAAACTGCGGGGAGGGGGAGCATAAATCTCTACAACCCTGCCCCCTGGAAACCGATGCCCCCTAAGACGTAAATTTTCGCAGAAATTAGCAGGGGGGATAGGAAATATTGTGTTATCCATACATAAATGCAGGATTTTCAAGGCTCTCCGTATATGAGAAACAGACGGAAAGTGATGAAAATCCTGCATTTTTGGGGCTGAAATATATCAGAAACTGATGATTTCAGCTCTTTTTTAGTGGAGGACAGGAGGATGACAAATAAACAGACGGCACTGATAGAGGAAATGCGAATGCAGGGGAAAGGTTATAAGGCTATTGCTTCTGCTGTGGGGCTGTCCCGTGATATTGTGCGGAATTACTGCAAGGCAAAGGGTATGGAGGGCTATGGGAATACTGTGGCTCTGAACTTACAACAAAGACTTGCAGAGGTAAAAATGGATAGGACTTCCCAAATAAATGCGGGAAGGATGGATGCATGAGGCTGGCAGAAAGGATAAGCTTTATGTAGCATCCCTGTCCGGTGGAAAGGATTCCACGGCAATGGTGCTCCGGCTCATTGAGGAGAATTGGCCGCTGGATCTGATCTTGTTTTGTGATACCGGACTGGAATTTCCCCAGATGTATGAGCATGTAAGAAAACTGACTCAATCTGTCTCCGTTCCGGTTGAATGGCTGAAAGCGGATAAAGGTTTTGAGTATTATTTCCTGCACCACAGGCCAAAGCGGAAGAATCCGGACCTTGCAGATAAAGCGGGGTTCAGCTGGGCGGGTCCCCGGAACCGCTGGTGTACGGGCGTGCTGAAAACCAGGGTAATTAACCGTTACTTGTCTAATCTTAGAAAAGAGCATGAGATTGTGCAGTATATCGGGATTGCGGCGGATGAACCAAAGAGAGTCAGGGAGTTTTGCTATCCTCTGGTGGAATGGGGGATGACGGAGAAGGACTGTCTGGAATACTGCTATGAAAGAGGGTATGACTGGGGCGGGTTGTATGAACTGTTCCGCCGGGTGTCCTGCTGGTGCTGTCCGCTGCAGCCGTTGGAAGAACTGAGGGTGATGCGCAGACATTTCCCCAGCCTGTGGGAACAGCTTCTGGAATGGGAGTCAAAGACATGGAGGAATTTCAGGTCGGATTATTCTGCGGAAGATTTGGAGATCCGGTTCCGGTTTGAAGAAGAAAGAATGAAGGACGGGAAAAAGATAAGGGGGAAGGAATTTTCCCAGGAATTAAGGAATCGGCTGGGCAGACACGGGTGACCGTGTTTTTTTAATGCCGTGATGAAACGTAACAGGGAGGTATGGATGTCCAGGATAGCAGTGATTGATGCGGATATGATTGGGAGGAAAAAGCACAGGTTTCCAAATCTGGCCTGTATGAAGCTGTCCGGTTATCATAAAGAGCATGGTGACGAGGTGGTGCTGAAAACAGATTATGAGGGACTGGAAGCATTTGACCAGGTTTATCTGTCTAAAGTATTTACGGATACTTATGTGCCGGAGGATATCCTGGAACTTGGAAATCTGATATACGGAGGAACTGGGTTTTATTATGATAAAGCTCCGGCGTTGCCCAAAGAAGCGGAGCATCATATGCCAGATTATCATCTCTATGACCTGTGGGTGCAGGAAAAGCTGGATGCCGGGGCAAAGAGGAATGAGTACCGGTTTTACCTGGATTATTCCATTGGATTCCTCACACGGGGATGTTTCCGTAAATGTGAGTTTTGCGTCAACAGGAACTATGACAGGGTATGTATGCACAGCACGCTGGAGGAATTCCTGGATACGGAGCGGAAGAAGATTTGTCTGCTGGATGATAATTTTTTGGGGCATCCGAAGTGGGAGGAAATGCTGCAGGGGTTGAAAGCAGTAAATAAGCCGTTTCAGTTCCGGCAGGGACTGGACGAGAGGCTTCTGGATGACCGGAAGTGTGCAGCGTTGTTTTCCGGCAGATATGATGAAACTTATACGTTTGCTTTTGACAATATCGCAGATGCGGAAGTCATTGAAAGTAAGATGGCTCTGGCGAGGAACTATACAAACGCCCGCCTGCGGTTTTATTGTTTCTGCGGGTTTGACAGGGAGGATGTGTGGGATGAAAACTTTTGGGCGGAAGACGTGTTTGATCTGCTAAAGCGGATTGAGATTTTAATGAAGCATAAATGCCTTCCCTATGTCATGCGTTTCAACCGCTATGTGGAAAGCCCGTTCCGGGGCGTTTATGTGTCTGTTGCAAGGTGGGCGAACCAGCCTGGAATTTATAAAAAGAAAAGCCTGCGTGAGTTTGCGGTTATGAACGGGGAACAGAGTGCATGTTACAGATATTTATATGATTTTGAGCGGCAGTTTCCACAGGCCGCTTATTTTTATGACCTGAAATATGAAACAGTCAGCGGTACGGATGGTAAGAGTCTTAATGGGATAGGTGATTGATATGAAGCAGCTTACATTTTTGGATATTTGTGCGGGTATCGGAGGATTCCGGCTGGGGCTTGAAATTGCCGGGCATAAGTGCATCGGGTACTGTGAGTTTGATAAATTTGCTAGGGCTTCTTATGAGGCCATGTATGATACAGAGGGGGAGTGGAAAGCAGATGACGTTACAACACTTAAATCAGGAGAAATCTCATATGCAGATATCTGGTGTTTTGGATTCCCATGTCAGGATATCTCCATTGCAGGAAAGCAGAGGGGACTATGTGGAAAGCGAAGTGGAATCTATTACAGTATTATTGACCTCATCAAAGGCAAGGACGAAGGTGATAAGCCCACATACCTTCTTGTTGAGAACGTTAAAAACCTGTTATCAATCCATGCAGGATTCGACTTTGCCGCCGTTCTCTCTGAAATGGACGAAGCAGGGTATGACTGCCGGTGGAAGGTGCTTAATTCCAAAGATTACGGAGTCCCCCAGAACCGGGAGCGGGTGTTCGTTGTCGCAAATCTTAGAAGCAGAGGCGGACGAGAAATATTACCTGTCCGTGGAGAGAACGCAGAAACTGGTATCCAGGTTATAGGGGATGTGCAGGCGGAGGGCTGGATTGACCTGATGAAACGGGTGTACAGCACGGAGGGGATTGCACCGTGTCTGTGCGGAGGAGGAAGCGTACAGCCTAAGATTCTGTGTTTTGTTGACCAGACGTATCAGCATCCAAAGATTACGGAGGATGCCAGGTGCCTGGTTGCCAAGTACAATGCCGGGATTACGAACTGGGGTTCCAATTCCGGTGTGCTGGAGGCACATGCGGTACTGGCACCGGACCGGCTGGAGAAACGGCAGAATGGCAGAAGGATGAAGGAGAGCGGGGAGCCGATGTATACGCTGACGGGGCAGGACCGCCATGGTGTTTTCCTATGCAGGGAGAGCGATGCATCCGGCAGTCCGGTTCTGCGGATAAAGAACTGTACAAAAAAGGGATTTGAAGAGGCCGGTATGGGAGATGGGATTTCCCTTGCTTTTCCGGAAAGCAGTACAAGAAGAGGCAGAGTGAAAAAACAGTGTTCCCAGACACTTGACTGTGCCTGTGAGATAGGGACGGTGATGAAGTGCGGGCGGATACGCAGGCTTACACCAAGAGAGTGTTTCCGCCTGCAGGGATTCCCGGATGAACTTTATGAGCGGGCGGCATCCGTCAGTTCGGAAACCCAGCTTTACAAACAGGCGGGAAATGCAGTCACGGTAACGGCTGCGTTTGCGGTGGCTATGATGCTGCCGGAGTCAAGAGAGCAGGACTGAAAGAAGAGTAAACGATTAGGTCATGATTGAAATATGCAGGGGGATGGCGGGAGGTGTGATGGATGGCCCAGAGAGGAAGAAAACCAAAGCCGACAGCATCTAAGATGCTGGAAGGAAATCCGGGGAAACGGAATCTGAATACCCATGAGCCTAGGCCTGATAAAAAAGCCCCCAAGTGTCCGGCATGGCTGGAGGACGAGGCAAAGAAAGAATGGAAGCGGACGGCAAAACAACTGGAACAGCTTGGAATCCTGACGGAGATTGATATGGCGTCATTTGCCGGATACTGCCAGGCTTATGCCAGATGGAAAGAGGCGGAGGAGTATATATCGGAGAATGGGGCGGTCATGAAGGCCCCGTCCGGTTACTGCCAGCAGGTTCCGCAGGTTTCCATTGCACAGACTTACCTAAAAATCATGAACCGTTTCTGTGAACAGTTTGGTCTCACTCCATCTGCAAGATGCCGGATTGCAGCGGATAACGGGGAGGATAAAGAGAATGATGCCATGGAGCTGCTGCTGGTTAAAGGGGGAAGCGGGTAGTGTTTGATGAGGCAAAAGCCAGGCAGACGGTGGAATTCATAAACTGCCTGAAACACACCAAGGGAAGATGGCGGGGGCAGCCTTTTATGCTGCTCCCCTGGCAGGAAAAGATTATACGGGATGTCTTCGGTACGGTGAAGGAGAATGGATACAGGCAGTACAATACGGCTTATGTGGAGATTCCGAAGAAGAACGGGAAGTCGGAGCTGGCGGCGGGCGTGGCTCTTTACATGACATGCGGTGACGGGGAATGGGGAGCAGAGGTGTATGGCTGTGCATCAGACCGGTAGCAGGCATCCATAGTCTTTGATGTGGCGGTGGATATGGTGGATCAATGTCCGGCTCTAAAAAAGAGGATTAAACCTGTGATGTCGGTGAAACGTTTGGTGTATAAGCCTACCAACAGCTTTTATCAGGTGCTTTCGGCGGAAGCATATACGAAGCATGGACTGAATGTCCATGCGGTTATCTTTGATGAGCTGCACAGCCAGCCGAACCGGGAGCTGTTTGATGTTATGACAAAAGGCTCCGGTGATGCCCGGACACAGCCTTTGTTTTTTCTGATTACGACAGCAGGAACAGACCGTCATTCGGTGTGTTTTGAGCAGCATCAGAAGGCGGAGGATATCCTTCTTGGAAGAAAGATAGATCAAACCTTTTATCCAGTGATTTATGGTGCCGGGGATGAGGCGGACTGGACTTCGGAGAAGGTGTGGTATGAGGCAAATCCGTCTCTGGGACATACCATCGACATTGAGAAGGTACGGAACGCCTGCATGAGTGCAAGGGATAATCCGGCGGAGGAGAATATCTTCCGGCAGCTCCGTCTGAACCAGTGGGTGAAGCAGTCAACCAGATGGATGCAGATGGAGAAGTGGGATGCCTGCGGATTTCTGGTGAATGAAAAAGAATTACTGGGACGGGAGTGTTATGGGGGACTGGATTTGTCCAGTTCCATTGATATCACGGCCTTTGTGTTGGTGTTTCCTCCGAGGGATGAGACAGAGAAATTCATCATCCTTCCATATTTCTGGATACCGGAAGAAAATATGAACATTCGGGTGAGGCGTGACCATGTACCCTATGATGTGTGGGAAAAGCAGGGGATGCTGATGACAACGGAGGGGAATGTGATTCATTATGGATTTATTGAGAGTTTCATTGATGGGCTGGGAAAGAAGTTCCATATCAGAGAGATTGCCTTTGACCGCTGGGGAGCAGTGCAGATGGTGCAGAACCTGGAAGGACTTGGCTTCACGGTGGTTCCGTTTGGCCAGGGATTCAAGGATATGTCACCGCCGAGTAAGGAATTGATGAAGCTGGCGCTGGAAGAGAAACTGGCGCATGGCGGGCATCCGGTATTGAGGTGGATGATGGATAATATCTTTGTAAGGACAGATCCGGCGGGGAATATCAAACCGGATAAGGAGAAATCTACGGAGAAGATTGATGGGGCTGTGGCAACGGTGATGGCGCTGGATCGGGCAATACGGAATGAAGGCGGTGCTGGGAGTGTATATGATGATAGGGGAATTTTGGTGTTTTAAAACAGATGTTTTTTTGATATAATTCAGTAATGAAAGAATTTGAGTCTATAGTTTAAATGATAATATAAATATTTGATTATAAATGAGATTTCTTATTTTATTATTACTGGAGGAAAAAATGGAATACTTAAGATTATTAATTTGTGGCAATAAAAATGATCAAATGAATAAGATATCTTCATTACTTAGTGAATGGCGGGAGTCATTGGGGATTAGAGTATTAACACAAAAAGAGAAATGCTTAGCAGATTTTACGATGGAAGAAATAGATGAAGAAAACGAAGATTACTATGAACCTTTTGAAGCTACCATAAGCATAAGCTACAAAAATAAAAACATCAAAATGTTTATTGAAAGAATCACTAGGTCAGAGAATAGATTTCTGAAAATAGAAATCGAATATCAACATGATGATTACATTAATTCCTTAGATACTTCTATTTGGTATGAAATGAAAAAAAAGATACTAGAGTGGATACAGGGGAAATATGATAGGATTTTTTGGTTGGCGGATTCGCAGAATAACAAAATTGCATCGGATTTGTATAGTGAATTGCATCGGCTTGAAAATTATTTACGGGAAATAATTAATAGTTATATGAGTATTAGACATGGTGGAAATTGGTTTGAAATATATTCTTATGAAGATTATATTAATAAGTATTTAAAGTTTTCGGAATGGTTTAATAAGTCGAGATATAGTTTGTTCAAATCAGTGGATAATCATTTATATAATTTAGAAATTGATGATATTTTTGAAGCTTTAAAGGCTGCAAAAAGAAAACAAGTTTCTAAAACAGTAAAGAAAGCATTGGAAGATATTAAAAAATGTAGTAAAGAAAAAGCGTCTGAAATTGCAAAAGTTGATTTGTTAGAAACCCCATCATTGTGGGAAGAAGAAAAGTTTGATGAAATTTTCGATAAGACAACTGTAGAAAGATGGAAATCTGATTTGTCAAAAAGGCGAAATATGGTTGCACATAATAAAATGATTTGTAGAGATATGTATATAGATACAAAGGAATCAATTCAATTCTTTATGACCAAATTTAAAGAAGCTAATAAAAAGTTATGTGGAAAATTGATGTCTCAAGAATTACGGGAGGCTAGCAGACTACTTCATGAAGATGAAATAAGTATGTATTTGGAAGACTGTGGAATTAATTCAGTGTTGCCTGATGAACAGGATATAATTGAAAATTTAAACCAAACAGAAGATTTTATGGAGTTGTCTGCCATTATTTCTGATAGAATTTCTCGTATTGGTAATATGACAGATGATTTATTAGCAATGATTGAAGATATTAAAATGATATTACATGAAGATACTTTTTTTGAGGATGATTCATTCGTTGGAAAAGATTTATTAGAACAATATATTGAGTTTTGTCGGGCAAATTCTTTGTACAATACATGGAAGACGTTGGTAAATGGAGAAATGTCCATTGAAATTTATAGACTAATAGAACCTGGACTTGAAGACAGTTTATCAAATTTAGTAGATAAATTGAATGAGATTAAGCAGAATGTTTTTTACGTAGATTTAGAATGTTTTTTGGAAGGGGATTTGCTTAGATTCACAGATTTTAGCGGTAATAAATATGTTCTAACGATAAATGGATGGTTTTGCCCTGATCGTGGATGCGTTGATGATATCTATGTTAGATTGATATGTAATGAAAAAGTTATAAATTATGGAGGAATATCAATTTCGTATGGTGATTATGAAATGACAGAGGATGGTATTCCATTACCTTCTACGGAAGATGATACATCAGTTAATATAGGAGAAATTGTTGAAAAATTATCCAATGTAGTAGATGACCTTTTTTCCGATTTAGCCAATTTAGAATCTGAACTATTGGAAATCGAACTGTAATAAATATTTTAGTTTGTGAGCAAACAAAATATTAATCATAAAAGTAATAGCATCTCATTCGGAGGTGCTTTTATTTTACTTATCTTTAGGAGGAAATAATGAAACTATCATCAATCTTAGGAATCAGAAGTGCAAGGGATAAGCCTCAGGACAGCTATTCCGGTTCTGCCCTAGCCTTTTTATTTGGTAAGACTACCAGCGGAAAGCCGGTGAATGAACGGACAGCTATGCAGACTACAGCAGTGTATTCCTGCGTGCGGATTCTGGCGGAGGCAGTGGCATCCCTGCCGCTGCATATTTACCGTTACACAGATGCGGGGAAGGAGCGGGTGGCGGATCATCCTCTTTATAAAATTCTTCATGATGAGCCAAACCCGGATATGACTTCCTTTGTGTTCAGGGAAACACTCATGAGTCATTTGCTTGTTTTTGGAAACGCCTATAGCCAGATTATCCGTGACGGGGCAGGACGGGTGCTGGGGCTTTATCCTCTTCTTCCTAATAAGGTGGAGGTTGACCGCACGGAGAGCGGGGAGTTGGTGTATTACTATTCCAGAAATTCAGAGGAGAATCCAAACTTTAGGGAGTATGGCAGGATTGCTTTAAGAGCGGAGGATGTGCTGCATATTCCTGGGCTGGGGTTTGATGGGCTGGTGGGATGTTCACCCATTGCCATGGCGAAGAATGCGGTGGGCATGACGCTGGCCTGTGAGGAGTATGGTGCCAGCTTTTTTGCCAACGGAGCAAATCCGGGCGGTGTGCTGGAGCATCCGGGAGTTTTAAAGGATCCAGGCAAAGTGAGGGAAAGCTGGAACAGTGTGTACCGTGGTACGAATAATGCTCACAAGGTAGCGGTACTGGAGGAAGGCATGAAGTACCAGCAGATTGGTATACCGCCGGAGGAGGCACAGTTTCTGGAAACAAGAAAGTTCCAGATTAATGAGATAGCCAGAATGTACCGGATACCGCCTCATATGGTGGGGGATTTGGAGAAATCAAGTTTCTCTAATATTGAGCAGCAATCTTTAGAGTTTGTAAAGTATACCTTGGACCCATGGGTCATCCGTTGGGAGCAGTCTTTACAGAAGGCGCTGCTTTTGCCGGAGGAGAAGAAGGAGTATTTTATCAAGCTGAACGTGGATGGTCTGCTCCGGGGAGATTACCAGAGCCGGATGAACGGTTATGCCACGGCAAGGCAGAATGGGTGGATGTCGGCCAATGATATCCGGGAGCTGGAGGACTTAAATCCGATACCGGAGGAAGAGGGCGGTGATCTTTATCTGATTAACGGGAACATGACCAAATTAAAGGATGCGGGTATATTTGCCGGAAACAGTATAGAAAAGTAAGAGGAACCTGATTGGCAGTTGATGGATTGCCGGGAGGTTCCTTTTTTGTGCAGAAAGTGAGGGATGCAGTTGAAACGGAAGTTTTGGAATTGGGTTAGAAATGAAGAGGATGGTGTAAGGACGCTGTACCTGGACGGGGAGATTTCGGATGAAACCTGGTACGGGGACGAGGTAACGCCGGAGCTATTCCGCAGGGAACTGGAGAACGGGCAGGGAGATATCACGGTCTGGATTAATTCTCCGGGAGGGGATGTGTTTGCGGCGGCGCAGATTTATAACATGCTCATGGATTACAAAGGGAATGTGACGGTCCGGGTGGATGCGCTGGCGGCTTCAGCGGCATCCGTGATTGCCATGGCGGGAACCACAGTACAGATGTCTCCGGTAGGCATGATGATGATCCACAATCCTATGACCATTGCCATAGGGGATTCGGAAGAAATGAAGAAGGCGGTTGCAATGCTGGATGAAGTAAAGGAAAGCATTATGAATGCCTATGAAATCAAGACGGGGTTGAACCGGACAAAGATTTCCCATTTGATGGATGCGGAAAGCTGGTTCAATGCCAGAAAAGCGGTGGAACTTGGCTTTGCGGACGAGGTGCTGGAGGATGGTTGCGGGAGCGGAGAAAAGAAGAAGCGGAATGAGTTGTCGCTGGAGGGGCTGATGTTTTCCCGGACAGCGGTCACCAATTCATTGTTGTCGAAACTGATTCCGGAATCCGGCGGGAAAAAGACACCGGCTGAGCAGCTGGAAAAGAGACTGAGCCTGCTGGCTCATTAAAAAAGGAGGGCTATATTTTATGAGTAAGGTGTTAGAACTAAGGGAAAAGAGAGCAAAAGCATGGGAGGCAGCAAAGGCATTCCTGGATACGAAAAGAGGAAATGACGGGCTGCTGTCTGCGGAGGATACTGCCACCTATGAAAAGATGGAGAAGGATGTGGTGGATTTAGGGAAAGAGGTGGAGCGTCTGGAACGTGCGGAGGCATTGGATGCAGAGCTGTCCAGACCTACGTCCGTACCGATTGCCAATAAACCAAACGGGAATCCTTCAGGGGAAGAGAAGAGGGGCAGGGCGGCGGATGAATACCGCAGGGAGTTCTGGAATGCCATGCGCAGGAAGAATTATTACGATGTGAACAATGCCCTGCAGATCGGCACGGATTCCGAGGGTGGTTATCTGGTGCCGGATGAATTTGAAAGCAGACTGGTGGAGGCTTTGGAGGAGGAGAATTTCTTCCGCAGTTTCGCCACGGTAATCCAGACCTCCAGCGGTGACCGGAAGATTCCGGTGGCCGCAAGCAAGGGGGAGGCTGCCTGGATTGATGAAGAAGGGGCATTTACGGAATCGGATGACACTTTCAGCCAGGTATCCATCGGGGCGTATAAGGTAGGCACCATGATTAAAGTTTCGGATGAATTATTGAATGACAGTGCGTTTAATCTGGAGGCTTACATCTCTAAGGAGTTTGGAAGAAGAATCGGCTCTAAAGAGGAAGAAACCTTTTTTGTTGGGGACGGAACCGGGAAACCTACGGGAATTTTCAATGTAACAGGAGGGGCGGCAGATGGAAGTACAACTTCCACGGCCAATATCTCTTTTGAGGATGTGATGGATTTATTCTATTCTGTAAAGTCCCCATACCGCAAGAAAGCCGTGTGGGTGCTGAATGACACCACGGTCAAGGCTCTGCGGAAATTAAAGGACAATAATGGAAATTATATCTGGCAGCCGTCTGTACAGGCCGGCCAGCCGGATATGATTCTGAACCGTCCGTACCATACTTCCGCCTATGTGCCGGAGGTGGAGGCAGGCAAGAAGGTCATGGCGTTTGGCGATTTCTCCTATTACTGGATTGCTGACAGGCAGGGGCGCAGCTTTAAACGACTGAATGAGCTGTTTGCCGCAACCGGACAGGTGGGATTTTTAGCAAGCCAGCGTGTGGATGGAAAGCTGATTCTTTCGGAGGCTGTCAAAACACTGGCAATGAAGGCCGGAGCCTAAAGAAGAATCCTAAAGAAGAATCTTATAACAAGGCAAAGAGGGGAGGAGGAGCCGGATGCTTGTAACATTGGAAGAAATCAAGGGTTATCTGCGGATTGACAGTACGGATGAGGACGGGCTTCTTCTCTCTTTGGCTGCCACGGCGGAGAGTCTGTGTTGTGATATTCTGCGTCATGGCTTTCAATCGGAAGAGGAAGTGCCGGAGCCGGTCAGGACGGCGGTGCTGTATGGGATTTCTTATCTGTATGAGAACCGGGAACAGGCTGACTTTAAGGATTTGACCGTGACTTTGAAGTGTCTGATGTTTGGTCAAAGGGATGAGGTGTTCTGATGAAGATTGGGCAGTGGAGGCAGCGGATTGTGATTCAGCAGAACCGGATGACAATGGATAAGGACGGCAACCAGCGCAATGAGTGGACGGACTATTATTCCTGTTGGACTTATGCCAATAATCTTTCCGGCAGGGAATACTGGGAGGCTGCCCAGGTGAACCAGGAATCCTCCCTGTTTTTCCTTGTCCGGTACTGTGGGAAGTTGAAGGATTTGGACAGTACCAGATACCGGATTTTGTTTCGGGATGAAATTTACAATATCACCTTTGTTGATTTTATGCAGTACCGGAACCGGACGGTTAAGCTGCGTGCGGAGAAAGTGAAGAGGTAGAGGAAATGTCGGACAGAAGAGTGCGTGTGGACCAGATGGCGGATGCGCTTGCACAGACCATGGCCGGGTATGCGGATTTGTCTAATGAAGTGATGAAGGAGTGTGTCACAGCGGTCAGCCAGTCCGTGAAAAAGGACATCCAGGCAGGTGCTCCGGTAAAGTCTGGAAAGTATAAGAAAAGCTGGGCGGCTAAAAAGGTACAGGAGAACGCCAATTCTCTGACTATGGCAGTACACAGCCGTGACCGCTACCAGATCGCACACCTTTTGGAACATGGCCACGCAAAGCGGGGAGGTGGCAGGGTGCAGGCTATGCCTCATATTGCTCCGGCAGAACAACGGGGGGAACAGGAGCTGGCGGCAAAGATTGAACGGGGGTTATCGGGATGACGCAGGAACAGTTATTGGAAATGGTGGAGGAAATGGGACTGCCCTGTGCCTATGACCATTTTGCAGAAGGACAGTCACCGGAGCCGCCGTTTTTGGTGTTCCTGTACCCGGAATCCAGGAATTTTGCGGCAGACGGGGTGGCTTATTTTAAGAAGAACAGGCTGCATATAGAACTGTACACAGAGTACAAATCGGTGGAGCTGGAAGAACGGATGGAAACGGTGCTGGATCTGCATGGCATTTTTTATACAAAGAGTGAGGTATGGATTGAATCGGAGCGGCTGTTTGAGGTGCTGTATGGAATGGAGGTTTGAGAGATGGGAAATAAAGTGAAGTTTAATATCTGTAATGTACATTATGCTGCGATTGCTGCGGGAGAGGATGGGGAGAATACGTTTGGAACGCCGGTGGCAATGCTGGGTGCGGTGTCTCTGAGCCTGGACCCCAATGGGGAGCCGGAATCCTTTTATGCGGATGGTGTGGAGTATTATGTGATTAACAACAATATGGGTTATGACGGAGGCCTGGAGCTTGCCATGATACCGGAGTCCTTCCGCACGGAGATTTTAAGGGAAGAGGCGGATGAGAATAAGGTGCTGGTGGAGAACTGCAATTCGGAGACGGGCAGTTTTGCCCTGCTGTTTGAGTTTGACGGAGATGTGAAGAAAATCCGCCATGTGTTATATAATTGTTCGGCATCCAGGCCGAAGATTGAGTCCAAGACCAATGAGGAATCCAGGGAAGTGCAGACGGAAACTCTGACGGTGAAGGCAAGACCGCTGGCATCCGGCTATGTGAAGGCAAAGACAGGGGATGCCACCACGGCGGCAGTGTATGATGACTGGTATAAAGCCGTGTATCTGCCAAAGGCGAAAACGGAACCAGCAGAGCCTGCTAATATGATGCTGAACCAAGAGGGAGCCAGGAGTGCGGCAGTGAAACCACAGGCAAAGGAGGCATCTGAGAAATGAGTATCATCAGAAAAGTAGAGATTGATGGGCAGGAGGTGCTGTTCAAGGCATCGGCTGCTATTCCGAGGATTTACCGTTTGAAGTTCCAGCGTGACATTTACAGGGATCTAAGGGTTTTGGAGCAAAGTGTGAATGGTTCCGAGGAAGGGGATTCCGGGCTGGATTTATTCTCACTGGAGATGTTTGAGAATATTGCTTTTGTGATGGCAAAACATGCAGACGGTTCCATACCAGATACGCCGGAGGATTGGCTGGATGGGTTTAATACTTTTTCTATTTACCAGGTGCTGCCGAAGCTGATTGAGCTTTGGGGGCTGAATGTGCAGACGGATGTGGAGCCTAAAAAAAACTTCGTCCGACAGAACGGCAAATGACAACACCGCTGTTCCTTCTGCGGTGTGTGCAGCTTGGAGTGAGCATACAGGAGCTGGAACTGCTGTCGATTGGGATGATAAACGATATGTATGCGGAGAGCAGGAATGATGAGTGTAAGTATGCTCAGCTGGCTACGCAGGAGGATATGGACAGGTTCTAAAAGGAGCGGCTGATATGACTGCCGCTCCTTTTAAAGGTCATGCTTTGCAATTCTTTTGCTTGCGATTTCATAGACTTCCTCATCTTCACGCGCGCCGATGACGATTACCAGCATATCATCATCCCGGCGGATGAGCTGGTAGACAATGCGCAGTCCGGCGCCCCGAAGCTTGACTTTTAAAAAGCCGGACAAGTTTGTATTGTTCTTGTTCCCCAGGAGTTTTCCGTAGCCGCCTTCTGTTTCCGGTAATGGATTTTGACAGACTTTCTGGATTGCTTTTCGGATTAAAATCCGTTGGCTGCCGTCCAGCCTGCGAAGGTCTTCAAGGGCTTCGGGAAGGTAATTGACATTCCAGCTCATTCAAATTCGATATCTTCTGTATTTTCAAAATCGGAAGGCTGAAAGTCCATTTCCTGATCCACCTGTTTCTGGGGGATAACGGTGGCAGGATTGAAATGAGACATCCGTTCTGTTGCGGAGGCCAGAAGGCGTGCATCGTTTACCTCATCCAGGAGACGGATGTATTCGTCAGGAGATAAAAGTACACATTCCGCTGTGTTGTTTTTCATAACTACTTTGGCACCATACTGCTTTACTTCATCGAAAATTTTACCGGCCAGTCCCCGGTTGAACTGAGAAATGGGAATGGTGTTTTCGATTGCACTTCTGATAGAACTCATAATAATCACCTCTTTCAATATTAGTATATGATGAACTGATAAAAAAGTCAATGAATATACTGATATAAATACTGACTTAAAATACAGCAATTATTGATGATTTTAGTCTGCTCAATTTGTAAAAAAATATTATCTGCCCTTTATATGCAGGGTACTTATCTATTATCAGATGAATGCCTAATTTTGTTTAGTGAGATAAAAGTGCTTAATTGAAATGTTTCATGATATAGGAGTGTACAAATGACAAGTGTAAATTTGCTTAAATGCCTGCATAAGAGTATATTTTTAGGTTTTGATTTTCGTTGATATGACAGCTGTTTCTTGTTATAATGAGAGAAGAAATAGTTGGCAGAGTAGTTGAAAATTTAGTAGTTGAACAGGAGAAATAAATATGGCGAAAACAGCATGGATTTTTTCATACAAGCTTAAGAAAAATGTGAGCAAGGAACAGTTTATTGAACTAACACAAAAGTTGCACGATGAAGTTATTTCTAAAGCAAAAGGTTTTATTTCTTGGGAACATTACTTGCAGGATAACGTGTGGACTGACTTTGTTCTGTGGGAAACGGAAGAAGATGCAAATGATGCTACAACGATAGGAAAAGGGAAAGAAGTAACTGAAAATTTCTATGCTTGCATCCAAATGAATACATGTAGAGCGTTAATATCACAGCTTGTTAAAAAATATTAGTGATTTTATAGTTTATTTAAGTAATCAAATTTTATATTTTGGGAGAGGCTTAAATGAATAAAAAGATAAATCGCAATGACCCATGTCATTGTGGTTCTGGGAGAAAATACAAATATTGCCACCTTGGAGCCGACAAAAAGCGAATTTTAAAAACCGAGTTAACTTGTGATCATTGTAATACTAATATTGATGTTGATTTAACTAGCAGCTATATTGGCAAATTGCAGATATCCGATATACCAATGATGAATTTTTGTAAAGATGAAGGTTTTTATATGTTTCGTGCTATGAGTGTTTATAATTACTTAGAACTTATGAAAAAACTGGAGAACAATTCATTAACAAAGAAAGATTTTTATGATAACTATAAAGAATTTTTAACACAAGAAGATTGCATGGCTTTGCTTGGTAACTTCTGTAATGAAATGGAAGCGTTTCAGAGCAGACAAGCAATTTTATCAGATACCATAGGAGCACATTTTAATAATGA
Organism: Lachnospiraceae bacterium; assembly: GCA_028692975.1. Classification (GTDB taxonomy): domain Bacteria; phylum Bacillota; class Clostridia; order Lachnospirales; family Lachnospiraceae; genus JALENY01. The sequence continues at coordinate 22,861 of JAQUWF010000013.1, forward strand.
ATTCACATTATCCATACCTATTTTTTTTATTTTAATAGAGGGAATTTTGCGTCAGTTATGGGGAATTCCAGATAAAGATAATTTCCAGCCAAAGTTTATTAAGGATACGTGGAATGCTCGTTTATTGTTCAATATGGAAGACAGAATAGGATTTCTTAATGGGTATATAAATTCTCTATATGAAGGTGGAAAGGAATCAGCTGTTTTTAGTAGAAATACTGTACTACATGGAATAAATAAAGAATATTATACAGAGGAAAATTCATGGTCACTTTTATTGTTGCTTTGTGAAATTGGATATATAAAAATGTTAGAAAAGCAGACTGTACCATTTACTTTTGAGAAGGTTACAGGCGGTATTAAAATGACACTTCCAGATTTATAAGAGTAACAAACATTTATATGCAGGGACAACACGAATTTGCTTACCATATTTTGTAGGACTTGTTCTGCAATGTGCAAATTCCAGTTTTGTTATTTACTGAAATGCCTTATATAAAAAAAGATAAATGGCTTAGACACAATTTGTTTTTACCCTGCGTTTTGTGCCTTTAGTGGAGCGAAAGGAAACGAGTATAGATGAATAATCTTGATTCAATCAAAACAGAAGTAATTAAATGCTTTCATTGTGGTAATGAAACTCTTATGTCACAGAAAGGTGAATATAGTTGGGGATCACGTGATATTGAATATGGGGATTTCGATTATCTATATGAATATGAGTTGTTTGCTTGTTCGGTTTGCCACAAAGTTACTTTGCGTGAAACCTATGGTGATGAAACCATGATGGAACCATGTTATGATGGTCCTATGAGATGGCATAGCAATAAAAATATCCTTTACCCCATAAATAGTATTGATAGCAGTTCTATCCCTTACAAGGTCAGAGAAGCATACGGCGCAGCTCTTAAGACAAAAGGTATTGACAAATATGTATGTTTAATGGCTCTCAGGCGTACGCTAGAATTGATTCTTAAAAATAAAGGAGCAACAAAGTGGGGGTTGAAGGATAAAATTGAGGAGATTGCAGAAAAAGGGTTGTTGCCGGATACATTGAAAGAGGCGTCTTCATTGACAAAAATTCTTGGAGATTCTGCTGCTCATGACAAGGATATGGACATAGATCAGCAGGATGTTGAAAGCATGGCTGAGTTTGTCAAATTCATTATTGAATATTTATATGTCGTACCAGATAAAATCAATTCATATAAAGAACGACTAAGCTCTAAAACGGATAAAAGGGTTTAATATATAGAATAAAGAAAAAGCCATTGATGCTTTCAGTGTACCTAATAGAATTACTGTAATGTAGAAGTGCAGTATAGGAAATAAATTAGTTTTGAAAAATGCATAACTAAATAGCGAATACATAGGCATCTGTTAAAAACGGCAGGTGCCTTTTCTATACATTTTGAGCCCTAACAGGCTCTTTTTTTGTGTCAAAAATCAGGAGGTAAGTATCACATGGCCAACCGCATACAGGGTATCACGGTTGAAATCGGCGGTGATACCACCAAACTTACAACAGCACTGAAAGGTGTCAATTCTGAAATCCGCAATACCCAGTCGCAGCTTAAGGATGTGGAAAAACTCCTGAAACTCGATCCACACAATTCAGAGCTTCTGGCACAAAAACAGCGGCTTTTGACAGATGCCATCGGGGAAACAAAAGATAAGCTGGAGGCATTGAAATCTGCCCAACAGCAGGTACAGCAGCAGTTTGAACGGGGAGACATTACTAAAGACCAGTATGATGCCCTGCAAAGGGAGATTATTGAGACAGAGCAGAATCTGAAAGACCTGGAGAAACAGGCGCAGGATACAAATACTTCTCTTTCAGGCTTTACACAGGCGGCAGAGAAGATTGGAAAGTTCGGTGATGCAGCCACCTCTGCCGGACAGAAGATGCTGCCTGTGACCGCCGCCATCACAGCGGCAGGCGGAGCATCTGCCAAGATGGCAATGGACTTTGAGGATTCCATGGCAAAAGTCAATACGATTGCTGACACCACGGAGGTGCCGCTGTCGGAGCTGCAGAAAGCTATTCTTGACCTGTCCAACCAGACAGGAATCAGTTCTACAGAAATTGCGGGCAACGTGTATGATGCCATCTCTGCGGGGCAGAAGACCGGGGATGCGGTGAATTTTGTTTCCAACTCCACAATGCTGGCGAAGGCCGGGTTTGCGGATGCGGGAAATGCCCTGGATATCCTGACTACGATTATGAATGCTTATGGACTGGAAGCATCCGAAGTTACCAATGTATCCGATATTCTGATACAGACGCAGAATCTGGGCAAGACAACGGTGGCGGAGCTTTCCACCTCCATGGGTAAGATTATCCCTACGGCCAAGGCCAACGGTGTGGCACTTGACCAGGTGGCCGCCGGATATGCCATCATGACTGCCAATGGTGTGGCAACAGCGGAAACTACCACATACATGAACTCCATGCTGAATGAGCTTGGGAAGTCGGGGACGAAGGTGTCGGACACTTTAAAAGAGAAAACAGGAAAATCCTTTTTGGAGTTAATGCAGGGAGGAGCCAGCCTTTCCAATGTGCTGAAACTTGTCAGTGACAGCGCAGCGGAGCAGGGGCTGGCTTTTACTGATTTATGGGGCAGTGCCGAGGCAGGAAAAGCGGGGCTGATTCTGCTGGGGGACAGTGCGGATACCTTTAACGGTACGCTGGAGGATATGCGGAATTCCACAGGGGCAACTCAGACCGCATTTGATAAGCTGCAGACGAATTCCAACACCATCAAGATTGCATTTAACCAGCTAAAGAACACCGCCATAGAATTTGGCACGGCAATCATGAGTGTGCTGGCCCCGCTCCTGACGGCACTGGCGGATAAAATCAGTGCGTTTACGAAATGGTTTTCCGGGCTGTCGGATGGAACCAAAAAGATGATTGTCATTATTGCCATGGTGGTGGCGGCAGTCGGGCCGGTACTGATTATTATAGGTAAGATTGCAACAGGAATCAGTGCGGTAATGAGCCTGGTCGGAGTGATAGTTCCGGCCATTTCTGCGCTGATTCCCGTCATAGCCAGTGTGGGTGCGCCGATTCTTGCTATTATTGCGGTGATTGCTGCCGTGATACTCATAGGCAAGCTTCTGATTGAGCACTGGGATGAAATCAAGGCGGCCTGTATTGCCATCTGGAATGCGGTGAAGGAATTCTTTGCCGGTTTGTGGGAAGGGATAAAGGCAACGGCCAGTGCGGCATGGACCGCAATCTCCCAGTTCTTTTCCTCACTTTGGGCGGGGATTTCCAATGTGGCTCAGACGATCTGGAATAGAATAGCATCTTTTTTTTCTGCTGTGTGGGAGGGAATCAAGACGGTATTTAATACAGTGTTGAATGTGATTTCCACCATAGTTACAACGTATTTTAACATGTACAAAACAATCATTACCACAGTGTTGGCAGCCATCCAGACTGTTTTTTCAACGGTGTGGAATGCCATCCAGCTGGTGGTCACCACAGTTATGACTGCGGTACAGAATTTCCTAACCACGGCATGGTCTGCCATTCAGACAGTGATTACCACGGTTCTTACTGCAATTCAGACAATTGTATCAAATGTTTGGAATGGGATTAAGGACTTAGTGTCCGGCGTGATGAATACGGTGGGCAGTACCATTTCTAATGTGTGGAATTCGGTGAAGGATACGGTTTCCAGTGTGCTGAATGCCATTCAGACAACGGTATCTACTATTTTCAGCAGTATCGTCAGCGGCATCAGCAGCGCCATGAGCAATGTTTACAATGCAGTGAAGAGTGGATTTGAACAGGCTGTGGAGTATGTGAAAGGACTGGCATCCAGTGCGTGGAACTGGGGTGTAGACATTGTAAACGGGATAGCAAACGGCATCCGTAATGCTGTAGGAAATGTGGTGGATGCGGTGAAAAGCATTGCGGATAAGATTGCAGCCTTCCTTCATTTCTCCGTGCCGGATGAAGGGCCGCTGACGGAATATGAATCCTGGATGCCGGACTTTATGAAAGGCCTGGCTGATGGAATCATGAGGAGCAAAGGGATGGTGCAGAAGGCGGTGGAAGGAGTGGCCGGGGATATGGTGGTCAGTCCAAGGGTATCTGCAATGGAAAGTATGCGGGTGCAGACGGCATCCATGGACTCTGTGGGCCAGATGCTTGCCGGAATCCGGGAAACGTTTGCTGGAATGCAGAACACAGGAAGTATGGGAACCATTTGTATTCCGGTGTATGTGGGCGGTACTTTGCTGGATGAGTTAGTTGTAAATGCACAGGCAAGGCAGAATTTAAGGTCGGGAGGGCGGTAATGATGGCATTTATACAGTATTTGACGTTTGACGGTATGCCGCTCCCTATGCCGGATTCTTATGATGTGGAACTGACGGATGTGGAGGCGGATTCCGGGGGAGAGACGGAGGCAGGAACCACACAGAGGGATGTGGTGCGCCTGGGCGTGATGCATATTTCTGTGGCTTTTTCCGTCAGCCCCAAGTGGCTGAAACTGCTGACAGGGTTCAAACAGCAGGAGAAGATCAGTGTGGACTATTTTGATACGGAGACGTTGGAGGTAAAAAAGACAGAGATGTTCCTAGAGGGGTTTAAGGCCGGGCTGGTGAAGGACACTTCCTACAAGGGGCTTTGGAAGGTATCTTTTGTGTTGCGGGAATTTTGAGAACAGGTTGCTTAATGGGGATTGTGCATGATATAATTTGATAACAAAACAAGCGTTTGGAGGGGCGAATATGAACAATGCACAACAATTGTTGCGTGATGCTAATATAGAACCGACGGTTGGAATGATTGCCGATGGTCTTGGGGCAACGAACACCGTCTATGAAAAATTCATTGAGGAATTGAAAGAGTATAACATTTCACTTATGAATTGGCGATACTACAATGACGGAAAAGCGTGGCTTTCAAAGGGTGAATATAAATGGACAACAGCACGAGGTGCCAATAAAGTAAAGCCTGTATTTTGGTTGTCGATATGGGAGGGGTTCTTCAAAGTATCTTTTTTCTTTTCAGAAAAGATACGAACGGAACTATTATCCTTGCCAATTAGTAGCGATGCTAAAGAAATAATCAAGAATACTGAAGCAACAGGAAAAACCATGAAATCCATATCCATTATTTTTGATATTACTGATAAATGTCAACTTAATGATGTGTATGTATTGGCAGAGTTCCGAAAAGAAAATATATGATATGAATCCTAGTCTGGCAGAAAGAAAAACAGGAAGTAGTCAACTTGAAAGGGGTAACGTTGGAAGAATTAAAATCTATTATGGAGAAGTTTGCTGCATCTGGTTGGGTTTTAATAGCTATTCCAGCACAACAATGGTTAGACGGAAAATTCGATAAGGGCGCCTTAGTATCGGCAATTAAGCAGGCTGATAAAGAATGTGGAAGTTGTGGATGTGAGTTAGATCTATTGTATAAACGGGTGTTGGAGCTTCTTTAAGAATACCTCAAATCGCAGCTTGCCATTTATTAACGGAATAGAATCAATTCAAAGCATCGGTCAGAAATGATTGGTGCTTTTTGTGTGTCTTAAAAATGAAGGAGGTGTTGCTTTTGTATCCGGTGAGTGAGGCGTTTCAGCAGGCGGTTCAGGAGAACACCCGGAAGTTTTACTGGACTGGGCGGATTGTTACAAAGACTGGGGCGGTCCATGAGTTTGGGAATGAGGACATTGTCAAAGGTTCCGGTTACATTTCCAGCCAGTGCTGCGGCAGTGCGGAGATTGAGATTGGCACGGTGTATGCAGCGGAAATGGGGATTACGCTGTTTTCAGAGATTGACCGTTACACACTGGAAGATGCGAAGGTGGAGCTGTTTTATCATCTCCGTGTGGGCGATGGCAGTTTTGAGGAAGTTCCCATGGGTATGTTTGAAGTGAGTGAGGCAAACCGGACGCTGCATTGTTTGGAAATCAAAGCGTATGACTATATGCTCCGGTTTGAGAAAAGTTTCAATGGCTTTGAAACGGTAGGAAATGCTTATGCGTTTCTGGCGTTGTGCTGCAAAGCCTGTGACGTGGAGCTTGCCCATACCCAGGCAGAGATTGAGGGGATGCCAAACGGATCAGAGATGCTTTCGGTATATACGGAAAATGACATTGAGACATACCGGGATGTGCTGTTTTATGTGGGTCAGGTGCTTGGAGGGTTTTTCCGTATCAACAGGGCAGGAAAACTGGAATTCAGGAAATATGGAAATGTGCCGGTAATGAAGGTTTCGGCCCGGCACAGATTTTCCAGCAGTTTTTCTGATTTTATCACCCGGTATACGGCAATCAGTTCCACCAATATTAAGACACAGATTTCTGAATATTACGCATTGGAGCCGGATGACGGGCTGACGATGAACCTGGGCGTGAATCCGCTGCTGCAGTTTGGTCTGGAAGAGACCAGAAAGATGCTGCTGGAAAATATTCTGGCTGATTTGTCTGTAATCCGGTATGTGCCCTTTGATTCGGATACCATTGGGAATCCTGCGCTGGATTTGGGGGATGTGCTGGTGTTTTCCGGCGGCCATGCGGATGAAGGGCAGCAAGCCTGCATTACGGGATTTCAGATGAAAATCAATGGGAAGCATTCTTTGAAATGTGTTGGCAAAAATCCCAGACTGGCACAGGCGAAATCAAAGAACGACAAGAACATTTCCGGCTTGCTGAACCAGATAGAGGCAGGAAAAATTGGCATCCACACGTTTACCAATGCCTCTGCTTATTCTATTGCCAGTATGGACACAAAGGTTATCAGCATTGAGTTTGCAGCGGCAGAAGAGACCCATGTGCAGTTTTTTGCCATTTTGGCAGTGGATGTTGCGGCGGACCGTGAGGAACAGACAGGGACGGCTTCGGGAACCATTGTGGTTCCAGTTCCGTCAGTATCGGTGGATGGAGCGGAGACTACGGTGGATGTGAGCGTGGATGCGGAGCTGCCGGTCAGGTTATCTTTGGATGGAAAGGCTGTTGTTTCCGTGAAATATGAGTTTAACGATGAGGAGATTTTGATACATCATCCGGCGGAAACATGGAACAGCGGGAGGCATGTGTTGCCTTTATATTATCCGGTTGAAAACCTGATTCCGAATTATACCAATACGTTTAACGTGTATCTGCGGATAGAGGGTGGAACTGCACTGATTGACACAGGCGGCTGTATTGCTTCTATCAGCGGGCAGGGCATGGCGGCGGCTCCTGCATGGGATGGAAAGATTACGTTGGAGGAAACAGTAGGTTCACTCTGGTTTGGAACAGGACTGACAGCCAGGGGCTTTAAGGAAACGATTGGGATAGAAACAATGGAACTGGTGCAGAGACAGATGGTAGACCGCATAGGCAGGATTTCCATTGGGGCATTTGGAGATGTAGTAGAAAGCGAGGAGGGAAAAACGTGAAACTGAAAGGTAATATGAAGATAGAACTGACAGACGTAAATACCGGGGGTGTGGAGACTTGGGCGGAGGAAAACATGGTCACCAGTGCGGTAAACAATATCCTTGGACTGAATCCCATGGGAGTGTTTTATGAGGCTGGGGAGAGCATTGACGGAATCAAGTGGCAGAGCGGCCTACTTCCCATTTGCCCGAATATGATTGGCGGAATTCTGCTGTTCTCAAAGCCGCTGGCGGAGCAGGCGGACAATATTTATCCTATGTCCGACAACCTTCCGGTGGCTTATGCGTCTAATAATGTCAATTCCACGGCGAATGTGGCAAGGGGAAGCATGAACCTGACGGAAAGCAAGGTACTGGATAACGGTTATAAATTTGTGTGGGAATTTACGCCTAGCCAGGGAAACGGCTCGATTGCGGCAGCGGCTCTGACCAGTGCCCAGGGCGGGACGAATGCTTATGGGAGCCTGGTGGGGGACAGCACTGCATTTCTCCAATTAAAAAGTATCAAACTGGATGGCTTGTCAATGCAAAAGCAGCTGGTTTTGTTTGAGGCGGTGGAAATGGATTTTGAGAAAAATCTGTTGATTTCCATTACATTTCAAGATACGGGTGTGCGGATCAGAAAGGTTCATCTTCCTATATTTACAATAGGGTTGAATGAAAAACTGGATGATACCACCTATACGGTACTGGAGGATAAAATAATTCAAACGTCCACGTTCCGGTTCTTGGGAAGCTATACACTGTATGGAGAATTTCTGGACGGCGGTGACGGGTATTGGTACGGTTTTTCTAATGAGGGCAATTCTTCTGGCAGTGCAGTTATGATGTGGGTCAAGATTAAGAAGGAGGACTATTCCATGTCGGAGGGGCAGTGGACGCTGTCTAATGCAAAGCTGATGGATGTGGGAAGCAGGGATGAAACGGATACCTTCCCGGAGAGGATTCTGAAATGCTGTATGAGAAATGGGTATCTCTATGTGATGGCAAACAATAAGAAGGGAATATATAAGATAAATACGGCTAATTCTTCGGATGTGACGCTGATTGAACTGGGATTCACCTCCAAATGGAAGCCGCTGTGCGAGACGGGAACCTGTGAGGTGTATATGACGGTGATTGGGGATTTGATTGTAGGAGGGGATTTTCAGATTACGGTAGCAGACACGATTATCCATACCCAGGGAAGTTTCCGGCTCAATGATGCGGCAACTCCGCTGTTCCAGTATAAGAATTTCCTGCTGGGCTGGGGAGGCAGCTATGGTTCAGAATACCGGACGATGTATCTGCTGACGCCGTATCTGGCTTCTGTCAATAACCTGTCTTCGGCGGTGGTAAAGACGGTGGATAAGACAATGAAGATTACCTATACGCTGACGGAGGAATCTGCAAAAGGGCAGTCTTAAATAAAATATGAATCAGGGAACTGGCAGTGCTCCATAACGGGGTGCTGCTTTTTCTATATCTGAAAGAGGAAAGAGAGGAAACGAAATGAAGGAATTTGTGAACTTGGTACAGTGTAGTTTTGCGGCAGCGGGAGGTTTCTTTGGCTGGTTTGTGGGCGGCCTTGAGGGGGTACTGTACGCCCTGATTGTATTTGTAGTTGTGGATTATGCCACAGGACTTATGGCAGCAGGTCTGGAAAAGAAGCTGTCCAGCAGTGTGGGGTTCAGGGGGATTTTTAAGAAGGTGGTTATTTTCTGCCTGGTGGCGGTGGGGCATATGATTGATGCCCATGTGGTAGGGAACGGGAGTGTGCTTCGGACTGCGGTTATCTTTTTCTATCTGTCCAATGAAGGGATTTCCATTCTGGAAAACGCGGGAAGGATTGGGCTGCCCATTCCTGAAAAACTGAAAAGTGTTCTGGAGCAGTTGAAGGAGGAGAAGACGGATGAAGGTAAATAGAGAATATGTGTCAGGCAATAACACTTATGACAGCAATGTGCCGCAGTATATCGTGGTGCATAATACGGATAATTTCGCGGCTGGGGCGGATGCCTGTGCTCACGCAAAAGCGCAGTCCAATGGGAATTTAAGTGCTTCCGTCCATTATTATACGGATGATACGGATACGGTGTATCAGACAGCTCCCCATGAAAGAGGATGCTGGCATGTAGGCGTGAATTATGGCGGCAGACTGTTTGGTACTGTGAATAACAGAAACAGCATTGGCGTGGAAATGTGTGTACAGGCTGGATATGACTTCAACAGGGCTTTTGCCAATACGGTGGAGCTTGTCCGGCAGCTGATGGCGGAGACGGGAATTCTGGCAGACCATGTATTGCAGCATTATGATGTGTGCGCTAAGAACTGCCCGTCCCAGATACGGGCAAAAGGGATGTGGGAGGCATTTAAGCAGCAGATTGGGAGCGGCGGCACCGGACCGGTGGAGAATGTTTGTTCTTATACAAAAATAATGGGGCAAGCGGCGGCATCTGTGGAGCAGATGGAAAACTATATTAAGGCAAAGAATGGAGCGGTGGCACAGTCCGTATTGGATATGCTCCCGCTTTATCTGTCTGAGGGGGAGACAGAGGGTGTGAGAGGGGATATCGCTTTTGCACAGTCCTGCCTGGAGACAGGTGATTTTGGATTTTCCGGTTCAGCGGTAACGTTGGAACAGAATAATTTCTGCGGGATGGGTGTGACGGATAACGGGATGAAGGGGAATTCCTTTGACACGCCGCAGTTTGGCATCCGGGCACAGATACAGCATTTAAAAGCTTATGCAAGTACAGAAGGGCTGGTAAATGCGAATATTGATCCCCGGTTTCAATACGTCACAAGAGGTTCATCACCATATGTAGAATGGCTGGGCATCCAGGAGAACCCGCAGGGGAAAGGCTGGGCCGCAGGTGCCGGATATGGGGCGAAGGTTTTTACTATTTTGAAGAATATTATTGGAAACTCTGGGAGCGGCAGTGTAATAGACGGTTCTGAACAGCCAATCGATCCGCTGTCAGGATTTGTGAAGGTTTTCTACAAAGGCAGGGATGGGCTGAATGTGAGAAAAAGTCCATGCATGGGGGATAACGTGGATCAAGTGATTTTTGACGGTGTGTATACGGTTGTGGGTATCAGCAAGGATGGTGCCTGGTATAAGCTGAAATCAGGGCTGTTTATCACAACGGACCGGCAGTATGTACAGTTCATGGAAAAGGAGTTTACAGGTTCTTCTTATTTGGTGAAAGCAAACATTTTGGATTTGAATATCCGTAAAGGACCGGGAACGGATTGGGCAAAAACCGGGAAGTTTACAGGAACTGGGGTATTTACCATAGTGGAAGAGGCAGGGGGTCAGGGAGCTTCTAAATGGGGACTGCTGAAATCTTATCAAAAGAACAGAGACGGGTGGATTTCACTGGACTATGTCACAAGGATTTAGAGGACTAAGGATGATGACACAAAATAATTCTTTATAAGCATATGGAAAGGGCATAAATTATGAATACTGATATGACCGTTTTTGCTGAATTGCTTGCTACGCTCATAACTAAATATGCTGATAAAATCGACTTAGAAAGTTTACCTGATCCACCCCCGCCAGACCCGCCGCAAAGATCAATAGATTAAATGGTTGGTCTTTTTCTTTATTAAATCAAATTCTTGTTGAATATCCTTATCGCATTTGATATAATTTCAATAACAAATTTATCTTACGTGTTACCTATGTCCAAACTTTTGCGAGGTGATTTAATATTGAATAAAAAAACGAAAGTATACACCTATAAAAGAGTATCCACATCCATGCAGGTAGACGGATATTCTCTTGATGCCCAGGATGATCGAATTACAAAATATGCCGACGCTTTTGATTTTGAAATCGTTGGCGAATATGAAGACGCAGGAAAGTCCGGAAAATCTATTGAAGGCCGTGCAGAATTTAAGAAGATGCTGGAAGATATAGAATCCAATAAAGATGGAGTTTCGTATGTGCTTGTGTTCAAGCTGTCACGTTTTGGCCGGAATGCCGCTGATGTATTAAGCACTCTTCAATTCATGCAGGATTATGATGTGAACCTAATTTGCGTTGAAGACGGGATTGATAGTTCCAAGGACGCAGGAAAGCTTATGATATCTGTGCTTTCAGCAGTAGCCGAGATTGAACGGGAAAATATTCTTGTGCAGACTATGGAAGGACGGAGACAGAAAGCCAGAGAAGGAAAATGGAATGGCGGCTTTGCGCCCTATGGCTATAGTCTGAATAATGGTAAACTGGAAATTGAAGAAAGTGAAGCGGAGGCTATCCGTTTGATTTTTGATAAATATACGAACACGGATATGGGGTCTAATGGTATAGCAAAGTATCTGGCGCAGCAAGGGATAGCGAAAAAGGAAAGGCAAAACGGTAATAGCCCGCTTTTTTCTGCAAAACTTATAAGGGATATACTGGATAACCCTGTTTACAGCGGAAAAATAGCTTTTGGCCGGAGGCGGAATGAGAAGATAACCGGCACAAGGCAATACCATATCGTGAAACAAGATGATTATATGGTTTGTGATGGAATTCATGAAGCAATCATTGATGAAAATACGTGGGAAAAAGTGCAGGAAAAACGCAAATTACAGGCAAAGCGGTATGAACATGTCAACAAGGGTAAAGATGAAAAAATACATCTCCTATCAGGTATTCTGTGCTGCCCAATGTGTGGTTCTGGCATGTATGGTAATAAGTCAATTAAGAAGAAAAATGGCAAACATTATAAAGACTATTTCTACTATGGATGCAAACACCGCAGTATGACGCTGGGACATAAATGCACCTATAATAAGCAGCTGCAGGAAGAAAAGTTAGATAGTGCTGTAGCAGAAGTCATTGGAAAATTGGTTGGTAACCCTAAATTTGCGGATATGATGAAAAAGAAAATTAACATCAAAACAGATACCAGCGAAGTGGAAAAAGAGATAGCCAATTATCAAAAGCAGTTAAGTCAATATATCGGTACGAAACGAAGTCTTGAAAATCAGATAGACAACTTAAATTATGATGACAAGCATTATGATAGAAAGTTATCCGACTTGCAGGATAGGCTGGACAAGATGTATGATAATATTGAAGACGTTGAACACAGCCTAAAAGACTGCAAGGATAGAAAGCGGGCTATTGAGGCTGAAAAGCTGACAGGCGATAATATATATAAAACACTCATTTATTTTGATAAGCTTTATAATGTGATGGAAGATGCTGATAAAAGGGCATTACTGACAGCATTAATAAAAGAAATACATGTTTATGAGGAAGAACAAGCCAACGGACAGTGGTTAAAATCTATAGTATTTAAACTTCCAATCATTGAGAGTAATATGGAAATATGTTTGGACAATGAAACGCATGTTGAGACGGTAGTATTGATTGCAAGGGCTTAGAAGTAAGGGCTGAAAGAGGCTTGAAATAAAGGGATTTCTACTGTAGAGTGGAGTTTTACTTGGCGGTAAAGAAGATTGTTTTTATTCAGAACCAAACATATCCACTGCAAAAATGCCGTAGGGTTGAGTTGACAGGATGAAAAAGGGTAGGTTGTGTTGATTGGATTGTTAAGATGATATGTCGAGTTGACGGAAAGAAACGTTAAAGTAGTATATGTTTATAAAAGGCGGTGAGTTTTGATGGATAAAAAGAATAATGCAGGTGCTATAGCTTCAAATGCTGGAGATGATTTTCATCTTATTTGGGGATGTAAAAAATTATTAGATACACTTAAACCTAATAGTGAATTGACTGCCATATCGGTTGAAGGGCCCACGTGGGCAGACTCCGTTCAAATTGTGGATGAACAAAAATTATACTCTATTGACTTGGCTGAGTACTATGGGGGAATTGATTTTGAACGAGCTGAGCATGTGATTTTCTCACAGTTAAAATATAGTGCCTACCAAATGGATAAGCCATGGACGGCAGCAGGCTTATGCACTAAAACGAGCACAACAACGGACAACTCCATCATTCGTCGCTTGGCAGATACTTATGCAGGCTTCAACGCTAAGTTTGATAATACATCGGAAAAGTTAACATTAAAATTGGTTAGCAATCGTAAATTACATGTCGATTTTTTAGCAAATATTTCAGAGGCTGTGCTTAAACTTAAAGAAAAAAAGTATAAACGAACTGGAGATTTAATGAAAAGCGTATCTCCTAAATGCAGAGATGATATTGAAAAACTGTATAAAGCGTCGAGCCTTACTTCCGTTGTATTCACTAAATTCTTGTTAGCCTTAAATTTTGACGATTGTGGTACGGATATTCGAAGTATTCATAGAGCCGAAATTATAAAGCAGTTAGGAAAATGGGGAGCAGGTAATTTACGTGGCAGATATGATGGATTGATTAAGCATACTAAGGAAATGATGCTGCCCGAAAGCCCGATTGGATTTCCTATGGACAAGGAGTATGTATTAGCTGCATTAGATACAAGTAGTAGTGAGGTGTTTCCTGCACCAGCTATAATAGAAGCTACATCAAATGGTTATATCAAGCGCGATTTAAAGAATGTGATCCTTGACTGTATTAATGAAAATCAGAAAAAAGCCATCTGCATTCAGGCCACTGCTGGTATTGGTAAGACTACGTTTGTAAGCCACATTGAAGATATGTTACCAAAAGAATCGGTGGCGATTTTATACGATTGCTATGGTGGAGGAGCATTTTTACAAGAGAGTGAACGCAGACATTTAATTGAAGTTGCTATTCCCCAAATTTGCAATACGTTAGCAACGGAATGTGGAACAGAGTGGATTATTGGCAAGCCAACACATGAATATGAGTATTGGCGATTGCTTGAGCAACGGTTAAAAGATGCAGTAGTTTATGTAAAAGAACAAAATCCTAAAGCTGTAGTAGCAATTATCATCGATGCAGCAGATAACAGTATGATTGCATCAGATTTATTTAAAGAAGAGTGCTTTTTGAAAGGACTGCTAAGAGAATCACTTCCTGATGGAGTATTTCTAATCATTACTACAAGAACAGAAAGGGTTCCCCTTATTCCGTTTACGAGTGAAGTACTACCAATTAGTCTACCTGCATTTAACCTCGGCGAGAGTTCGCAACACATCCATTCTGTCTTTATCAATGCAACTGATAAGCAATGTGAAGAGTTTCATTTGCTTACTTATGGAAACCCGCGCTTGCAGACATATTTATTAGCAGGAGCTACATCAGTAAATGATATGCTGTTGCAGATAAAACCAAATGGTAAAACAATGGAGTCCTTATTTAATGGGTTTGTCGATGCGGTCAAAGCAGAATATGATAAGTTAGTAGACACAGACATACTGTTTTCAGCTTTAGTTAATTTACCTAGACCAACTCCAATTAAAGTGTTGTGTGAGTTGCTTTCTTTAAATCAGGACGCACTTTTAAGCATTAGTGTGGAGTGCCACAATGGATTTTATATGGATAATGCGAACATCTTCCTAAAAGATGAGGATTTTGAAACATACTTACGTATTCGTTATGGCAATAATGAAAAAACGATAAGGATTATTGCTGACTACATGTATGATAAAAGAACGACCTGTTCGTATTGTGCTAGATATTTACACATTTTCATTGACAAAGCAAATGAATTTGACCGGTTAATCCAAATTGCTTTAGACGAAAGGATAGATCATGCTGATATTGGGCTAGTTCAAGCAAACCAGGTAATGAAGAATCGCATACAGTTGGCTTTGAAACGGCCTGAGATGACCGTAGCACAAAATCATTTGTTAGCATGCAAATTGGTATATCGACTAATTGATTATAATGCCAGAGAAGATGCACTAAATGAATTTCTAACAAATGCACCAGATGAAACGGTTGTGTATTGTGATGAAATGTCTGTTTATAATGTTTTTCATACTGAATTTAATGATTTCGATAGCTTGGGAAGATCAGCGCTTGTGTTTTCACATTTATTTAGTTATCATGTCGATGCTCGGCAATATATAAAAAGCTATTTAGCGGCAACAAAACTATATTATAACAAGCCTGAAGATGCCCGAGGCTGCCACACCAGACCGAACACATCTAATATTATCAACATAGCCGAAGCAATGCTAAGGCTGGGGGAAAGAGAAAAAGCTGTAAATTGGTTATGTAACTGGAGTCCGAAAAAAGTTGAAGCGAAACATGTTTATAGAATAATGCATAAACTTCTAAAATATGAATATACCGAACTGTGCGGCGCACTACTTTCTCAAAGATGGACAAGCCCTAACAAATTGGCAATTGTATCCGCATACATTTCGTTAGGAAAAGAGCCTCCAAAGACATATGTTGACTATCTTCTAAAATTATTTAAGAAAATAAATAGTATACCAGAAAGTCGGTTTAGCTATAAGCAGGTGCTATTGTTTGCAGAATATGTGTTACACATTGGAAACACTGAATCAGTAGAAGATTTGGTAGATAAATTTTCTATGAACACTAAGTTTTCTAGGATTCCATCTCTATATATGGAAGAAGAAAAACGCGATTTTTTTGCTGCACTACGATATTATGCACTTAAATATGTGTGTGCTGGAGAGACTGTAAAGCCTATTGATTTGTGGGATGATAAAGGAAAATTAGCATCAAAACAAGAAGCAGAGGATAAAAAATCATTTATAAAAATGATTGACTTTATTTTTCCTATTTACTTATTGCGTTTAAATTGTATTCAAAACAGCCCTGATTTACTTAATATATGCAACGAGACTCTTTCCAACATGGAGAGGTTATCCTGGAATTTTTACACATATGATAAACATCAATTGTTGGAAGCCGGGTTACTTATATTTGTTGAGTCAATTTCTTGGGCTAATTTTACACAAAATGAATTTAAGGAGTTAGTGAGTAAAGTAATAAATGTATGCAGTACGGCTCCCCAATTTAAGCTAAAACTATTAGATAAACTTACAAGTAATGAATATACATCTAAGGCTGCATTTATAATACTGGAATCGATAGATAGTTGCTATGCGAAATATCCTGCTTCGGCAAAGGAAATGTCCGAGGTCTATTTAAGTTGCGCTCAAATAGGACGGAGAATGCAAGCTGAATTGGGTTTAAAGTACTTTAGAAAGGCAATCGAATGCACAAAGGGGCTAGATTATGAGTCTTATCGAAAACTTTACCTGTATAAGTGCCTTGCAAACAAGATCAGTGAGACAAAGAGAGATAATTTAGAACTGGCTTACAGAATAATAAGGTTAAGCGAAGATTTTTGCAGGAAGATGGGTGATGAGAAGAATTTTCCTTATCATGAGTCAATAGGAGCAGCAACTGTGCTTTCGCCCCAAAGCATTTGGGGGTCATTGTGTCGCTTAGATGATAGAGATGACCATAATGGATTTTCGCTACAGGATACAGTTCCTGTTGTATTGACTACATTATTGAATGCAGAGAGGATTTCTCTTGAAGATACAGTAGCCCTAATGGGCCTTTTACTTCCTGACGTATCTTCCCAATATAACGAGTTGGAAGATATTATCTTGAAAAAAATGATCAAGATAATACCTTCTCGTCAAAAGCCAATGCTTGCAATTTTAATACATGATGTCTTATACCATATTCCTATGGATGAAAAACAATATAGGAGCAAATGTATCGTAGAATATTTAGACACAAATGTATTATCTCCAGAATTAAACACAGATAAAATTAAGTCCATGCAAAGCTTTTTGCAACAAACTCAAGTAGAAAAACAATACCGGTTTGCTCCCACAAAAGAGTTGGAAAAGAATATTGATATAAAAAAGCATGTGTCTGAAAGCAATATTTTGTCACAGCAAATACTACAAGATAGACTTAATCCACTAACGACTGCTGATAGAGAATTATTTGTCACAGAATGGCTGGAAAGCCTTTTGCCAGATCAATATGTAATCTCATTAACATGGCTACTGGAAATTATTGCAAATGATTTTCATCATTATGGAAGCAATCAAATATTAAAAAACATTGCAACATTTGTGGATAGTATAAAAGAATGGCCATCAATTGAAACATGGCGTAATGACTCTTCAGTGCAACGGCACTTTCTCAAATTATTTGCAAAAGAATTACTGCATTTGTATGATGATTATGAGGATATTTACAATGCATTGCTTGTTATATTTCCTGTTAATAGTCAGGTGCAATATGAAGTCTTCTTATATTACGTAGCAAATCATATTGAACTTTATGACGAACAGCTTGTAAAGACGATTTGCCGAATGTCTGTTGTACTTTCTTCAGAGGAAGCTTTAGATCTGCTGGATTGGGCAACGGACATTGAAATGGTTCATGTACATCCGGCTTCTGGAGATGGAGCAGACTATAATATCAAGGTAATGGAAACAGAAAATATTGAAAATGGTGTTGAGCATTTCTTGTGGCGCCTATTAGGGCATAAAGATAAAGGCGTGCGCTGTAAATCAGCACATGTTTTGCTGCGTGCTGCTGCTCTTGACGACTTTGATATAATAAGAAGTGTTGTGCAAATCTATGATAATCCATTACCTATATGGTATATGGATGAAAAGAACTATTTTTTTATAGAATCAGCGAGAATCTGGTACCTGGCTACTTGCTTGCGCATTGCAAAGACATATTCTAAATCGCTAATTCCCATATATTCTTTTTTTAAATCTATTGCATATGACGAAGGTATAGTACATGCTTTACAGAGAAGGCTGGCAAGAGATATTTGCCTACAGCTTGCACCATATTGTGATGTTGATGTTATAGATCAACTCTTAATATGCGATAAATGTATAGAGGATAATTGTGCTGGTGGAATGAGAAAATACCAGCGTGAAAGCACAAAGAATTCTAAAAGGTGGAAATTTAATTTCGATACTACTGATACATTGCCATATTGGTATGATGATGTAGCTGAAATATTTGCCTGTACACAAAATGAAGTGGCGAATGAGTGCGATTATTTTGTTGCTCAGTTTGGTGTTACAAATGAGCAGTGTATCAAATGGAATAAAACTTTTTTAAAGCAAGAAGAATACCAAAACACGCACAATGATCATGGATATATTCCAACTGTAGAGACTCTTAAAAAGTATGTAGAGTGGCATTCAATGTTTTATGTTGCAGACAAATATCGCCAGACTAGAGCGCAAATTGTAGATGGCTACCGCTCTTATGAAACATGGTTAAATGGATATCTGTTTGGAGTGAATGGATTATGGTGCTTTGAATTTCGTAACCATATACCATTTTTGCCCTTTTTATGGGACTTTACAAAGACGATAGAAACAAAACCAAATCGTCACTATGTTATTCCTGAACATCTACCGAACAGCATAATAGATAATCCAGTAGGACTTGCATTGGATGTGAAATATGCCGCTCACTTTCAGCAAAGCAATAGATATATTCGGATAGAAAGTGCTTTTGTTAAGAAAAATTGCGTTAATAAGCTAGTAGCTGAACTGAAAAAGCCGAATGTTGCACTTTTTGACTTTTATCCGGAGAACGATGCGTATGGATACAGAAAGGGACCCGTGGTTTTTGCTTATCCAACTTGCGATGTGATTACTACATTTTCAGATAATGCACTGGACAAGAAAGATTTACTATTAAAAGATTATCTTACTGCATCTAATTACTTAATGGGGCCATCAGATTATCTCCTAAAATATTTAAATTTATCTCAAGAAGATCAACTTTTGTATGCAAGCGTTGATAGCGACATAAATTGCCCTATTCAGTTGTACCATTGGAGTGAACCTGAAGCTGAAAGCGGTTACGAAAAGCATAGTACTTATGGGCATATGGTTGTTATCAAAAAAGAGTGCTTATTAGAAATATTAAAAAAGAATAATCAAGCAATTGTATTTGAGGTATCAATATCTTTCGAAGATGATAATTATAGATTTTACGGAACGCCTAGTAAGCCTGCAAAATCAACAACAATTTTGTCTTTAGAAATTGATGAAAAGAACAACAAACTTATTTGGGACGAGCAAATATTTCCAGAATATGATAATTAATGTATGTTTCCGCCAAGGCCTAGCCACGCTTTTGGGGAATCCGAATCACACACTCAACACATGTGGAGTTCGTAGTTTTAATGTCACGAGCCGATAAGGCGAAGTGAGATTAAATTACGGAGCACCATGCGGTAGCTGTCCGCGATTGTCGAGCGCGAAGCACGAAGATAGAGTGGAAACAGCGAACCGTTGAGACTCGATTACTGATGGAAAATCAAGTCACGGATTTTCTTTTCGGAAATATATCTGCCAATTTTTCCTATAAGGTTGAGTTGACAGAATGCTTAACGGCCAGAATATGATGTTATCAGTAAACTTTGAATTGAAGCAAAAACATAACATGTTATGTTTTTGCGTGGAGGTAATGATGAAACTAACAAATGTATCAGAAGAATATGTGATTTATGGAACACTATTTTCCTTGAGTAATAGGATTCAAACGATGGGAGATGGAGAATTTCGGGATATTACGTTAAAGCAGCAGTTTGTGCTAATAGCATTAGAAATGTTTGATTCACCACCAAGTTTGAATGAAATGGGAGCGTTGATTGGATGTTCTTATCAAAATGTGAAGCGGATGGCACAGCACTTAAAAGATGCTGGTTATCTTGAAATCAAACAGGACCAGAAGGATAAGAGAAAATTTTTATTGATTCCGACAGATAAGATAGAAAAGGAAGCAGAACAAAACAGAGCAAAGACAACAGCTTTCATGGAAAGGCTTTATAAGAATATTTCCTGAGAGGATATGGCGGTTACATTGCGTACACTTATGAAGATGGATCAGAATTTGGGAGGTACAATAGAATGAAAAGAAGAAAAGATTACTTGGCTGTAATTACAATTATTTTATTGAGTATTTCATCCATTGTTGGTGTTTTATCTATGAATTTTAATTATGCCCATGATTATGTAAATCAATATGGACAGCAAGTGAAACTTTTTGGTTATGGAATTTATGCCTGGGATACTTATTTTAAAGCACCGATTGCAATTGGAACGGATTTTTGTGTTTTGTTTGTTTTTGTTCCTATGTTTCTTTTTACTTACATCAAATATCGTAATCAGAACAAACAGATTACAGAACTTCAGCTCATTTCGGTCTATGCCGTGTCTACTTATTATGGGGCGAGTATTGCATTTGGGGCTGTTTATAATCAGTTAGTTCTTATCTATATTTTGCTGTTTTCCTGTAGTTTGTTTGGGATGTTCATGCACCTTACAAAACTTGAGTGGCTAAAATGTGCACCTCTTACGGTAGGTGTGAAATGGTTCTTGATTATAAGTGGAATAGCACTGATTGTGGCATGGCTTCCTGATATTATTCCGACCTTAATTACGGGAGAAACGCTACCTCTCATAGGCGTGTATACAACAGAAATTACTTATGTATTAGACATGGGGATTATTAGTCCGCTCTGTTTCGTGACATTTTACCTGATGCAAAAAAAGAATTCATTAGGTACAATCCTGTTTGCAATTCTTTTAAAGGCATGCATGATTGTTGGCATCATGATGATTCCACAGACTGTTTGTCAGATTTTATCCGGAATTGATATTGCATTCCCCGCTCTTGCAACGAAATCCTTATCTTTTGTTCTTTTAGGTGGTTTCGCTTTTTACTTTAACTTGAAAATGTATCAGGAAATCAGTTAAGGAATTGTTTGGCGTGTTAAATTAAAAGTCGATGGCAATAAGGCGCATGACATTTAACCGTGTCATGCGATTATTTGATTATTGAGAAACTGTGATTTTTCAGCTATAATGTAGTGGATATATTCCCACATACGGACGTTGGTCTAAGACGTACTTCCTGTCCTCTCGTGCCATGTTGAGACCGCCGTGCTTCTCGTGCGGAAACCTTGATTCTAGGCTGGTTTGCGGAATTATTTGGAGATAATGAAGTTGTGTTTTAACGAAAGGTAAGATGGATAAATTTCCACTGATAGGGGGACGGGGATAACGCCGGATAGTTCAAAAATGAGGGTTTGGTTGGAGAAAAGAAACAATCCGGCAAAACCCTTACTGTTTATATCAAAAAGATGTGATGTAAGAAAAACATTTGTGAAAGAGTTCTCTTTTTGTTTGTACATATTATAGCTTTTCATTGCTTTTGTAAAAAATTGATTATTTTAAACGAGTTATATATAAAACTATTGAAATATTATTGCGAAGTGTTATAATAAAAGTGTCAGGAGAAAATGTTCCT
Organism: Lachnospiraceae bacterium; assembly: GCA_028692975.1. Classification (GTDB taxonomy): domain Bacteria; phylum Bacillota; class Clostridia; order Lachnospirales; family Lachnospiraceae; genus JALENY01. The sequence goes on from JAQUWF010000013.1 coordinate 44,427, forward strand.
GTGGATTGAAAAAATAGTTTTATTTATATTGAGGATAGTTGCCTGATTCATTATTGTTATTAAAATAATATCAGGCATCCTCATTATCGTTTTATGGTCATTGAATTTCTGACATATTGGACTAAAATAGTGTATTTATTGATTTTAACCAATATCAAATTCCTTATTTAAATACTGAGAAGTTTGAGTTATATAAATAATAAAGGTAAGGGTGCTTAAGAAAAGAGCAGAATAATGTGTTAAAGCAATAAGGAAATGTACGAATATACGAGTTTATCGGGATTGGGGTGGTTAAATGGCAACTAAACAGAAGCAATATACTTTATATATAGATGAAAGTCAGACACACAACAGTTTTGAAAAGCAACAACATTTTTGTATGGCTGGTACAATTATAAATGACAAAGAATATAATACTATTGAAAATCAGATTAATAATTTGAAAAGAACGATATGGAGTGATTGTAGTAAGCCAGACGAGATTATCCTTCATCAAAAAAATATTATTGATGCAAGTAAGGGAAAGTTAGACATATCGAGATTTCCAGAATATGAGCGCTTTAAAAGTAAAGGATTTAGAAAAAGATTTTATTCTGAATTTGCAAAAATATTTGATTGTGGAAAAATTTGTATAGTTGGGGGAATTATAGATGTTGAATATATGGAGAAATGTTATGATATGAAAAAGCCTCAAATATCCGGACAACCAATTCAGTATAGAAATCAGACAAATAAATATCTAATTACCTTGCAGTTGCTTTTAGAAAACTATTGTCATTTTTTAATATTGCATAATGGGAAAGGGAGGATAGTCTATGAATCTATAAGTGAAGTTGAGAATGAGAGAATATGTTCGAAGTTTTATCAAATAAAATTAATGGGATCTATGTACATAACTAAAGAAGCCATGAATAATCACTTACTAGGGATTAATTTTATTAGAAAAGATGATAATAATGCTGGTTTACAAGTGGCAGATTTTATACCATATGCCTTTGCAAGGGAACATGCCCAATTTAATCAACTTGATAAAGATGATACATTATTGAGAAAGATGAAGTATTATAGATACAGAGGACAACAAAATGTTCAAGAGAGATATGGCATAAAATATATGCCATAGGTTGTTAAACTTTTAGAAAAAATAAAAAAGAATATTGACAAATAAACCATCATATACTAAGATATGTATAGGGATTGGGAAGTTTCCTTGTCATATTTATAGGTGTATACGCCATTTTTATGTATCAGGGATAGAGCCTAAAGCTTGAATATACTAAAGAGTATATAGCCGTAATCGAACCCTATACCATTAGAGTCACCGTGTTAGGTGGCTCTTTTGTGTTGTTATCCTTATTTTGTGTCAAATAGGATTATAAAGATTAGAAGTATCAGGATTTTAACATATACACTTAGACACATTACTTTGAACATGATTCAGGAAAAGAATAGGTTCAGAGAGAGAGGGGGTAAATTTCCTTATAAGAGGGGTGCCCTTTTTCAAAAGGGGTAAAATGAGGGGGAAATTCATCTCACAGTGCATCTAAAATATACTCTTTTGCCATGTAGTATAAAACCTCTGTCCCACCGCACGTTGAGTGCGTCGCTCTTTTGACTAAAGTACAGAAGTAGAAGTATAGAAAAGGCTTAAAATAAGGACTTTCCGAGGGTGAGGGTGGTAATCCGAACTCTCGGATTTTTGCGTTCGGGGAGAGGCTTAAAAAGGCTGATTTTATGGGTTGGTGAGATAGAGATTGTGAAAATAGGTTGGCGCCTATCTTGCAAAAGACCTATACGGTGGACTTCCTTACCAAAAAGCGAGTGAAGAACAATGGCATTGTTCCGCAGTATTATGTGGAAAACAGCCATGAAGCCATCATTCTCCGTGACCTTTATATGCAGGTGCAGGAAGAGATGGCCAGGCGCGCCAACCTCCATGGCGGAGCTAAGCGAAAAAGCGAGTCTACAGCAGCAAATATGCACTTTTCAGTATTGTCTACTGCCCGAAGTGCGGTGACATTTACCGCCGGATTGTATGGAATAATTGTGGTAAACACTCCATCGTTTGGCGGTGCGTCAGCCGGGTGGAACATGGTCCACAGTGCAGTGATGCACCTACGGTGCAGGAAATGGAATTACAGGATGCAGATATCGAAGGCTATAATGAAGCACTGGTCAGAAAAATGATTGAGAAGGTCACTGTTTACGAAGAAAAGTTCGTAGTGGAATTTAAGGCTGACATTAGTTTGGATATGCAAAGATAATAGAACAAGTCCTAAAGAACAAAAGTGTGCTTCGCACACCCCGCGAGCCAGTTTCTTTAGCAGCACACTTTTGTTCCGCGCGCGCAGATGCGCATCCGTATGCCGAAGGCTGTTCTCGTATAGGAGCACTTTCCTATACGAGAACAAATAACGCAAGACACCGCCTGTTAGGTTGCAGACGGTGTCTTGCATTATTCATTAATTAGGGATTTAGAAATGAGAAGCAGTCCATTGTAACAAACATGTCTGAGATTACGCTCTACAGGTGGTCGGCCTGCCAGTGTCATGGCTTGTTTTTGAATTTCTGAATGCACGATATGTGGGTACAGACCATTTAGATATATTATAAAATGATCGAAAAAATCGTTGATATGTTCTTCATCTGCATCAGAAAAAAAGCAGCATATTTGATTTCGCAATATATCGAAAAATTGATATACCGTTTTTTTGAATTCAACCAAACGCTCTAATCGGGTATTATTTTCCATAGTATTTAAGTGTACAGATAATAATTCAAGCAGCACGGTTCTATCGCACATAGAATCAGCCAATAGGGAGCAAAAAGTTTCTCTGGAGTTGTCGTTTGTCCTCTGGCATCGTTTTTGAAAGTCTTCACTCCAAAGAGAAAATTCTTCTTTCAGAATATCCATAAAAATTTCTTCTTTGGTTTTATAGTAACCGTAGATGGCAGGTCTGGTAAAGGAAGTCATTTCAGATATTCCTTTCATTGTGACAGCATCATATCCGTCTTTTTCATATATTTCTTTACAGGCAAGGATGATTTCATTTTGCCTGTTTTCTATTTGTTCTGGTGTTCTTGCACGTTGAAAATCCATACTGTGTTGGCTCCTTTGCTATTTCGCATTTATTCCATAAACCTATTATAAGTGAAGGCATTGCACAAGTCAATAACGAACATGGTGTAAAATAATATTTGACATAGTGTAAAATAATACTTGACACGGTGTAAGATGAGTGATACACTCTGATTAGTTACACAGTGTAAGATAAAGGAGGCAGATATGTGAATCAAGGAAGCAAGAGAATGATGTGGAAAAAATCATTTAAATACTTTATAGATTTGCTTATGATTGCATTGTTTGTTCTGTTGATGTCAAATCAATACACGGGGCAGTTAGCACATGAGTGGATTGGAAGTGGAATGCTTTTTGTCGTGTTAATGCACCATTGGTTGAATCGTACATGGTACAAGGCATTATCAAAAGGTAACTATAATATAATCAGAATGCTTCAGACAAGCATAGATTTCATACTTCTATTGCTGATAATCGCTATGATGGTCAGCGGCATTTTATTGTCAAGGTATGTATTCGTATGGCTTCAGCCTGAAACAGGAATGAACAGTTTGCGGTTGATCCATCTTGCAAGTTCCCATTGGACTGTGCTTCTAATGGCTGCTCATTTGGGACTATATCTCAGTGTATTTTTGAAAAGAATTTATAGAAATGAGAAGCAGGCAATACGGGTTATATTTCGATTGTGTGGCATTATCAGTGCCATCTTTGGTCTGATATCTGTGATGCAGTTAAATTTTGTGGATTATATGTTCCTGCAAACGGAGTTCTATCAATATAGCGAAGATAGCTTTGTTTTATATATGATTCGTGTTGTCAGCATTTTACTTGGGACAGCAAGTCTTACACATTTATTTATGAAATTAAAAAGGAGAATCAAGACATGAAAAAGGTAATTACAGTAATGATTATGGTATTTAGCATTGTTACGCTTGTGGGGTGTGGAAGTGCGACAAACAATACTCCCCCTGCAGAGTCATCTGCTACAGATACTGCGACCGTGCAGAAAACTGAAAATAGGATTTTGAAGGACTCATCTGATTCGTCTTCAGAAAACAGCACTTCTGATAGTGGCTCTAAAATACTCGTGGCTTATTTTTCACGCGCCGGTGAGAATTACAATGTAGGAACGGTTGAAAAAGGGAATACGCAGATTATGGCAGAAATGATAGCAGAAGAGACAGGAGGAACACTTTTTAAGGTTGAAACAGTCACTCCATATCCTTCAAGCTATGATGAATGCACGGATGTTGCCAAACAGGAACAAAATGATAATGCTCGTCCGGAATTGAAGGAGGCGGTTGATGATTTTGATGATTATGACACAATTATTTTAGGATTTCCAATATGGTGGGGAGATATGCCAATGGCAATGTATACTTTCTTAGAGAGTTATGATTTCAGTGGAAAAACGGTACTTCCTTTTAATACACATGAAGGAAGTGGCGAAGCAGGAACCACAGGTAAAATTCAAAGTGCTCTGCCGCAGGCAACGGCACTTGAAGGACTTGCAGTGCAGGGAAAAACAGCACAGGAAGACCGGAATGATACAATGACCACCATTCAAAAGTGGTTATCACAGAACGAAATAAATTGAACGATGGAGGATTAGAATCATGAGAGAACTTATTTTGTATTACTCACGGGCAGCAGAAAATTATTTTGGAGGAAGTCTGAAGTACATTGAGAAAGGAAATACGGAGGTGGCTGCAGAGAAGCTGGCAGCACTTACCGGAGGAAAGCTGTTTCAGGTAAAACCAGTTACCCCATACGCGGATAATTACAATACCTGTATTGATCAGGCGCAGAAGGATCTTCGCAGCAATGCACGTCCGGCAGTAAAAGAGATGCCGGACAACATAGAACAATATGACTTGCTTACAGTGATGTACCCTAATTACTGGGGAACGATGCCGATGCATATGTTTACGGTATTGGAACAGATCGATTTTAAAGAGAAAACTGTCCGCGCAATCTGTACCCATGAAGGAAGTGGTATGGGGAGAAGTGAAAGTGATTTGAAAAAGCTCTGTTCCGGTGCGGAGTTCAAAAAGGGTCTGGCAATTCAGGGAAGCAGTGTTTCAAGCTGTGATGAGTCTTTGAAGAAATGGAATGAAAGCACAAAGTGATAGTGTCAAATAAGTTATGAAAAAAATGAGTCACAAAATAATGGAGGAACAAACATGGAACAAGTGAAGAAGAACTTTGGGTTTGGGTGTATGCGCCTTCCCATGAATGGTGAAAAGGTTAATGTAGATGAAATGAATCAAATGGTGGATACCTTCATAGAACAAGGCTTCAATTATTTTGATACTGCCCACGGATATTTGGGCGGTGAGAGTGAAAAAGCGCTTAAGACGTGCCTTACGGATCGTTATGAAAGAAACCAGTACATACTGACGAATAAGCTGACCAATTTTTATTTCAAGAAAGAGGAAGACATTCGTCCGTTTTTTGAACAGCAGTTAGTTGATTGCGGTGTGGAATATTTTGATTACTATCTGATGCACGCACAGGGTGCAGAGAATTTTAGATTTTTCAGGCAGTGTAGAGCTTATGAGACGGCCTTTGCATTGAAAGAGGAAGGAAAGGTGAAGCACGTTGGTATCTCTTTCCATGATCGGGCAGAAGTAT
>JAQUWF010000109.1 GCA_028692975.1 Lachnospiraceae bacterium
AACAATTATGTCCTACGTAGGAACTGCAAAAAAGCATGGAATTAATGCTTACAAAGCAATTCAAAATGCAATAGCAGGTACCCCAGAAATCACTTTTGACTAATGGGGTACTGAACAGTTACAAATTATGATAAAAACAGCAGAATTAAAGTTGGTAAATGAATGGGACAAAACATTTCAAAAAAGCGATAGAGTGGAGAACAAAAAGGTTACTTTTATCAATCGCTACGGCATTACTCTGGCGGCAGATATGTACATTCCAAAAGATGCAGAAGGTAAAATGCCAGCAATTGCAGTTTGCGGACCATTTGGTGCAGTAAAAGAACAATGTTCCGGTCTTTACGCACAGACCATGGCAGAACGAGGCTACCTGACGATTGCCTTCGACCCATCCTTTACAGGTGAAAGCGGTGGAACACCGAGATATATGGCTTCCCCCGATATTAACACAGAGGATTTTCAGGCAGCAGTAGATTTCCTTTCCGTTCAGGACAATGTAGATGCAGATAAAATTGGCATCATCGGTATTTGCGGCTGGGGTGGAATGGCATTGAACGCTGCAGCAATTGACACCAGAATCAAGGCCACTGTGGCTTGTACTATGTATGATATGACCCGTGTCAATGCAAATGGATATTTTGATGCGGAAAACAGTGCTGATGCAAGATATGAAAAGAAAGTAGCCATGAATGCTGCAAGAACTGAAAACTATAAAACAGGTGAATATACTCGTGCGGGAGGCTGCCTGCCACTTCCCGTGGATGAGAGCCTGCCTTTCTTTGTGAAGGACTACAGTGCTTATTACAAAGGTCGTGCTTATCATGAGCGTTCCTTAAATTCAAACGAGGGCTGGAACACGGTTGGTTGTATTTCTTTTATGAATCAGCCGATTTTGAAATATTCAAATGAAATCAGAAGTGCCTGTCTGTTGATTCATGGTGAGAAAGCTCACTCTTGCTATTTCAGTAAGGACGCTTTTGAAAACATGACAAAGAATAGTGTATACGCAGATAATAAGGAACTTATGATTATTCCGGATGCAGTCCACACGGATTTGTACGACAACATGGATGTGATTCCGTTTGAAAAAATTACAGAGTTCTTTCAGGAGAACCTGTAATTATGATGAGACAAGTAATAGAAAACAAGCAATTCGATGAAGAAAGAGCCTTATACCATTCCGTGGAATGCGATATTAGAAACTGTACTTTTGCAGGAGTACAGGATGGTGAATCTGTGCTAAAGGAATCAAGAAATATTGCACTTATGCATTGTACATTCTCTCTTCGTTATCCTCTTTGGCATGTAAAAGGTTTTTCTTTAGGTGATGTCGCAATGGATGAGAAAACCAGAGCGGCTATCTGGTATGCGGACAATGGGGTCATTCGCAATTCTACAATGGAAGGCATCAAAGCCATAAGGGAATGCAATCACATAACTATTGAAAATAGTAAAGTAGTGTCCTCGGAGTTTGGATGGAAATGCAATGATATTAGGCTGTCTGATACAGAAATTGTATCAGAATATCTTTTCATGGACAGCAGAGATGTGAAACTCAACCATATCAATATGAGTGGCAAATATTCGTTTCAGTATATGGAAAATTTGGAAATTACAAATTCTGTCCTTGATACCAAGGATGCCTTTTGGCACAGCAAAAATGTCACAGTAAAAGATAGTGTGATAAAGGGAGAATATCTAGCATGGTTTTCAGATGGACTGACCTTGATCAACTGTAAAATCATTGGTACGCAGCCGCTTTGCTATTGCAAAAATCTTAAGTTGATTAACTGCACCATGCAGAACACGGATTTGGCTTTTGAATACTCGGATGTAGAAGCCGATATTTGTGGGAATGTAGAATCCATTAAAAATCCAAAAACCGGAACCATTACAGTGGATGGTGTTGGCCAAATTATTCATGATAATCCTGTCATGAAATGTCTGGGCCGGGTGGTGATTAGAAATTAGACACATAGTAAAAATTACTCCCTTCTGGATTTTGACACAAGAAAAGCACCTGCCAATTGGCAGATGCTTCTCGTAATATTTGTTGTTCCCCTTAGAATGCCAACATATTTAAGGGAAAGCACAATTGCTTAAGGGCATTTACTTTAGCCGAAGGTAGCAGGTTGATTTTCCTGCGCCTTCACGCGCAAGTTCACCGGAATTTACCAGCTTGCGTAAAGAGCCTTCAATAGAACTAACACTTAGAGACGGACACAGTTCTCGAATATCCTGCTTGGTAAATCTTCCGATTTTATTTTGTGTTGCTTTTCTTACCATGTCTATGGCAGGCAGCCTGGTTTCAACGATGGAAAATCTATCTTCGAAATCCTTATATGCTGCCAGAATAGTTCCGAGTAAATATTTGATGAACGGAATGATATCCTCACAGCCGTCATGCCATCCATCTTGTGAACGACTAAGGGCATCATAATAAAGGTCTTTCGCCTGTGCGATTTTCGCCTCCAGTGAAATGTACTTTCCGACGTAGAATCCATTTCTGTATAAGAGTAGCGTCGTGAGTAAGCGACTCATTCGGCCATTTCCGTCATTGAAGGGATGGATGCATAAAAAGTCGTGAATAAATACTGGTATCGCAATCAAGGGCTCAACTTCCATGTTCCCGATGACCAGGTTGTATTCTTCACAGATTCTATCAAGCGCTTCCGGCGTTTCAAATGGAGCAAGTGGCGTAAACAGAATTTTTGTATGCCCATCTGGATAAGCAGCACTGATATAGTTTTGAACATTTTTTGTCTGTCCGGCAATGGGGTTATTCATGTGGCTGTACATGATTTTGTGTAGCTGTAGGATATAATTTCTGGAAATCGGAATCGTATCAAAACTCTCGTGAATGACATTAAGAACATCCCGGTATCCGGCAATTTCCTGTTCATCCCGGTTTCTCGGTGTTGTTTTTTCTTCCACCAGCTGCTTGATTCGTGTGTTGGTGGTGACGATACCTTCAATTGCATTAGAGGCCTCGGTACTTTGTACCTTTGCAATTTCCACGAGCTTTTCCAGTTCCTCCGGACGCTGCTTCAGGTATTGCTCCTGTTTACCGGCTTCTTTATAGATGGCTGCTATAAGCCTAAGGATATCAGAGTCCCATTTTTGCTCTCTGATTTGTGAGTAGTTAAATTTTCTCATTCCCTTAGCCTCCTTTCGATTCCCTTAAATACTATCATAAATTAAGGGAAAAATCAATCTACAAAGGACACTTTCCCTTAAAAATAGTAAATAAATAAGGGCGAAAAAGAAAACATTAGATAAATAGTATGCCCCGTGAATCATAAATTGATTCATTGGAATTGTTGCCACAACGCCGACAAGCAACTTAGAGAAATATCGTTGTGGAGATTAAAAAGTATGATGTTTATGATATTGGGAAGAATTTTAGGATTAAAACTTATTTGTTACGCTCTTTTTTCAGAGTGTCAAAGTTTTCGGCTATCTTTGCTCGGATTTCTTCGTACTTGGCCTTGCTTTTATCGGCTTTTTCCTGTCGAAGTGCAGTTCTGGCCTGCTTTTCCATTTCCTTTTGCGTTTTTTTAGCTGCGTCAAGCTCTGACTGGATTTCAGCTGCATCATACCGGGTAATTGCAGCATTATATTTTTCAAACTTGCTGTCTATTGCGATGTTGCCTTCCTCTTGGGCAAGGGCGAGAATCGCCACTGTTCCATCGGTCAGATTTGCGGAAACCTTTTCCAGCATGGAGCCGTTTTTTGCGATATCGCCCGAATCAGCAACAGCACCTGCAAGACCGCCAATGCCTGCCCCCAGCAAAACACCAAGGGGACCGCCAAGGATGCCTACAAAACTGCCGATTAGTCCGCCCGTCATAGTGTCGTCTGTGGATTCAATTCCGGTGTCAAAAGATTCGCAAGTGGTAAGTTCATTTCGCTCCTTCTTTACAAGAACGGCCTGCGATACAAGAAAACTTGTGCCGCTCAAATCGCGTTTGAGCTCTGAAAAAGCCTGATAAGCCTCGCTTTCAACCGAGAATGTTGCCATAATAATATTTTCCATGATGATTTTCCTTCCTGCGTTTTTATTGTCATTTTCTGGTTACTGGTTTTTTCCGCGCTTCAAAGCGGCTTCGACCTTAGCCTTGCGCTCGTTAAGATGCTGTTTCATTGCCTCTGTGGCATCTGCTTTTCTTTCCTCGTGCTCTGCCTTTTTTATTTCTTTCATTTTTGTGCGGTATTCCTTGTCTACAACCTTGGCTGCCTCTTCAAGTTCAGCATATACGGCTGTCGCAACCGTTTCGACCGCCACCTCTGTAAAAGCAGCCTCCATGACTGCGGAAATAACAGTATTGGTAATTTCTGTAATGACTGCCTCAACCTCCGGCCCGTGAATGGCTTCATGGATAACGCCCTGCTGTAAGTTACCACACAAAATTGTATCGGGGATATCGTTACCATCGGTATCAACGAGCAAAGTGTCAAAATAGCCCTCGCCAATCGTATCAACGGCAATGGTATCTGCATTGCCATCGCCGGTTACATCAAGAATGGCAATGTCAGCCTTTCCGTCGCCGGTGATGTCAAACAGAATTGTGTCCTTCTTTGTGGTTTTAACAAGTGACAATTTGAGATCACGATCCTTGCGTACTGCTTTTTTGATTTCCTTCATAGAATACATTGTAATCTACCTCCTGTTATAGTTATATTTGATGATCTTCTTGAATCCGAATTGTCAGTATTGCAACGAGCAGATTTTGTAATCCATCTGTAATAAATGCAATTCCCATAAGACGTGTAACTGCGATGGCACTTTTGTATGGTCTTAGAATCAGGAGAATGCCAATCAGCCCTGACAGAATTGCACCCATAAGCAATAGCCACCATTTCTTGATTCCGAACCGTTTTGCCTCCACTGCCGTCTGTATGGTAAAGACTGCATTCACGATTACATAAATGGCTGCGGCAAAAACAAGCACTTTGGAGAACAGCCCTGGCGCAATAATCATAAACACACCCGGCAGCATTGTAATGATACCCAACGCCAAATCATATTGGAATGCTAGTCGATATAGGTCATTTGTGAAATATCCAAACAGCTTTACTGCGCCGGACAGGAGCAGGATAATTCCAATAATCCGGCATAATATGCCAATGGATATTTCCGGACATAGAAGCATTACAAGTCCAATAAGCATGTTTGCAATGGACGCAAATATATAACCTACCTTTGCAGCACATACCAATTTCAACCGTTGCACCTCCTTGCTGTCTTAACTTGACTAAAGTATAGTTTATAAAAATGCAAAAAAATACGGACAAACAAAGCATTGTGTGGGAATTTGTAACACTTGGCTTCATTTGACCGTATTTTCTTTTTATTTATTTTTCAATTTAGCCGCATTCGCAAGGGCAAGTTCCGTAGTTCCCTGCATAACGGCTGTGGCTCTGTCAATCATTACATTAGGGTCGTCTTTCATGCCGCCACGAACCCATCTGACCAGGAATCCGGCCAATGCAGACGCAGACAGGCTTGCAATGAGATTGAGGTCAGAATCCTCAACATCTAAATCTCCAAGCCTTGCACGTATGGATTTTGGTATCGTCTGCATTCCAATCTCATATGCAGCCTGTTCCAGCTTGGTCTCATCAATCGAACGGTAAATATGTAATACTGCGGTTTTGTTTTTCAACAGCTCATTAGCAAGTGCTTTATGCGCCGCTGGCCATTCTACATCTGTGGGAAGCGTTTCTTTGATGCGCTCAAGGTCGGCTTTGAACAAGTCATCGATAAGTGCATAAATGTCTTGATAATAGTAATAAAAGGTCTTTCTGTTAATGCCGCAATCATCAACAATATCTTTTACTGTGATTTGGCCCAGAGGTCTATCATTCAAAAGCTTCGTGAAGGAGGCGCAGATTGCCTGTTTTGTGAACTTGGTCATAGGGAATTCCCCCTTAGTATATTATTTCAAGGATATTATATCAAAAACCTCATATGGCGACAAGAAAATATCTTTTAAATAAATTCAATCTAAAATGAAATTTTGGGTCACATCAAAAAGCAGGTTCCTGTTATGGACGGTTTATCTTAAATGTAGTAAACTGAATTCATCAGGAAATAGAATTTCGGAGGAATAGATGTGGGGAAAAAGACGGAACAGTCTCAAAAAGTATATAATGAGATGGCGTGGGAATATGATTTTGCCCCGGAGGGTAATTACACAAGACCCCATAAAGAAGAGATTACGAAAAAGGCTGTGCTCAGGGATGGAGACAATATTCTGGACGTTGCCTGCGGAAATGGGAGTCTGCTTGGAGCGCTGGCCCAAAAGGCGAGGGTCAATGCTTTTGGCATAGATATTTCGGAAAATATGATTGAAGCCGCCAGAGAAAGAAACCCGGCCTGTACATTTGCTGTGAGTCCCTGCGTTCCTCTCGGTTTTGAAAATGAGAGTATGGATGTCATAACAGTGTCTTGTACATTTCATCACTTTGAAGCGCCCCAAACCTTTGCTAATGAATGTATGCGGGTATTGAAGAAGAATGGAACAGTCCTTTTTGCTGAACCGTTTTTTTCTCCAATGGTGCGTTGGCTTGCCAACACGGTGGTATTTCCATTTACAAAAACAGGTGATGTGAGGGTGTATAGCCAAAAGGAACTTCCATTATTTTTTGAATCGGCTGGATTTACTGATATTGAATCGTATATAACAGGTACAGTGTTATTTTTTTTAGCAAGAAAATGAATGCCATTTTATTAGACGGCAAAATGGGAATAGGAGCTGATTGAAAATGAAGATGCCAGAAAAGATAGAGCCCGTCATGTTTGCACCCTGTGGGATGAACTGTCTGGTCTGTTATAAACATTGCTATCATAAAAAGCCATGCGCAGGCTGTCTGAAAAGTGACCAGGGAAAACCAGAGCATTGCAGGAAATGCAGGATTAAGGATTGTGTGGCGGAGCGGCAGATTACATATTGTTTTGAATGTCCTGAATATCCCTGTAAGCAGATAAAAGGGTTGGAAAAAAGTTATAATACCCGATACCATGCCAGCCTGATGGGAAATAGCAAAATGGTAAAAGAACAGGGAATGGCTGTACTTCTGGCACAGCAAAAAGAAAAATATACCTGTCCGGAATGTGGAGGGATTATTTCAATCCATGATGCAGAGTGCGGTGAGTGTCAGTGGAAAAAGTGATGAGGAAAAATGCCTATAGATAAGATGAACTGTTGCGGCACCATATGTTCGGATTGTGAGTATTACTCGGCAGATTGCCTGGGGTGTGGCGAGATAAAGGGCAAGGTGTTCTGGTTGGAATACACAGGAGAAAGCTGCTGTAACATTTATGAATGGTGTATAAATCAAAGAAATTATGGGCACTGCGGTCAATATGAGGAATTGCCATGTAGTCGCTATGGCCGTGAAGACCCGACCAAAACGAAGGAAGAAAATGAAGAGGACCACGCTATGCAGATGAAGAATTTAAAAGAATACAAGGGGGTAAATAAAGATGAAAAGAGAATTGGGGATTGCGCGATGCGGGCTTGCCTGCTGTTTATGTTCGGAAAATACAAACTGTGCAGGCTGTAATTCCGGGGAATGTCCGGGTAAAGACTGGTGTGAGAACCGAAAATGTTCATTAGAGAAGGGAATTGGGCATTGTTATGCGTGTGGCGAAGATTGTCGGAAAGGTTTATTGACCAAAATAAAGCCATATGCGTTTACCCTTTTTGCGAAAAGGTATGGGGAAAAGCAGCTTTTAGATTGTTTGGAGGCAAACGAGAAGGCGGGAGTCGTTTATCATCGTGAAGGAATAAATGGGGACTATGATAATTTTGAGGATGTGGAGAAGCTGATTGAATTTATCAAAACAGATTATATCATTGGTAAGGGGGTGTGAAGCAGCCACTTATGAACCAAATCGTTACAGCCGTGTGCAAATGAACGCGGCATAATCTAGTAGATTTAAACCAAAGGAGGTACATAACCATGAAGGAAATGATGGCATACTGTGGGCTGAATTGTGAAAAATGTGATGCTTATCTTGCAACAATCAATAACGATCAGGCATTGCGTGAAAAAACTGCAAAGCTATGGGCTGAGTTGAATAATGCACCTATTTTACCGGAACATATTAATTGTGAAGGCTGCCGTGTTGATGGGATTAAAACGGTATACTGCGATAGCCTTTGTGAAATTCGCCAGTGTGCGGTGAAAAAAGGCGTGGCTACCTGTGGTGACTGCCATGAATTTGATGGATGTAAAACCATTGGAATGATTATCTCAGATAATCCTGAAGTCCTAAAAAATCTGCAGGGATAGACAAATTTGTAGTGAATAAGAAGGTGATGCCTTATGAAAGAAAACGTAATATTAAAACTGACATCCAAAGATGATAAATTTTCCTGTGCTTTTGCGGATAAGATTATTTTGGAGAGTGAAGAAACGGATCAATGGTATGAATACTTCAATGATTTTGCAAAGTTACTTAATTCCCCCAAATCATTGGTCAGAAATAGGGCGATATATATTCTTGCGGCAAATGTCAGGTGGGATGCAGAAAATTATTTTGATTCGATTATAGCTGATTTTCTTTTACATATCGTGGATGAAAAACCGATTACTGCCAGACAGTGCATAAAATCTCTTGTACAGATTGGACAGGACAAACCGCAGTATATACCCATGATGCTTACCAGTTTGCATGAAGCGGATCTTTTAAAGTATAAAGACAGTATGCGTCCCCTGATTGAAAGGGATATTGTGGAAACGGAAAAGGCACTGAGAACTTATGCCGGGTAATAAAAGCAATATGGTTTAAGTGTAATAGCAAGAATAGTCGAGAAAAAATTAACTGCTTCTGCGATAATATGGTTGTCAGGAGGAAGTAAAAGTGATGGATAAAGTTTTGGTAGTCCAAAAGATGCAGGATTATATTGAAGAGCATCTTGCGGAGAGAGTGACGTTATGTGACCTTGCAAATGCCGTGAGATATTCTCCATTTTATTGCGCGCGGATGTTTAAGGAGATGACAGGTCTGACAGCCGCAGATTACATTAGGAAACTCAAACTATCGCATTCGGCGCTCAGGTTACGCGATGAAAAATGCAGGATTATTGATCTGGCTTATGACTTGGGCTATGACAGTGTCGACGGCTATCAGCGGGCGTTTCTGCATGAATTCGGTTGTAATCCACGAGAGTATGCCAAGTCACCGATTCCCTTATCACTTTTTACACCCTATGGCGTAAAGTTTAGAACATTGTGGAAGGAGAAAGTGGTTATGGAAAATGTATCAAGTGTTTTTATTCAAGTGATTGATAAGCCGGAACGTAAAGTGATTATGAAACGCGGGGTAAAAGCCAATGAATATTGGAGTTATTGCCAGGAAGTAGGATGTGATGTATGGGGGATTCTGACCAGCATGAAATCTCTTTGCGGTGAGCCAGTGTGTTTGTGGCTGCCGGAAAAATATCGCAAAGCCGGGACTTCAGAATATGTGCAGGGCATCGAAGTCGCAACTGATTATAGCGGTTCTATTCCAGATGGTTTTGAAATTATCACATTGCCTGCAGCAAAATATCTGATGTTTCAGGGGGAACCGTTCAAAGAAGAATACTATTGCGAAGCGATTGAAACTTTGCAGCTTTCGGAGAGCCGATATGATCCCTCTATAATTGGATATGAGTGGGATGATACCAATCCACGGATTCAACTGGAGCCACGTGGTGAGCGCGGATATATCGAAATGAAAGCGGTACGTCCACTTTGATGATTTGGAAAATAGCTGTTCCATACCACGGGACATCATATCGCTTGTTGTAATAATTGACATTACATCCATCCAGATGTATAATCTATAGGAAATAGATATAGAATTTGGAGGTGGATATATGCAGATTTCAAGTAGATTTACAATCGCTATTCATATTTTGGCGTGTATTGATACATTTAAAGATGATTATAAAGTGACCAGCGACTTTTTGGCAGGAAGTGTAAATGTGAATCCTGTCGTGATCAGACGGTTGCTACAGCAATTAAAAGCAGCTGGAATCGTCCGTGTTACGAGAGGAAGTGGCGGTGCTGAAATAGCAAAACCATTATCAGAGACAACGATGCTTGATGTATATAAGGCCGTAGACAGCATAGAGAATGGAGAACTCTTTCATTTTCACGAAAATCCAAATCAAGAATGCCCGGTAGGACGAAACATACACAACGTCTTAGATGATAAGTTGAATCAAGTTCAGGCGGCAATGGAAAATGAAATGAGAAGTATCACCATACAAGATATTGTAACGGAAACAAAGAGTTATATTCAAAAGGAATTATGATGTTACCCGTACCCGAAAAAGGTGCGGGTAATTTTTTTGAAAAAATACAGATGTAACTATTGACATTACAACGAACGGATGGTATCATACAGTTGTAATGAGAGAGGTTACAACAAAATCTGATAGCATTGCAGGTTTGGCCAACTTGTAGAGCACAGGAGAAAAAATTAAAATTGGAGGATATAAAAATGAAAAAAGTAGTAGAATTTTTACAGGCGAACCAGGTTCAGTATTTGGCAACAGTTGGTCGTGACGGAAAAGCAAAGTGTCGTCCATTCATGTTCTGTTTTGAACAGGACGGAAAACTTTGGTTCTGCACGAACAACACAAAAAGATGTATATAAGGATATGTTAGAAAATCCAGAAGTGGAAGTTTCTGTTTCATCTCCAGAATACGCATGGATTCGTCTTGCAGGAAAAGTTGTATTTGAAAACAATATGGCTGTAAAAGAAGGTTGCATGAATAATCCCATCGTAAAGGGACAGTACCAGACAGCAGACAACCCGGTCTTTGAGGTGTTCTATCTGGAAAATCCTCATGGTGTAATTGCGGATTTTTCCGGCAATGCTCCTTATGAATTTTAATGTATTTTCTTTGGATATTTTGAAAGGATTAGTGGGTCAATCATTTTTTTCGTGGGATTGCCACCACGTAATGTATTGATTTGTTACGCCACCCTTGACCGGATGGAAAAGCAATGCTGTTCGTTTATCACCGACGGCGAAGAACTCAAGAACAATCT
>JAQUWF010000110.1 GCA_028692975.1 Lachnospiraceae bacterium
GGGATTTTTTTTAGTGCTATAATTACTTTCACACTAAGGGGAGGAAAAGAAGGGTATGAGAACACTTATCGCTTACGCTAGTAAGACGGGGACCACGGCGAAAGCGGCACACCTGCTGGGGGAGAAACTGCAGGATGTGACATTGCGCGATTTGACCAGTGGCAGCCCGAATCCAGATGATTATGATATGATCATCATGGGCAGCAGTATCCGTATGGGATTGCTGCATAAGGCAGCCAGAAAATGGCTTACCGACAACTGGAATGCTGTCAAACAAAAGCAGTATGCTTTCTTTATCTGCAATGGATTTATTGACCAGGCACCACAGATTATCCAGAGTAATTTTTCGGAGGAAGCATTGCAGGGTGCAGTCTGTGCGGACAGTTTTGGCGGGGAAATGGATTACAAGAAATTAAAAGGAATGGATCGGTTTGTGACCAAGATGGTCATGAATGACCGCAAGGGAAAGGGACAGGATTTTCTGCCCTGTATTCTCACTGACCGTATCCAGATATTTGCAGACACACTCAAGGGGAAACAGTAAAAGAGATGCCGGTGGCCATTGCGCTGCCGGCTTTTTTTCTAAAATAATTGCATAAAATGTACAGGTTTTGCGATACAGGGTGAAGGTTTTGCGTTATAATGGAGCATATCTAGTAAAATAATTGGGAGGATGTAAGATTATGATGGATTTTTCGACCTTGGAACCTTTTTATGGACAGATGCGGGATGTATGTGTGGACTACTATAAATCAGAAAAAGAAATGACGGTATTTCAGCTGGCGGAGGCCTGTATGGATCTTCCGGGGCTGCCCATGCATTGCCCACCCCATCATTTCCTTATGCCGGCGGTGCTTTTGACGGCCTGTCATAAGGCAAAGAATGACCCGGTGGAATATCTGGAGGAGGACCTGGATGAAGCCTGCAAACGCGCCCACAACGTGCTGGGTGGCTTCTGTGGGAATTACGGCAGTTGTGGTTCGGCCGTTGGAGTTGGTATTTTTATGAGCATTTTTACCCAGTCAGGCCCCTGCTCTCAGGGTACCTGGGCATGGACCAATATGGCTACGGCCAATGCACTGACGGATATTGCCAAGATTGACGGACCGCGCTGCTGCAAGCGCAATACCTATTTGGCACTGCTGTCAGCCTGTGATACCATTGCAGAGAGGCTGAACATTACGCTGGAAAAGCCGGAGGATATTGTCTGTAAGTACCACGCACAGAATAAAGAATGTAAGGGAACGGCCTGTCCGTTCTTTCGGAAATAGGAGAAGATCATGAGTAAGATAGAAATACGAGTACCGATACAGTTATATCCCAAAAAGGACCCGGTGAATCCATGTCCGTGTCAGTTTCGCCCCTTCAATCTGGAGAATAAAAGTGGCACAGTGACCTGGCTGGTAAAAGTCGGTGAGCAGGTGGCAAAGGATCAGGTGATTTGTGAGGGCGAGGTGGAAAAGAAAGCATTGGAATTCCCCGCGCCATGTGACGGTGTCCTGTGTGAGATATGTATCTCGGATGAGGACAAATTCACATATGACGATGTGTTGGGCTATATTGAATTAAAGGAGTAATTACGAAATGAGAGAAACCATAGATTTGTATTTGATTTCAGGCTTCCTGGGGGCTGGCAAGACTACCTTTCTGCAGCGGCTGCTGGAGGAGTTTCAGGGGAAAAAGGTGGGCGTGATCGTCAATGAATTCGGCAGCATTGGTATTGATGGTGCCCTCATCGAACGAAACGGCATCCAGATGGTGGAAATTAA
This sequence comes from Lachnospiraceae bacterium, assembly GCA_028692975.1. Lineage (GTDB taxonomy): Bacteria > Bacillota > Clostridia > Lachnospirales > Lachnospiraceae > JALENY01. The sequence goes on from JAQUWF010000110.1 coordinate 1,770, forward strand.
TAACGGTTCCATATTCTGCAGTTGTCTAAAGGGCGGTTTCGTAAAGACGCTGATCGGATTTTCCAAGGAAGAGATCGATGTGCTGGTGATCGAGAATTCCGGCATGGCAGATCCATCTAATATGCACCGGCTGCTGGACGGCCTGGGGGACAAGGTAGGCAGGTCCTATACGTATCGTGGTGCCGTTTGTGTGCTGGATGCAGTTACTTTCCTGAAATACGTACAGGTGCTGTCACCGGTGCAGAATCAGGTGGCGACCAGCAATTTTATTATATTGAATAAGATCGATCTGATCAACCAGACGACTATCGAGGAGATACATGCGAAGGTGAAGGAGTTGAATCCGGAGGCTTTTATTTATGAGACCATGTTTTCGGAGGTACCCCTGGCAGTGCTGGAGGAGCGACTCATGGACAATGGATATGTGGGAGAGACCAGCAACCATACGTATAACCGCATGGCGACCTACTCGCTGGAATGCATGGAGGATGTGGAACTGGCACCCTGTAAGAAATTCATCAAGAAACTCATGCCCCGTCTGCTGCGCATGAAAGGGTTTGTCCGTACGGCGGAGGGCTGGCATCAGGTGGATGTGGTGGGCGATTATGTTGTCATTAAGGAGAGCAAACTCCACAAATGGGATGTGATCGACCATACGAAACTGGTGGTCATCGGCAGCGGGCCGGAAGAATTTAAAGATGAGATGCTGGAACTGTGGGAGAAATACTGCAAGGTGCCGGTAAAGATATATGAATAAAGGAGCGGGAATATGCCACATATTACAGTGATCGGAGGCGGTGCTGCCGGATATACGGCGGCGCTGGAAGGCAGGAAACGTGGATTTGGAGTAACTTTGTATGAGAAGAGTCAGCTGGGCGGACTCTGTCTGAATCAAGGCTGTATCCCTACCAAGACGTTGCTGGAACATATTCATATGCATCGAAGTGTAAAGACTGCGGCAGAAAATCTGATCTGGAAGAATGTGCCTGCACTGAACTGGGCAGATTCCCGTGCATATACGCAGAGGATGGTGGAGGAACTGGGCTATGGCCTGCGCTATCAACTGAAGAAGGCCGGGGTGGAGATACGCGTGGAGGAAGGCGTGGATGACGGCAGCAGTGATTATGTGATCTATGCCACTGGCGGCAGACGTATTCGCCCGGAAGTATTGTCCGGGTGTGCGGGGCGCGTCGTGGATGTGACGGAGCTGTTGTCCCTGAAAGAACTGCCGGAGCGTGCGGCTGTGATCGGCGGTGGGGTGACTGGTGTGGAGTGCGCACAGATCCTTCACTCTTTTGGGACTACGGTAACTATATATGAAAAGGAAAACAGGATTCTCCGCAATTTTGATACGGAATGTGTGGATTATCTGGAAAAATGTCTGTGTGCGGACGGGATAACAATCAAAAAGCAGACGGATCTGATGAATCTGACAGAACCACTTATTATCTGTTGTGCCGGGGTTGCAGAACAGGAGAACAAGAAAAATGGCCGGACGTTTTGCATAGGGGATTGTGCACCAGGGAAGAAACTGGCATCTGACGCCATGTGGGAGGCGAGGGCTGTCATAGCAGGAATCGCCGGTGAAAAGAACTGGAAACAGGGTGTGGAACCTTCCTTTGCCTACACCTGTCCGGCGATATCCGGCGTGGGTATGACGGTGGCGCAGGCCAGAGCCCAATATAATCATGTGACGGTAGGATACGGTTATGCCTATGCCAACGGCAGGAGCAAGGTACAGGGGCTGGAGGGCGGCTTCGTAAAGACAGTGGCCGATCAGGAGTCGGGCAGGATCCTGGGGATCCACATGGTGGGTGAACATGCGGAGAATCTGCTGGGTGAGGCAACAGCACTGATTGAATTGGAATGTACGGTGAAGCAGCTGCAGAAAATGATACATCCCCATCCGGCGATATGTGAAATCCTCGCGGAAAGCGTGGGCCAGTTATGAAATATTATCGCTGCCCCAGCCATGATGTCAGGGAGAATCTTGCCCTGGAGGAAAAACTTTTCCGCAGTACGAAAGGGGATATGCTGCTTTTGTGGCAGAATGAGCCCTGCATTGTCATAGGAAAGCATCAGGTGGCAGAGCTGGAGGTGCTTCCGGAGATTTTGCGGGATGGCAGCCTGCCTGTAGTTCGAAGGATCACCGGCGGCGGTGCGGTCTATCATGACATGGGTAATCTGAATTTTTCCTTTCTGACAGATGATGTTTCACGGACCTATGTGGACTTTCTGAATCCAGTCATACAGGCTTTGGGAAAATTTCAGGTGCACGCAGTGTACAATGAACGAAATGATCTGCTGGTGGAGGGGAAAAAGATATCAGGCAATGCCCAGCTGGTCTCTGGCAACCGTATGCTTCATCATGGGACCCTCCTCTTTGATACGGATCTGGAGCGACTGGGCCGAGTACTACAGCCCCATCCGGAAAAATTGGCAAGGAATCAGGTATCATCGGTGACTGCGCGGGTAGGTAACCTGAAAGATATGATACCGGATAAGCAGGTGACACTGGAGCAGATTGCACAGGCGATTGTGGATGTAGTGCAGGAAGTATGAAGGATTGTGATTATTTTTCGCTATTTAGGTAAAAAATTTGGACGCAATCCAATGAAAGTTTCAAAAGTAAAAGGAAAAAGTTTGGAAAAACACTAGACAATATCTAATGAATTTCTGAATTTTTTTATTTTGGGATTTTTGAAATCAACAAAATAAATGCTAATAAACAGTTATATTTCTGAGGATGTTTTTTTCAAAAAGGTACAATAGAGTCATAAAACAAACGAACCATTTTACAGAAAAGGAGAATTATAAAATGAGCGAAAAACAGTTAGTATTAGATGCCATTCAGTGTAAAGAAGTTTCCCGCATCCCGTGGGTTCCATTCGTAGGCTGCCATGCAGCAAGTTTGATCGATGTAGACTGTGAAACTTTCTTTAAGAGCGAGGAGCATATCGTAAATGGTGTTCGTAAAGCCATCGAATTATATGACCCAGACGGTATCCCATCTATGTTTGACCTGCAGTTAGAGGCTGAGGCTATGGGCTGTGGACTGACCTATGCAAAGGACAACCCACCTGCAGTTTCCACGCATATTTTAGAGCAGGGAAAAGAACTTGCAGACTTGAAGATTCCTACAGAAGAAGATGGACGTTTCCCTATCGCGTTGGCTGCTACCAGAAGAATTGTTGCAGAACATGGGGATAAGGTTGCCATTTACGGCCTGATTACCGGACCATTTACTTTGGCACTGCATTTAAAAGGAACGGATATCTTCTATGATATGATCGATGAACCGGAAGAGGTGGAAGAACTCATGGAGTTTTGCGAGAAGGTGGCAAAACATACGGCTCAGATGTACATTGACGCAGGCGTTGATGTTGTTGCGCTGGTTGACCCGATGACTTCCCAGATTTCTCCGTCGAACTTTGAAGATTTTGTTGCACCGTATGCTTCCAGAGTCTTTGATTATATTCACGAAAGAGGAAAACTTGGTTCTATGTTCGTATGTGGCGATGCTACCCGTAATATTGAGCCTATGTGCCAGATCCATTGTGATAACCTGTGTATCGATGAGAATGTTGATCTGAAGTATGCCGTTGATATTGCAAAGAAATATAATGTTTCTGTCGGTGGCAACATTAAACTGACGCTGACCATGCTGTTTGGCACTCCTTATGATAATATGACGGATGCTGAGAATTGTATGCAGATCGGCGGACATAAAGGATTTATTCTTTCACCTGGCTGTGATATGCCATATGCGACCCCGGTTGAGAATACCCAGGCAGTTACCAAAACGGTTCATGGCAATATCGAGGATATCTTCCAGGGTGGAGATGTTATGGAAGGTGTTACTTACGAACTGCCGGATTATGCCAATGCAGATAAGGTTATCATTGACTGTATCACCTTAGACTCTGAGGCTTGTGCAGCCTGCCAGTATAATATGGAGGCAGTATATGCATCTGCTGCATCGATTATGGATAAGGTTGAGATCATTGAGCATAAGATCAAGGAAAAAGAAGGGGTTGCCTGCATGATCAAACTGGGCGCTACCAATGTTCCGACGATCTGTGTGGATGGCGAGATCAAATACGTAAGTATCCTGCCGGATAACGCGGAGATGGAAGCCTGCTTTAAAGAAGCAGTTGCGAAAAAAGGATTATAAAATAAAAGATTAAAATAAGAAAGCGGCCTCTGAATCATACGGGAGGCCGCTTTTGTTATGCATTAGATTTGATTTTTCATTCGTTTGAAATAATCTTTTGTTTCTTTTACGATGACACCGCTCAAAGCCAGGATGGCTATGAGGTTCGGGAAGGCCATAAGACCGTTGAAGATGTCGGCTATGGTCCATACAGCTGCCACGGTCATGTACGGTCCGATAAAGATGGCTACAATGTAGAGCCAGCGGTAGGTCATGACGGCGGATTTGCTGCCGTGGGAAAGATATTCCAGACACCGCTCACCGTAGTAATCCCAGCCTAAGATCGTGGTGAATGCGAAGAACACAAGGCAGATCATAAGGATGAAGGAGGATACCACTGCCGGGAAAGGCAGGCCGGACTGAAATGCGTGGGTAGTTACGGCTACACCTTCCAGGCCGATGTTCCAGGAACCGGAGATAACGATGCAAAGTCCGGTCATGGTACAGATGACGATGGTGTCGATAAAGGTTCCGGTCATGGTTACGAGACCCTGGCGGACTGGTTCGTTGGTCTGTGCCGCTGCTGCTGCGATAGGTGCGGAACCGAGTCCTGCTTCATTGGAGAAGATACCGCGGGCGATACCTTTTTGCATGGCGATGATCATGGTACCCATGGCACCACCGCTGATTGCTTTGAATCCGAAGGCACTCTGGAAGATTTCCGCGAAGGCACCCGGGATTTTTGTTACATTAAATCCTAAGAACAACAGACCGAAAATAATATAGATGACTGCCATAAATGGTACAACGACCTGGGATACGCTGGCGATACGTTTGAGCCCGCCAAGTACTACCAGGGCAACCAGGATCGTTATGATGACACCGGTGATCACGATGGCGATAGAATAATCATTGCCAAACAGGGAGATGGTGTGTGCCATATTTGGGTCAAAGAAATTCCCCACTGCATTTGCGATGCCATTTACCTGGGTGAAGGTACCGATACCGAAGAGACCTACACACATACCGAAGAATGCGAAGATGCATCCCAACCATTTCCAGTTCTTGCCCATACCGCGCTCAATATAGTAGAAAGGTCCGCCCAGTACGTGTCCGCTTTCGTCTACGGTACGGTATTTTACCGCCAGAAGACCCTCGGCATATTTGGTTGCCATACCGAAGAAAGCTGCCAGCCACATCCAGAACATGGCACCAGGCCCGCCCTGGGTGATGGCTGTTGCCACGCCCACGATATTTCCGGTACCGATGGTCGCAGATAATGCGGTACAAAGTGCGGCGAAGGAACTGACTTCCCCGGTACCGCCTTCTTCATTTTTGAACATGAACTTCAAAGCCTTCGGCAGATGACGAATCTGTAAAAGTCCAAGACGTACGGTGAGATAGATGCCAGTGACCAGAATAAATATGATAAGTGGAAGACCCCATAACTTATCATCAAACCATGTTAACCACTTGTTAAAACCACTCAAAAACTCCATTTCTTCTTATTCTCCTTTTCTTCTTTTGTATGCTGCCGAAACAACAAAAAAGCCGCAAACCCTTTGGGTTCCGACTTCCAGAGAAAAGACTAAGCATGGCCGTATACATAAATACGCGGCGTTTTTGCTCTGTCCTTTTGCCTGAGAGATTGGCAGCGTAAGCTGCTGTACACCTTCGGCGCTCGTTCATGAGACTCTCCAGAGTGTCCTGCGAATACACAGGACAAGAAATACTTTAACACAGTCATGTGGAGAAATCAATCAAAAAATATTTTAAATCCGCAAAACCGCTGTTTCGGGGGACTTTCCTAACAGTCGAGATACATTTTTTGCCAGTTGTATTGACTTTTTGCTGTTTATTTCTTATTGTGGAACCAGGCTTGCAAGGCGAAAATATTTTTGGTAAAGACAGGAGAGGAGCGAGTATGGAAAATAAGAAAACATTTGGAGCGTATATTCTCAGACGAAGGAAAGAGATGGGGATGACCCAGCGGGAATTTGCGGAAAAATTATATGTAACAGAATCTGCGGTGAGCAAATGGGAGCGTGGCATGAGCTATCCGGATATAACGCTGCTGCGCACGATCTGCGGGGTGCTGGATATATCGGAACATGAGCTGTTGACAGGGAGCGAGGACACCCAGAAGCGGAATGTGGAGAAATTGGCGAATCAGTATCTGCGCCTGACGCGGAACTATCGTATTGCCCAGTACATTATTTACGGGCTGATACTGTTTGGCTGTGGTCTTGGAAATGTGCTGGCGCAGCACAGGCTGGACTGGTTCTTTATTGTGCTGGCAGGAGTTTTGATGTCGGCCTCGCTGACGCTGGTCCCAGCGCTGGCATCCCTGCATATGAAATTGTGTCATTACAAGGCGGCTTTGGTGTGGGGCAGTTTCACGTTGTCGCTGGAATTGCTGCTTTTGATCTGTTGCCTGTATACGGGCGGCGACTGGTTCTGGATGGCAGGTATATCTGTGCTCTTTGGCATAACCCTGTTGGTCCTGCCCTTTTTGCTGCCGCGGATGCCCTTGCCAACGGCTTGGACAGACAGGAAAACTTCTATATATTTGTTCGTGGAAACGGTGCTGTTTCTTCTTTTGCTGTTAACCGGATGTCTCTATAGCGGAGGGGACTGGTTTGTTATGGCGGCAGTCAGTGTTGTATTTGGGCTTGGATTTTTCATGGTTCCCGTATGGCTGCGCCAGCTACCCCTGCCGGAAACCTTGAAAAATCATAAATGTCTGCTTTATTTTACGATACAGAGTCTGCTGCTGCTTCTTTTGCTATTGACCGGATGCCTCTATAGTGGAGGGGACTGGTTTGTTGTGGCGGCAGTCAGTGTTGTATTTGGGCTTGGATTTTTTATGGTTCCCGCATGGCTGCGCCAGCTGCCCTTGCCGGAAACCTTGAAAAATCATAAATGTCTGCTTTATTTTGCAATACAGAGTCTGTTGCTTTTTGCCATGATTCTGACTATAGACATTTATGTGGGGGCACATTCTTTCTGGTCCACGGACATGCCGGTGGCTGTCACCTGCCTGCTGCTGCCCTGGGGGCTTATGCTGGCCATACGTTACCTGCCCTTATCCGGCTGGTATCGTGCCGCTGTGAGCTTCCTGTGGACGGCGTTGTGGTTCTGGTTGTCCCCTTTTGTGGCAGACCGCATTTTTACCCAATACTACGGACCGGGCGATCCAGATTCCATATGGATATCTTTTGATTTTACCACCTGGGGCGGCAACCAGACGGCGTATAATGTGATTGCCATCGTTCTTTTTGCATTGGTAGGAATAGCGGTGGTGTGTGGGCTGATTGGATACGGACGCAGAAAACACAAGATTAGGTAAAATGTTTATTTGGGGCATAAGATATCGCTTTTTTTGAAATACTATTTTGCAAACAAGTATTCAGAAAAATGAGGTAATCATGCATGAGTGATGAAGACAAATGGAGTATTGGCGAGGGCGGCGAATTACCAATCGGATTCGGACTGAATCTGGCAGCGAATGGCAAAGCGATGAAAGCATTTGCAGAAATGTCTGACGGGGAAAAAGAACAAGTGGTTGAAGAAAGCCGAAAGCAACAGAAACCAGAGGACATGGAAAAGTTCGTGAATCATCTTGGCAAATAAGGTGCAAAATAAGAAGAAATCTGTGTAAGGCAGGTTTCTTCTTATTTTCATATGAACTATTGTGAAATATATGATAAAAATTTTGGGTTTACAAAAGCCAGATGGCTGTGTTACAATCAACAAACAGATATCTCTATTAGAACATTCTGTTCGCAATATCTGTATCATTCGGTGGTCATATCGACCGGCAATCCAATGAAAAAAACAACTGTATAGGATATCAAAATGTATTGGATATCGGTTCGTGGCATGCTATACTATTGGCATGAAGCATTTCCCGTGCATTTTGATCCACGAAAGGAGAAAAGGCATGGGAAGAAAACGAAAAGGAAAATCAATAAGGAGAAGACCGGCGGTCATTGCCGGATCCATGGGGCTGGAAGAGACATTAGCCCAGAATGCGGAACAGCTGCAGTATGATGAGGCGGGGAAAAAGGTGCTGCAGCATGCGGAAGTGCTTGCGAATATCCTCAAATATCTGCTGCCGGAATATGCGGATTATTCTACGGAAGAGATCGCCCAGTGTATTGAGCCGGAAACCATCGATGGTGCTGAGCCCATTGCACCGGATACGGACACCCGCATCCATGGGGACAATACGGAGGCAGCATCCATAAAAGAAGCAACGCTCACCTTTGACAGCCGCTTCCGGGCAAAGATTCCTACGAATACGCTGTTCCATCTTCATGTGGATGTGGAACTGCAGAAGGATTATTATCCCGGGTATCCCATCGAGAAGCGTGGCATCTATCATCTGTCCAGGCTGATCAGCTCACAGTTGGAAGTCATCAATAAGAGGACCAGCTATGGAAAAGTGGAGAAGGCCTGTGTGATCCTCGTCTGTGTGGGGAACATCCCGAAGTATCTGTGGAATACGGTTTCGTATTATCAGTTTGCCAATACGAAGAATGTAGGGGACGTCAGCCCGAAGCCGGAGAATTTCGATCTTATGGATCTGATCATTATCCGTCTTGGCGCATGGATTTCTGAGGATACGGTCGACATCATCCGGTTCCTGCATGGCATCTTCTTCAATGAACCGAAGGAGCTGAAGCCTTATATTGATTTTTCGAAAAATGAAGCATTTCGAAAGGAAGTGGAGAGATTGGGTCTGACGGGAGAACATTTGATAGAGCGTGCACGGCTGGAGTATGAGGAGAATGTGAAGAAATATAAGAAGGAATTGCAGGAGAAGGACAGAGCGTTGCAGGAGATGGGCAATGAAATCGAAAAATTAAAGGCTCAGTTGGCAGAACGCAAGCGATAGAAGAATAAACAAAGAACAGGTGTCATTTGTTTCTGATATGCCCCCTGTCAAGTAGACAGGTTAAATATCTAAAATAAGTGCAGATGAACGATCACACAGATTTGTGTGGTCGTTTTTCTATGCACACCATTTTTCTTTATATTTCTCAATTCGTTTGTT
>JAQUWF010000111.1 GCA_028692975.1 Lachnospiraceae bacterium
CAAAAAGTTCCAACATCTTCACGTGTGATCTATTCAGTTTTCAATGACAATAAAATTAGAAAATCAGACGATAAAAATGCTAATAAGCATTGAAAACATCGAGTTTTCGGACGGTCTGCGGGGGGGGTAGTATAATAAAAGCAAAACAACCTATTGGAGATTTGTCTTAGAAGGGGACTGCGATGAAGGGATATATCAATTTATTTGAAGGCGAATGCATGTTTATAGGCAAGAGAGCACATGCCATGCACAAGGGAATGCAGGTCACTATTTTGTCGGAAATCCACAAGGGGGAAAAGGCAATTCTGGATTGCGTGGAAGGCAGATGGGTGCTGAAAGGTTCTGATTTTGAAATCCTGAAAGTACAGGGCGTGGAGGTATTCATAGAATCCAGCCAGTTGGCATAAGTATAAAGTGGAGCATAATCAGGCGGTGCAGGATGAAGAAGATGATCAGGGAAATGTTCCTGTTTCTGATTATACTATTTGTGGTGCCGGTGATGCTGGTGGTTGGGATTTGCGGCAGAGACGCGGTCGTCTGGGAGAAAAAATCCGGCATAGAGGATTATCTGCCAACCCTGTTAATGCAGGATATTCCCATGGAAATGAAAATAGAAGCGATAAAAGCTCAGGCTGTTCTCACGAGAAGCAATGTTACAAAAGCTTTGCGTGAGGGGGAACTGAGCTTTTCTGATCTCAAAAATCAGAAAAAAAAGAGTGAGGAAAAACTGGAAAACAAAAAATACTGGGCATACTATGAGAAGTGCCTGGATGCAGTGCAGAAAACAAATTTCCAGGTATTGGCATATGAAAAGCAGGTTCAGTATGTACCGTTTCATCGATTGAGCGCCGGAGTGACCCGGGACGGATGGGAAGTTCTCCAAAAGGAAAATTACGCGTTTTGCAGCGGGGTGGACAGCAGCAGTGATGTGAGAGCAAAGGAATACCGCCGCCAATATTTTTACAGCCATCAGGAACTTACGGATATTTTGAATGCATATTATCCAGAGGCAGGGTTGGTCATGGATTCTGTGGGGCAGGACTTGTACATAGCGGAAAGGGATTCGGCGGGGTATGTGCTGCAGATGCAGGTTGGGAATCTGAAGATTCCAGGGGAAGAATTCCGGCGGGTGCTTGGCTTTGCGTCCAGCCATTTTGACATAGAAGAGAGTGGGGACCAGATTCGTTTTATAAGCCAGGGCATAGGGCATGGCCTGGGTATGAGTCAGTATGGTGCCGATGAAATGGCGCGGAATGGGGCGGATTATTTGGCAATCCTGGAGCATTATTTCCCGCAGATGGATATTTTGTATAATTAGTTCCATATGAATATGCCAGCATATCAGTGCAGCGTTTTCGAAATAACTACATTATATCACTTGTTTATTTTCCTGATTGTACAGGTCGAAAATCAGCAGTGTAGCCTGCTGCACCTACAGTTTTTGTCCCGCACATTTGAAAAAATATTCTGCGTGAATGGTATAGTTGTCTTCGAAACGTTATATCAGTTTTTAAATCTTTTGAATAGAATCGTATATTATGGCAAACCTATGAATGAAAGAAATTTTATGTTTTATAATCCATAGGTTGAGGTGAATGATATGACGAAGAAACAGAAGGTTTTTAGACTGATTGTGAGTGGATCTCTGCTGGCGGCAGTGGTGCTGGTGGGGCTCACGGTGTTCCAGGTGGAAACGAATCAGCAGGAACAGATCGCAAAGGAAGAAAGCAGACAGAAGCAGGAAGAAGAGAAGAAGAACAGCAATGCGACGGTGATCGGGTCGGATGCGGAGGAAGAACCGGAGACGACTATTGAGCCGGAGGCGGAAGACACGGCAGCCACAGACGTGATTGATCCGGCAGCACAGAATCCAGTGGAGGAAGTGGCTGCTGCGGATACAGCGGCTGAGGAGACCAACGCATCAGCAGAGGCTGCATCGGCGGATGCTGCTGAGACGGAAGCCACACAGGCAGAACCAGCCATACCGGAGGGCCCGGTGATTAATTTCACGGAGAGTTCCCTTATGCAGTGGCCTTTAGAGGGGGATATCCTCATGGATTATTCCATGGACCACACGGTGCATTTTGAGACACTGGATGTGTATAAGTACAATCCGGCCATCGTGGTGAGTGCTGTGGTTGGTGAGCCGGTTCTGGCTGCAGCCAACAGCAGGATCGTTTCTATTGAAGAAAATGTGGAAACAGGAACTACCGTTACGGCAGATATGGGAAATGGATATCTGGCGGTGTATGGGCAGTTGAAGGACGTGGCAGTGGCTGTGGAGGACACGGTGGAAGCCGGGACAGTGCTCGGCTATGTGAATGATCCGACCAAGTATTACACAATGGAAGGAAGTAACCTGTACTTTTCCATGGAACATGACGGCGAGATCCTGGATCCCATCGTATATTTGCCATAGAAATCCTCATTCCTTTCGTGCACAGTAACATGGGGCATATAGAAAAAAAACAAAGCACTATGCCCCGAAATGCAGCTTGCAAGAAGAAATAGTCCGGCCAGGGGGCATATACAGAAGAAATAATATCCTATGCCCCGATATCAGGGACAAATGGGGCATAGGATATAAAAAAATTTGTATATGCCCTTTTGGGTGGTTTTGCAAGAGAAAAAAGCATGCTGAAAAGCAGATTATGGGGCATGGGAAGTACAAAAAAATGTATATGCCCCGCAGGGTATCGCAGTAAATGTTACGGTGCAGCAAATGTACGGTGCAGCAAATGTACGGTGTAGTAAATGTATAGCGTAGCAAATATACGGTGTAGTAAATGTATAGCGTAGCAAATGTACGGTGTAGTAAATGTATAGCGTAGCAAATGTACGGTGTAGTGAATGTACGGTGCAGTAAATGTACAGTACAGCAAATGTACATTTACTGCACCGTATGGCTGAAAGTGACTGTGTCGGGGGAATTCGTTGGATTCTTGCACATTTAAAGGATAAGAGAGTATAATAGACTATAAGTGATTACCATATTGAAGGTTCGCAATCGCGTTGGATACAGGGTTTTTCAATATGGGTGAAGTACAGGATTTACGTGGATTGCTTTATATAGAGGAGTCATCCTGGATCATGTCCGATCTGGGGTGACTTTTGCTGGGAGGACAAGATGAATTTTACATACATATTGAAATGTGTCGATGGGTCCTTGTATACGGGGTGGACCAATAATCTGGAGAAGCGTGTAGCCGATCATAATGCCGGGAAGGGTGCCAAGTACACGAAAGGGCGGCGCCCGGTGGAACTGGCCTATTTTGAGGCCTTTGAGACGAAAGAGGAGGCTATGCGGCGGGAGTACGCCCTGAAGCGATGCTCCAGAAAAGAAAAACTGCAGCTGGTAGAATCGTCTACCAACTGCAGCTGATGGTGCGTTACAGCAAAGTCTTTCAGAGCGGCATAGTCGCTATATACTGGTACATCATGATAAAGTGACATGCGCTTCCGGCCATGATAAAGAGATGAAAGATCTCGTGTGAGCCGAAATTCTTGTGCTTCATATCGAAGATTGGCAATTTGAGTGCGTAGATGATGCCACCTACGGTGTAGATGATGCCGCCTGCCAGGAGCCAGCCGAAAGCCGGTCTGGACAGTGCGTGGAAGATCTGTGAGAAAGCGAATACGACCATCCAGCCCATTCCGATATAAAGGACGGAGGAGAACCATTTGGGACAGGTTATCCAGCATGCCTTGGTGATGATGCCTGCCAGTGCTACGACCCATACCATGATGCACAGGATAAATCCGGTACGGTTGTGGAGAGCGATAAGGCAGATTGGTGTGTAGCTGCCTGCGATGAGCACGAAGATCATCATATGATCTACTTTCCGCAGACGGCGGTTTACTTTGTCACTAATATCCAGTGAGTGGTAAATGGTACTGGCTGCGTATAACAGTATCATACTTAATATAAAAATACCCAGGGAAATCAAATGAAGCATATCTGGTTCTCTTGCAGCTTTGATCAAAAGCGGTGCTACCCCTAACACGGCCAGAACAAAACCGATGCCATGTGTAATGGCGCTTCCGGGATCTTTTAACTTGAATTTCATAATAATAACCTCCTTGTTACGACATGTAGTTTTGAAAACTACGTCTTGATATGATTATAGTACAACGCTTTTTAGAAAAATGCAAGCCCCTAATCTGTTTTTTAACAGGTTTTTAACAAAAATTCACCAATAGGAAGGGGCGGATGCAGAGCAAGCGAAGCAAACATGTTTACGATAATAATTTACAAAAATAGCAGGAAATGATAGAATTGTATGGAAAGAAGGAGGCAAAAAGATGAATCAACAGGAAAATATTTATGTCATCGGGCATAAAAATCCGGATACAGATTCTATTTGTTCTGCTATTGCGTATACGGATATTAAGAATCGCACAGAGAGAAAGGTTTATACGGCAAAGCGTGCCGGTCAGATAAATGAAGAAACAGAATATGTTTTAAATCGTTTTGGGATGGAGGCACCCGGATATATTTCCGATGTGGGAGCGCAGGTGCGTGACATGGAGATCCACAAAACCCAGGGAGCCCCAAGCAGCATTACCATCAAGAGGGCATGGGAGCTGATGAAGGAAAATGGTGCGGTGACCCTTCCCATTACCACTCAGGAAAACAAACTGGAAGGTATTATTACCATCGGGGATATCGCCAAATATTACATGGATGCTTACGACAAGACCATCATGTCAGATGCCAGGACCCAGTACCGCGCTATGGCGGATACCCTGGGCGGAACCATCGTTACCGGCAATGAGCATGGCTACTTTATCAAAGGCAAGGTGCTTGTGGGGGCGGCGAATCCGGAGTTTCTGGATAAATGGATGGAGGACGACGATCTGATCATCGTGGGAGACCGGGAAGATGTGCAGATGCGGGCGATTATGAATAATGCCAGCTGCATCGTGGTCAGCCTGGGTGCAGATATCAGCGAGGAAGTCACGGAGCTGGCCAGAAAGAAGAGCTGCATGATCATCAGTTCCCCTTACGACACGTATACGGTGGCTCGTCTGATCAACCAGAGCATTCCGGTCAAGCATCTGATGAAGAAAACGGATCTGGTGACCTTCCAGACCGATGATTTCGTGGATAATATCAAGGACGTCATGGGACGGCTCCGCCATCGGGATTTCCCGGTGTTGAATAAGAAGGGCTGCTATCTGGGCACCATTTCCAGACGTAATTTGATCAATGTTAATAAGAAGAAACTGATCCTTGTGGATCATAACGAGGAATCCCAGGCCGTGGACAATATCGGTGAGGCGGAGATCCTGGAGATCGTGGATCACCACAGACTGGGTTCGCTGGAGACCATCCAGCCTATCGCTTTTCGTAATCAGCCGGTGGGCTGCACGGCGACGATCCTGTTCCAGATTTATAATGAAAAGCAGTTGGAGATACCGGAAAATATTGCCGGGCTGCTCTGTGCGGCGATTATTTCCGACACGCTGATGTTCCGCTCCCCCACCTGTACGAAATACGACCAGGAGGCGGCACTGGAACTGGCGGAGATTGCGCATATTGATGTTGAGGCTTTTGCCAATGAAATGTTCCGGGCAGGTAGCAACCTCAGCGGCAAATCTCCGGAGGAAATTTTCTATCAGGATTTCAAGAAATTTATTATGGAGGATGTCACCTTTGGTGTGGGCCAGATCAATTCCATGAATGCGGAGGAACTGGAGGAAATCGAAGGAAGGCTGAAGCCATTTATGGAAAATGAGTGTGGCAAGCATGGCATTTCCATGGTATTTTTTATGCTCACCAACATTATCGGGGAGTCCACCAGACTTATGTGTTATGGGGAAAACAGCACCAAGCTGGTGGCAGATGCATTCCATGTGAGAGTGGATAACGGCATAAGTATCCTGCCGGGCGTGGTGTCCCGCAAGAAGCAGCTGATTCCGGCTTTCCTGGCTACGCTGCAGAATAATAACTGATTATGAAATGAAGAAGATTCCCAACAGCGGTCCGCAGATGAGGCAGTTGTTGGGGATATTTAATAGGAGGAAAGAGTATGGCAAAATTAGAATGGCGACCGGGAAATATGCTTTATCCCATCCCGGCGGTTATGGTAACGACGAGAAATAAGGCGGGGAAGGATAATGTTTTTACGGTGGCATGGACCGGGATCGTGTGCAGTGATCCGGTCATGGTCAGCATTTCTGTGAGACCTTCCAGATTTTCTTATGAAAGTATTGAGGAAACGGGGGAATTCGTGATCAATCTGACTACGGAGGAGCTGGCGCTGGCTACGGATTATTGTGGCGTGCGCTCCGGACGAGATGAGGACAAATTCATGAAGATGAATCTGACAAAAGAGGAAGCGACCCATGTGAATGTGCCGATGATTAAAGAATCTCCGGTGAATATTGAGTGCAAGGTCGTGGAGAAGAGAGAATTAGGCGTGCATCATATGTTTCTGGCAGAAGTCGTGGCTGTGCATGCGGACGATCAGTATATGGATGACAAAGAGAAATTTGACCTGGCGGCAGCCAAGCCTTTGGTTTACTGCCATGGGGAGTATTATGGCATGGGGAAATACCTTGGGAAATTCGGGTATAGTGTGAAGAAGAAGTAGGGTTTGGAATGGGGACACATAGAGCATACCGTATATGGTATGCTCCATGCCGGCTATTCATCATCATTCCTCAATGGGATGTGGTTGGTTAGGAGGCTGGCTCTTTTGATGGAATCTTTGCCGTATTTGGTGCGGATTTTGTCCAGGGCCTGATCCAGTTGGGCTTGTTTGGCGGTGCTTTTTTGGGCCGCCTTTTTTGATGCGGTGGTTTGGAGCGGCGCGTAGTCGAAGAGGTTTAGTTGGACCGGTTCGGCTATGTCGGTCAGTTTCCCGGTGCGGATGCCAAGGAGCCGGATCGGGGTGTGATTCCAGAGGGCGTCAAAAAGATCACATGAATTTTTGTAAATTATTTCATTCACAGATGTTGGTGTATGCAGCTGCGTCTGGTGTGAAACACTAACAAAAGTAGCATATTTGATTTCCACACAGATGGTGGATGCGTTTTGCTTGGCATCACGCAGACGCTGGCCCACTTTTTCGGAAAGTTTGCGAAGGACGATCCTGGCTTCCTCGGTGGTGACAGCATCTTTGGGCAGAGTCGTGGAGTTTCCGATACCCTTTAACTGATAGGGCTCGCTGTCCAAAGGGGAATCATCTATGCCGTTGGCGTACTCCCACAGCAGTTGGCCGTGGCTTTTTAGATGCAGACATAGCAGGGCAGGATCCGTCTTTGCCAGATCCCCGATGGTATTGATCTCCAGTTTCTGCAGCGTCGCAACGGAAGCATGCCCGGCCATAAACAACTCGGAAACGGGAAGCGGCCACATTTTTTCCTGGATTTCACAGGGAAACAGAGTGTGGACTTTGTTCGGCTTCTCGAAGTCGGAGGCCATCTTGGCCAGTAATTTATTAGAAGAAATACCTACATTTACCGTGAAACCAAAGCGCTTATAGATCGTGTCCTTGATATAACAGGCACCTGCCACCGGTGATTCAAAATTGTGGGCGATGCCGGTGAAATCAAGATAACATTCATCGATGCTGACCTGCTCGATATCCGGAGTCAGGGAGCACAGGAAATCGATAAATTGATGACTGTAGATATGATACATGGCATGATTGGACGGCTCAAGCACCAGATTGGGACATTTCTGGAGGGCTTTGGCCACCGGCTCTGCAGTCTGGACATGGTATTTCTTCGCAGGCACAGATTTGGCCAGTATGATCCCGTGGCGGGAAGCCCGGTCACCGCCGATAGCAGAAGGTATGGTCCGCAGATCAACGGCGTTGGGGTCTTTTTTCAATTTTTCAACAGCACTCCAGCTTAAGAATGCGGAATTCACATCAATATGAAAAATAATACGCTCCATAGTGGCCTCCCTTCCATATACACAATACTTTACAATAGTATAGCATTTATGTTAGTATTAGGAAAGTTTTGAAATGAGGAGTTTTAGTTATGGAAAATATTATTTTGATAGGAATGCCCGGCTCGGGAAAGAGTACCATTGGGGTGGTGCTGGCGAAGGTTCTGGGTTATGAATTTCTGGACTCAGATCTGGTGATCCAGAAGGAAGAGGGACGGCTGCTCAGTGAGATCATTGCCCAGGAAGGCATCGACGGATTTATCGCCGTGGAAAACAGGGTAAATGCAGGTCTGGATGTGCAGCATACGGTGGTGGCTACAGGAGGCAGCGCGGTCTACGGCCGGGAGGCTATGGAGCATCTGAAGAAGATCGGTACGGTGCTGTATCTGAAACTTGATTATGAACAACTCTGCGGCAGACTTGGCGACCTTACAGATCGCGGCGTCGTTTTGCGGGAGGGACAGACCTTACACGACCTCTATCTGGAACGTGTCCCACTATATGAGCAATATGCGGATATTATAATTGATGAAAAAGATAATGATATCCGGAAGACTTTGCAGATTATTAAAAAACAATTATAAAATTAACTGACAATAGTTTGGAAAATATTAACAAATCGTCAATAAAATCTTAATACTTATTTACAAAATGAAATATCTGGTATAGGATAGAAGAGATAAGTAAATTAGACTTTTTCGGAACTTTTGAATATGAATGGACGTGATAATTTATTATCAGGGGAGCGTTCATTAGATAGCATAGAGGTGGAAGATGGAACAATATATTATTAAAGGTGGCAATCCACTGGTAGGGGAAGTGGAGATCGGCGGCGCTAAAAATGCTGCTCTGCCTATTATTTCTGCAGCAATTATGACAGATGAAACTGTTACGTTGGAGAATTTGCCAGATGTTAATGATGTAAATGTACTGCTGGAAGCTATCGAGCGCATCGGTGCTCAGGTAGAACGAGTGGACAGGCACACGGTTAAGATTAATGGCTCGACCATTGGTGACTGCAGTGTAGAATACGAATTTATTAAGAAGATACGTGCTTCCTACTATTTGTTAGGAGCGTTATTAGGGAAATATAAGAGAGCTGAGGTACCGCTTCCCGGTGGATGTAATATCGGCAGCAGACCTATCGACCAGCATCTGAAGGGCTTTCGGGCTATCGGTGCCAAGGTGGAGATCAGCCATGGTTCTATCATTGCCAGAGCAGACCATATGCGTGGTTCACATGTCTTTTTGGACATGGTATCCGTGGGAGCGACGATCAATATTATGATGGCAGCTTCTATGGCAGACGGCAGAACGATTATTGAAAATGCAGCCAAGGAGCCCCACGTTGTTGACGTGGCAAACTTCCTGAACAGCATGGGCGCTGATATTAAGGGTGCAGGAACTGATGTGATTCGTATCCGTGGAGTCGAGCGTTTCCACAGATCCACATATTCTATCGTTCCGGATATGATTGAAGCGGGCACGTATATGTTCGCAGCAGCAGCCACCAAGGGCGATGTTATGGTGAAGAATGTGATTCCGAAGCATCTGGAAGCGATGACAGCGAAACTGGAAGAGATTGGCTGTGAAGTAGAAGAATTCGACGATGCAGTGCGTGTGGTTGCCTCTAAGAGACTGACCCGCACACATGTAAAGACCCAGCCTTATCCGGGATATCCTACGGACATGCAGCCGCAGATTGGTGTGGTTCTTGCGCTGGCCAGTGGTACAAGCATCGTGACAGAGAGTATTTTTGAGAATCGTTTCAAATATGTGGACGAGCTGGCTCGCATGGGTGCCAGTGTGAAGGTAGAGGGCAATACAGCGATTATCGACGGTGTTGCAGGATTTACCGGGGCAAGGATCAGCTCGCCGGATCTGCGTGCAGGTGCCGCCCTTGTGGTAGCGGGACTGGCAGCAGAGGGTATCACCATTGTGGATGATATTGTTTACATCCAGCGTGGATATGAAGATTTCGAAGGAAAATTAAGAACACTGGGCGCAGAGATCGAGCGTGTGGCCAGTGAGAAAGAAATACAGAAGTTTAAGTTAAGAGTAGGCTGATGATAATGTCATTCTGAATGCGGGAAAATCTGGGAAGGTTTTGTTGTATGAGGAATGACATTTTTGCTTTGGGATAAACAATACTGAAAATTAATTATTCGCCCAAAACGGTGTGGAGGAGTGGGTTTTTAGAAGGAATCGTGGTGCCGTTGGGTAAGGGGAAGCTGGAATGTGGTATGCTTACCCAAAACAGTGTGGAGTAGTGGGTTTTTAGAAGGAATCGGGGGGTATTGGGTAAGGGGAAACTGGAATATGATACGCTTACCCAAAACAGTGTGGGGGGAATGGGTTTTAAGAAGAAATACGGGTGCCATTGGGTAAGGAGAATATGAAATATGATACGCTTACCCAGGAACTTGCATATGTTGGGTAAGGGGAAGATGAAATATGATACGCTTACCAAGAAACTTCCATATGTTGGGTAAGGGGAGGCTGGAATATGGTATACTTACCCAGAAACTTGCTTATGTGGCGCAAATGGTAACTGGGGATTTGGATTTTTGTGAGAAATTCCAGAAAAGAGTGTTGATTGTTTTGGGAAGTTCCATTATAATGAAGATACTACATAACTGGTCAGGTATTGAACAGTTACAATGACGTTAGAGTTAATAAGGAGACCGACTATGGAAGATAGATATAAGGGTCAGGCGATTGGGATTTTTGAAATGGACAATCTGGTGGCTTGCTATGTGGCTTTGGATGCAGCGTCCAAGGCAGCGGATGTGATGATCCAGGGCGTGGAAAGAAACCGTCTCAAGTGCGGTGCCTGTGTGAAAATGCGTGGCGATATTTCCAATATTAATGCCGCCATGGAAGTTGCTTTGAAGGCAGCAGCACCTCTTGGAAAATTGGTACATAGTACGGTTATTGCAGCACCGACCGAGGGTACAGATCTGGCCATGGAAATGACCATCAAAAAATAACAGCCAAAGGAAGGTATGAATAGATGAGATATGGTGCTTTTGGATTAGT
>JAQUWF010000014.1 GCA_028692975.1 Lachnospiraceae bacterium
CAAAAAGTTCCAACATCTTCACGTGTGATCTATTCAGTTTTCAATGACAATAAAATTAGAAAATCAGACGATAAAAATGCTAATAAGCATTGAAAACATCGAGTTTTCGGACGGTCTGCGGGGGGGGCTGCCTGCTGCTGTACAAATCCTGCGTCGTCCCCCTCAACTAATCGCTAACTGCGACTAAGACGCTCGGCAAATGCCTCGCGCCTAAGTCTTCGTAAGCGCTGGATTTTCGGGCTCCTTTGGCCAAAGGATTTGTACAGCAGCAGGCAGCCCCCCGGTGGTTTATTTTCTGGGCATTGGGGGCCGCGCAGAGCGCGCGCGGGTATTATTGTCCTGCCTTTGGGTAGTGACGCGGCCGCTTCGCATCCCTTGCCCTTTTTCACCTTCCTTGCTTCTCGCTTTGGGTAACAGACGGCCCTACAGCTTTCTCTTACCCAAAAAGACTAACTTGTTCCTGTATGGGCTTCATTATCGCCTCCCCGCTGGGTAAGGGGCACGCCTTTTGGCACACACCTTACCCAATTTCACCAACAAGTCTGGCTTTTGCTTCTTTCCCGCCTCCCGCTTTGGGTAACAGGCAATCTCACAGCTTCTGCTTACCAAAAAGATTAGCTTGTTCCTGTATGGGCTTCATTATCGCCTCCCCGCTGGGTAAGGGGCACGCCTTTTGGCACACACCTTACCCAATTTCACCAACAAGTCTGGCTTTTGCTTCTTCCCTGCCTCCCGCTTTGGGTAACAGACAGCCCCACAGCTTTCTCTTACCCCAAAAGACTAACTTGTCCCTGCATGGGCTTCTTCATCGCTGTCCCGCTGGGTAAGAATCATGCGTCAAGCATGTTCTTACCCAGACCAACACCATAAAGTTTCTCCCACCACCAACCGCACACACAGCCTCAACAACCAGTCGCGCGGAGCGCCGCACCGCCGCCACAACCAGGAAACTGCGCCGAAAAACGCGCGCGGGCGTGGTATGGTTTCAAAAATCTTCGGCCAAAGGAGCCCGAAAATCCAGCGCTTACGGAGACTTAGGCGCGAGGCCCCTGCCGAGCGTCTTAGTCGCAGTTAGCGATTAGTTGAGGGGGACGACGCAGATTTTTGAAACCATACCACGCCCGCGCACGTTCTTTGGCGCAGTTTCCGTCCCCATACACCTCACTCTAAATTCTTCCAACAACCTCCCGCATAACCTCCAACGTCTTCCCCACATCCTCGCCACTATGTGCATCCGACAAAAACATAGCCTCAAACTGTGCCGGAGCCAGATAACATCCTCCCTCCAGCATCCCTTTAAAATACTTCGCGTACTTCGCCGTATCCGACGTCTTCGCACTTGCATAATCCGAAACAACCTGATCCGTAAAGAAAATATTTCCCAGAGATCCAACATGATTACAAGTATACGTATCCCCATTTTCCTGCAGGATACCCTCGATACCGCCAAACAACTGACTCCCAAGTTCCTCCAGATGTTTATATATACCCGGGTTCTCATAAAGCATCTTCAACTGCGTAAGTCCTGCTGCCATAGCCACAGGATTACCACTGAGCGTACCTGCCTGATATACAGGACCTACAGGAGAAACACATTCCATGATCTCACGCTTGCCGCCGTAAGCACCTACCGGCATACCTGCTCCGATAATCTTGCCGTAAGTCGTCATATCCGCCTGCACGCCAAAATATCCCTGCGCGCCCTCAAAGCTAAGACGGAATCCCGTAATAACCTCGTCAAAAATCAGCACCGCGCCATGCTTCGTGCAGATGTCCCGAAGCCCCTGCAGGAACCCGGGAGCAGGGGGAACAACACCCATATTGGCTCCAACCGGCTCCACAATCAGTGCGGCAACCGTGTCACCGACCTCCTCAAAAATCTGCTCAACACTGAACAGATCATTATAAACCGCCGTCAGCGTATCCTGTGTACATCCCTTAGGCACACCAGCACTGTCCGGCACGCCGCTGGTCATGACACCACTGCCAGCCTTCACCAGCATGGCATCACAATGTCCATGATAGCATCCTGCAAACTTAATGATCTTATCCTTGTGCGTATAGCCTCTCGCCGCACGCAGGGCACTCATGACTGCCTCCGTACCGGAATTCACCATACGGATCATCTCGATAGATGGAATGTGCCCACAGATAAATTCCGCCATCTCCACCTCAATCTCCGTAGCCGCCCCAAAACTAAGCCCTTTTTCACAGGCTTTCACGACACTTTCCAGAATAGCCGGATGATTATGCCCCAGAATCATGGGCCCCCATGAACCGATAAAGTCAATATATTCATTACCATCAATATCAAAAATATGGCTGCCGTTGGCGCGCTCAATCATGCGGGGTGTCATCCCCACAGAGCCAAATGCACGGACCGGGCTGTTTACACCGCCTGGGATAACCTTTATGCCACGCTCAAAAACACTCTCTGAACTCATTATCCAATCCTCCCTTCATCCATAAATTTTGCCAGTTCCTTGGCAAAATAAGTCAGGTAAATCTGTGCACCTGCACGGTAAGTACTTGCCGCCATCTCACAGATAATACGATCTTCATCGATCCATCCGTTCTGAGCCGCAGCCTTTACCATAGCATACTCACCGCTGACACTATAAGCCGCCACCGGAACATCCGTCACATCATGTACCTTTGTGATCATATCCAGATAAGAAAGTGCAGGTTTTACCATGATGATATCCGCACCCTCTTCCACATCCAGCAGGGCTTCCTTGATACCCTCACGGCTGTTGTGGAAATCCATCTGGTAACTCTTACGGTCCCCAAAGGCCGGAGCAGAACCAGCCGCATCGCGGAATGGGCCGTAGAATGCAGACGCATACTTGACCGCATAGGACATGATCGGCGTCTCCTTGTGTCCGGCATCATCCAGCATATTGCGGATAGCCAGCACACGACCATCCATCATGTCCGAAGGAGCTACCATATCCGCACCTGCCTCCACATGGGATAAGGCAGTCTTTGCCAGAAGTTCCAGTGTCGAATCATTCTCCACCTCATGACCGCAAAGCATACCACAATGGCCATGGGACGTATATTCACACAGACAGACATCCGTAATATAATAAAGATCAGGGAATTCCCGCTTTGCTGCCCGCAATGCCTTCTGCACGATGCCATCCTCAGCATAAGCCTGGCTGGCAACCTCATCCTTCACATCCGGGATGCCAAAGAGCATCACAGAGCCAACCCCAGCCTTGCTCAGACGTTCCAGCTCATATGGAAGTTTATCGATACTATAACGGTTCTGTCCCACCATAGATGGGATCTCTTCCTGAATGCCTTCACCTTCCTTCACGAACAGCGGATAAATCAAAGATGACTTGTCCATGCGGGTCTCCCGCACCATTTTACGTAATGTTTCGCTTCCTCTTAATCTTCTTGGTCTGATAATCATTACCGTCACTCCTTCATTCTATTTTTGTGCAATTGTAACTATTCAAGACAAACCTCAGACACGTTCCCTAGGTGAACTATTCGCTGCAAGCAGCTCCTGTCTGGGTTTTACGGCCGTTCCATCCTATATACAAATCAAAGTAAATATCTTAGCAAGTAAACTTGCACGAGATTTACTTTGATTTGCCTGCATTCCTGAATACTTACGAATTCTCAATAATACATTCCACCAGACTGTCCATGGTAGCCTCTTTCGCCACAAAACATTCCATGCCATAGGCCTGGGCCGCCGCCTTCGTCTGTTTTCCAATACATGCAGCGCGCACCTTCTTATAATCCAGTCCCTGGGTGGTCTCCACGAAGCCTCTCACCGTAGAGGCACTGGTAAATACAGCCCAGTCAATATTGCCATTATCAAACTCAGCCTTCTCATCAATAAGTTCCTGACTCTGATAAACGGTGTCGTATGTCGGCACATCATCCACATGGAATCCTGCTCTCTCCAGTATATGCAGCAGTTCCGGATTGCCACATTTCGCTCGTGGAAGCAGCACACGGCAGCCAATCTCTCCGATCTTTGCCAGTGTTTCTCCCAGATGCACCCCATCGTAAACTTCAGGCATAAGATCCACAAAAAGTCCTCTGGCCTCCAGCTCCTTCTTCGTTCCTGCGCCGATAGCGGCAATACGGCAATTCCCCAGCGCTCGAATATCTTTCTTCTGCCTCCGCATTTCCTCAAAGAAAATACGCACACCAGATGGGCTGGTAAATGCAATCCAGTTGTAAGAAGCAAGCTTATCCAGAGCCCTTCCAAGGACCTCATTATTCTCCACACAGACCGTGGCGATTGCCGGCAGTTCCAGCACTTCTGCACCGGCCTCCCGCAGTTTCTTCGCCATGGAAGAAATCAACTGACGTGGTCTGGTAACTACCACCTTGCGTCCGGATAATGGCAATTTATCATACCAGGCGAAAGAATCCGCCAGTTCACAGACCTTGCCCACCACGATAATGGCAGGGGTCTCAATCCCCTGACGCTCCACTTCTTCCGCCAGTGTGCCAACGGTAGCAACGATGCGCTTCTGAGCCGCCGTAGTTCCTTTTTGCAGGATTGCCGCAGGCATATGGGGATCCATTCCCCCGTCCATAAGACCGGCGCAGATATCTGCCAGAGCAGCCACACCCATGAGAAATACCAGTGTTCCTTTGGTATCCACCAACGCTTTAAAATTAATATCGTAGACCTCGCCCGCCCGTTTGTGTCCTGTGATAATATGCAAAGAGGAGCAGTAATCCCGATGCGTCACGGGAATACCGTTATAAGCCGGCACCGACAGCGGTGACGTGATTCCCGGCACCACCTCGTAAGGAATACCATGCTCCGTCAGAAGTTCCAACTCCTCACCTCCGCGGCCGAAGAGGAACGGATCGCCGCCCTTTAAGCGCACCACGCGATGCCCCTTCTGTGCTTCTTCCAGCAGTACTTCATTGATGCCGCCCTGGGGCATAGTGTGATTGCCCGCACGTTTGCCTACATCGATACATCTTGCCCCCTCCGGCACCATAGCCAGAACGCCCTGTCCTACCAGGCTGTCGTATACCACGACCTCCGCCTGCTCTAATACCTCTCTGCCTTTTAAGGTAAACAGCCCCACATCTCCAGGGCCTGCGCCCACCAGCCATACTTTTCCTGTACTCATGCTATTCTCCATCTACGTTTCTCATTCATCAGTTTACATAACTGCATCCCGCGATCGGGACATTATTTCTTCTCTTTCAATTCCCTGGCAAGATTTATGCCCAGATTTTCCGCCTCAGACACAGGCCCCTCACAGGTCTTCTTCCTGTAATTTCCTGTCTCTTCTTCATAATACAGACCGCTGAGCATCAATCGATCTCCATCAATCTGAGCATGTGCTGCCACCGGTGAGGAACACCCCCCGTCCAGATAACGCACAAAGGCCCGCTCTGCCAGCGCCATATAAGTGGCTTCCTGATCCACGAACCCTTCCAGGTAGGAATAATCTTCCCCTTCGCGCCCCTGGAGAGCCAAAATCCCCTGCCCCGCTGCCGGAATCATTTCCTTTACAGTAAAATACCGGCTAATGCGTTCCACAAGTCCCAGACGCTTGATACCAGCCGCTGCCAAAACCAGCGCAGAATATTCCCCGCTGTCCAGCTTTGCCAGACGGGTGATCACATTGCCTCGCACGCTCTTGCATTCCATGTGGGGAAACAACTCTTTCAGCTGCAGAATCCGCCGCAGAGAAGAACATCCAATAGGCTTGGACGCATCCACCTCCGTCACACCCTTTGGCAGGATCAGCACATCCCGCGGATCCTCCCTTTTGGAAAATCCAACGATGGGCAGCTCCTTCGCTACTTCCATAGGCATATCCTTCAGGCTATGTACCGACAGATCACTGCGCCGGTCCACAAGTGCCCGGTCCAGTTCCTTCACGAACAGGCCCTTGCCTCCGATCTTATCCAGCGTCTTATCCAGGATCTTATCTCCCGTAGTCTTCATGGTCAGAAGTTCCACCTGCATCTTGGGGTGTGCTTCCTTGATAAAATCCATGACCATATTGCTCTGTATCACAGCAAGTTTACTCTCTCTGCTGCCGATGATGATCTTCGATGTCATAAAATCTCCTCTATCTTTTCTTTAATTTCCCTGACCCTTTTGTGGTTGGAGCCTGTTCCTACCACACCCACAACCATATCATCCTTCTGGACGATGCCAGGGAAATAGAAATCACATTTCGTGTGGTCACTGGCAATATTCACGGGAATCCCCTTGTGCTTTGCCATACCACAGATATAATTATTCACCTTCTCATTGTCCGTGGCCGCCAGAACCAAAAAAGACCGCTCCATAAGGGTGCTGAGATCGAATCTATCATTATCGATTTGTTCCATGCCCGGCACCGCAATATGCGCTTCCTTTATCTGCACCGGCAGTTCCCGGATTGCATCGCTGATCTCCTCAGCCACCACCGTCACGTCAGCGCCAAAGTCGCAAAGGACCTTCACCCGGCGTGCCGCAATAGTCCCCGCTCCGATAACGGTGATCTTTCTTCCAGTCAAATCCATAAAAATAGGGAAAAAAGCATGATCATTCTTCATATAGCTGCTCCAATCCATCCATGCAGTTCAGGAATTCTTCCTGATCCATGGAATCCTTCAAGCCAAACAACATTTTATTGACGACCTTCTGGGCCGCGCCCTCGATGCTGTCCATCAACAGTTCCCTGTCTGCCTCCTCCAACGGAAGCTTCCGTATCTTCTTTTTCAGGCGCAGCAGCACGTCCGTGGCCGCCTCTTCCCGAATATATTGTATCTGCGGCATGACACTCTTGCTGTCCATCCAACTGTAGAACTCTTCGATATGTTCCATGAGAATGCCTTCTGCCTTCTTCTTTGCCGTCTCCAGCTTCTCATTGCGCAGATCAGATTTAAAATCATCGATATCATAAAGTGTGACCCCATCCAGTTCCCGTATATCCTCATCGATATCACGGGGCACCGCCAGATCCAGCATAGTCAACGGCTTATTCAGTTTCACCCCCTGCATAATCTCCATGGAAATAGCAAAATGGGGGCTGCTGGTGGCACTGACCACATAGTCACAGTCTGCCAGATACGCTTCCCGCTTCTGATAATCCACGGCTTCACAATGGTCCGGCACATCCACATGGGAGTGGCGATACTGCCGCACCGTGACCAGCACCCTTGCTCCTGCATCACGAAAGGCCCTTGCAGCCACCTTCCCCATCTGACCATTTCCGATGACCATACAGAGTTTACCCGCCACCACTTCCCCGTTGACACGCATGCCCTCCAGGGCACTTGCCACCGCAGAAACATTTCCATGGGGAAAAACAACCTGGGTCTTAACCTTCTTTGCCGCCGTGATAGCCGTGCGGAACAAAACCTCCAGCACACTGTCTGAGCAGTCGTTTTCTCTGGCCACTGCCAGGGCATTTTTCACCTGGGTGACGATCTGGTCATCCCCCACGATCTGGGAATTGAGCCCACAGGCCGTATAGAAAAGATGCACCACCGCATCATGATCGGCCCGTTCCACGAAAAAATGCTCGAAGGTATCCGCATCCACCTCTTTTATTTTACACAGTTCTTTATACAAGGATCCATCCCACTCATCCGCGGTACTGGCCCATACTTCCATACGATTACAGGTAGACAGTATCACACAGCCCAGGACTCCCTCTATTTTCAGCAATTGCTCCATAGCCGCCACACTGTGGCTTTTGGTAAACGAAAACAGCGCACGCACGTCCACCATTGCCTGGCTGTGGTCAATGCCTATCATGTGAATACTCATGTTTTATTCCTCTTTCGTCCTTATATTACATATCCTTTTTGTAACTGTTCAGTACCTGACCAGTTACATGCCGAAATTCATTCCAAATCTGCTTCGCAGATGGAATTTCGGCACTCCTGAATCATTTTCTTACGGTCAGCGCAGTAAATGCGCAGACCTGCTGAATAGTTACTCCTTTTTTATCATAGCATAGCAATGAGAAAAATCAACCTGGAATTCCTGTCTCTACGCGATCCCGCAGCTTGCCAAGTTCCATCGCCAACTGCCGAAGTTCTGACATTTTTTTATTGCAGTCGCCCACAGGAACACCCGCGTCTATGACCGTATCCACTTTCCGGATCTGCTGCACTGCCTTCTCAAAGGCCTCGTCACTGATCTCACAGAACGGCTTTTCCGTCACCACATCCATGGCCAGTATCCTTGCCAGCTGATAATCCACATCATTCTCATAGAGAATCCCCGCCGTAAACGGCATGCCATTCTTCTGTAATTTCCGGTAGACCGGGATGCCGCTGCCCGCCGCCGACATGACGAATACCTTTGGCTCACCCGCCGGTTTCGGCAGTTCAATGCTCCCAAAACGCGGGTCGAAATATCCATTATTGATTTCATAAAGCTCCCGGATCATCTGCTCCTCGAACACATCCTCCGGTACACCATAACGAAAAATAGTATCACCCTTCACGCAGATAATCTTATCCGCAACCTTCTGTGCCAGATCGATCTCATGGAGCGACATGATTACCGTAATCTGCTTTTCCTTTGCCATGCTCCGCAGGATAGACAGCAGCTCCAGCTTGTAGCGCACATCCAGGAAAGAAGTCGGCTCATCCAGAATAATAATATCCGGTTCCTGACAGATGGCTCTCGCCAGAAGCACACGCTGTCTCTGTCCGTCACTGATATTGTTAAAGGAACGGCTCCCAAGATCCGCCGCATGTACCGCCTCCATGGCTGCCTCCACCTTTTCCTCATCCTCCCGGGACAAGATACCAAGCCTTCCCGTATAAGGATAACGTCCTGTGGCCACAATATCATGGCAGCTCATAAGTTCCGGCTTCATGCGTTCGGTGAGTACCACGGCCATCTTTGTCGCCAGTTTCTTATAGGTGAGTCCCATGAGATTTTCCTGGTCGAAGACCACCTGCCCGCCCAGGATTTTTAACTGTCTGGTAATGCTCTTTAGTATGGTAGATTTCCCCGAACCGTTTGGTCCGATGAGAGTAACAATCTCACCCTTTTCAATGCCGATACAGATATGGTGAATCAGAGAATTCCCATTATATCCCACGGACATATCTTTCATTTCCAAATAATAGTTGTTCATCTATCTCACCCTCTTTCTTCGCAGCATCATAAAGATGACGATAGGTGCGCCTAGAACAGAGGTGATGGTGCTGATGTTCATTTCTGTTGGAGCAAAAGCCATTCTGGCAATGAGGTCACAGATCATACAAAAGACTGCGCCACCCAGAAACGTAGCCGGAATCACCACCAGCGGCTTCGCCGTGTTCAATGCCTGTTTGGTCAGGAAGGGAACGGCAATGCCCACAAAAGAAATGGGTCCCGCAAAGGCCGTAACCGTAGCAGATAAAACGCTGGAAAGCAGAATCAATGCCACGCGGAAAAATTTAATATTAATACCCATGCTCTGGGCATAGGCCTCGCCCAGCTGGTATGCACCGATGGGTTTTGACAGGAAAAACACCAGTATCACCGAGATTCCAATAACTACTGCGGTAATCTGCACATTGCTCCAGGTCATACCCGAAAAACTGCCCTGGGACCAACTGTGCAGATTGACGATATCCGAATCTTCCGCAAAGGTAATGATAAATTCCGTGACTGCAGAACAGACATAGCCGATCATGATACCGCCCACCAGCAGCGTTGCCATGTGATCGATCCGTCTGGAAATCAGCAGGATAAATCCGATGGAAATCAAAGATCCCACAAAAGCTGCCGCAATCAGAGTAAAGGAGGATACCGTATGGAACTGTTCGATAAAATAAATCATAGTCAACGCAACCATCATTTTCGCGCCGGAAGAAATACCCAGCACAAAAGGTCCCGCAATAGGATTCTCGAAAAAGGTCTGCAGCAGAAAGCCTGCCAGTGACAATGCTCCACCAAGGATGGCTGCCATAAGAATACGCGGCAGCCTGATTTTCCAGATAATATTATATTCCATCTCATTTCCCTCACCCAGGAAAATAATCCGCAAAATCCTGGGAATGGAAATATTCACATTACCCGTGTTAATGTTCAGTACAATGACTGCACAAAATATGATGGCTAAAACAATAAAAACCATGGCGTATCTCGTTCTTCGTTTGAAATTTTCTGCGTGAAACTCTGAGGTTCCCGTTGTTTTCTTCTCTGTCTTCTGCATATTTTTCCTTTACCCTCAATCTACCTTTTTCAGGAAAGTCATGTCGCCGGTGGCATCATCGGTGAGCATCTTGTGTACATCGCCAATAAGCTGTCCCACAATATCGGTGGATTGATACAGATCCTTGCCGATGGTCCATACATTCCCATCCTTTACCGCTTTGAACTCTGCAAAAAGTTCACTCTTTGCCAGAAGATCCTTTACACTGCTCAATGGCAGATCGATGGTTCCATTATAAATCAGGTAATCCGCATTCATAGCCGACGCATAAAATTCTTCCATAGAAAGAGACACGGAGGCACTGCTGCTCTCCTCATTCTGTAAATCACTGAAAATGTAGCGTCCACCGGCGATCTGGATCATGCTGGGGATATAATCATCCGACTTGCGCACAACCACGGTACCGTTGGTATCCACATAAAAAAAAGCCACTGTTTTTTCGGTATTCTGGAAGTCTGCCAACTGGCTGATGATCTCTGCCTGCTTGTCAAAAAATGTCTTTGCCTCATCCTCTTTTCCCACCAGCACACCGTATAATTTAATCCATTCCGTCCGGCCCAGTGGATGAGCCTCATAGCTGGAGCGTTCAATGAATACGGGGATTCCGAGGGACTCTATCATTTCCTGTACCTTCGGATCATGCAGGATCATGGTGGACTCTATAGCCAGGTCGCAGCCTTTGTCCACCAGCAGTTCATAATCCGGCTCACTGTACTTGCCGGCAAAAAGCATGGTTCCGTTGTTTATAGCCTCTGCCGCTTCCTGCACATACCATCCGTCTGCTTCCATTCCCGCAAAGCGAATGTCTGCCAGAGCGTCCATCGCACGAAAAAGAGCCATAACTGAGGTCGCTGCCATATAAATATTATCCAGCGGCTGCTGCAGAACTTTAATCTGGCTCTCCAGGCCTTCCGGGGCTGCCTTCCCCTCTGGCACCACCAGATACTGGGCACTGTCGTATACATTGATCACCGCATAACCATCCTGATAGTAAAACACGTCAAAGCCTTTTGCATAGTCAAGCTCCATCTGGCTTTCGTAAGTCAGTCCGCTGATTTCCGGAGGCGTGTGAGCTATCGCTATGGCTGCTGCCGGTGTTGCCTCCCCATCTGTGTCCTCCTCATTCTCTGTATTCCCAGCAGGTTTTTCTCCGCCCGCTGCTTCCAGATATGGGGTGATGATGTACTCTATGTCATGTGGCGTGGTCATTCTGGTGGTGGTACCGATAATGGCGTTCTCCTTATTCAGCGTGACCGGAATCGTAAAGGAAGCGGAATCTTCCGTTGCCAGTCCGTCGTAACTGGTGCCGTCCACTTTGACCGTCGTGTAATAGGAACTGTTAAACACAATGGTGGCATAGGCCTGTCCATCTTCGATTTTTATTTCCCCGCATGTAATATTAATATGTCCGCTGCCTCCGGACCAGGAAAAATCATCCGGTGTATAAGTTCCATCTGCAAGCGTATCCGTTTTTTCCAGATTAGAAACCTTTACTTTATGATCGTACCAGTTTCCATGGGTTCCGATCAGGGCTACATCAAATTCTTCATCAATAACCGGTACCGGAATATCAAATCCATAGACTTCATCCGTTGCTCCGTCACTGTAAGTCACTGTATCCGTGGTCGGCTCAATCAGTGCCGCACCGTCTTTTTGTGCGTCTTCTGCCTTCCCGGCAAAAAGATTCACGATTTTGTCCGAAGCAAGACTTACATGGATCGTCATTTCCCCGTCCTTGACCGTAAGGGTTCCTTTCCCGTTCTTTGCTTCATTCACATGAAACATACCGCTGTCCGTGGTAAAATCCGCACTGTACACGCCGTCCTCCACGGGAGCCGCTATGGTTTCACTGGCAGACTCTGTGGCTGTTGCGACTTCCTGCTTTCCGCAGGCCACTGCAGATACGATGACTGCCAATATACCTATCATGAGCATAAGTTTCTTTTTCATAATCTTCATCTCCTGAGTTTGTTAGCGATACCGTTTTTTCTTTACAAAATAATTGAGTATACCGCCCACAACTATAATGATAACGGCAATGACCAGCACCTTTTTCGCCGCTTCCTGAGGAATCTGTCCTGTGCCTGCTACCGTATCCGAATAAAAAGTCAGTATATATTCAATCTCCAGCGGATCTCCCATAGCCGTCGTGTCGGCAATCACATTCATAGGCTCGTCCAAAACCGTAATCGGTATGGTAAAGGTAGAATTGCTGCCGTCGGTGGTCTCGTTTTTGAAAGTTTCTCCACCAACGATCATGTAATCATAGTAGGCACTGCTCCACAAAAGCTTCGCGTATGCCTTCCCATCCTTCACATACAGCCAGGTCGGTGAGGTGACGCTTGCTCTTCCGCTGCCGCCGCTTAATGAGGCCTCAATAGAGTAAGTTCCATCACTTTCTTCCATGGTTACCGGTTCCGCCACAGCCTGCTGCATGGTGTCCGTTTGCTCTGTCTCACCGGAGGCTTCCGCCAGCGTATCGGTACCGTTGGTCTCATCGTAGAGTCCCACTGCATCCTGGATCAGATCATAATCCGGAAGTGTAAAGGACACCGCATCTGCCGGAAGGGAGGAGGCGTCAAAGAGGAGCTTGCGGTCATACCATTTTTCCTTTTTCTTACTGAAGGCCGCACAGTCCAATTCCGCATTCAGTGCTTCCACCGGAACCGTAAAGGAAGAGGATGCCTCGCCTTTTTCCAGAGGGATAAAGTCTTCCATAGAGGCTGCTGCCGCTTCCTGAGCCGTTCCCGGGTACACATAAAGGTAACTGTTGCTGGACATATCAAGAACCGCCGTCATCTCCCCATCTTTCACGGTAAGTGTCGCCTTAAGGATTTTGAAAAAAGAGGAAGAAGATTCTGCGTCCACCTCATATGTTCCGTCTTTGATCGCATCGCCGTATATAGGTGTCATGCCATATTTCGCGATTGATTTCGGCTCAGATGTACTGGAAGCCACCTGATCATAGCCCGGCTCCGCATACACCTGTGTTGGCAAAAGGGTAACGGCCATACACATTGCAAGGAAAAGCCACAGGATATTCCTATTCGATTTTTGCTTGAATCTATTCTGTGATCTTTCCACTATATCCTCCGTGTGTCTGCCTTCTTGGCATGCTGTACGAACAGCTGCCTGATTTCTTTATATTCTCCCAGTCCCTGGATCCTGCACTGCACCTGATAACCTGCCGCCTCCAGCAGATGGAGCCAGCTATCCGGCGCATCCCCTGTCATATCAAGCAATGCATGGTTTCCCGCCACCAGCATAAATGGCGCAAGGTATACCGTCTTCGGATTGGTATCTTTCATTTCTTCTATAACCTCATGAATGCCCGGCTCAGCTTCCACCAATGCCATACGGAAATTAGGATATCCCTTTTCCCGGAACAATGCATTCATTTTATAATAGCCTTCATTATTTCCGTCCGGCGATCCATGTCCCATAAGAACAAGTGCATCGTCTCCGTCTACTTCCGAGAAAATCTTCGGCATCATCTCTGAGAGATACTCCAGATCCTCCTCCGATGACACCAGCGGTTTACCCGCAAGAATAGAATCAAAACTGTCCGCCGCTTCCCGCACATCACAGATCATTTTCTCGTACTCCAGCCCCTGAATCACATAGGTTGGCTGTATGATCACATCCGTGACGCCGTTTTCTACCATGCGTTGAAACGCTTCCTGAACAGCGTCGATCTGCAGGTCTTCTTCTCGCTTAACCTTGCTAATGATACGGCCGCTGGTCCAGGCGCGATAAAACTTACGGTCCGGAAAAGCTGCCCGCAGTTCCTCTTCCACCGCCTCGATTGTTTTCTTTCTGGTCTCCGCATACGCCGTTCCAAAACTGATGACCAAAAGTGCTTTTTCGCTCATTCTGCTTTCCTCCTACAGGTTTTTCTTCTTATAGATAAACACCACTGCAATAGCCGAAAATACCACCAGATAAGCCAGCAGGATAAAATACCCTGAAATATCCGGCGCAACCCCTGTGGAGATACTCCGGATCATGTCGCTGGCCTGGGATAGGGGCAGTGCTGAAACGACCTGTCGAAATCCCCCCGGCATCTGATCTGTAGAAAAAAAAGTATTACACAGAAAAGACATGGGCGTAATAATATAGGAAGTAAATCGCGGTGCGTCCGTGTAGCTCTTAGCCAGAAAGGACAACACCAGCGCCATGGTGGAAAACACCGTTCCGTTCAAAAACATGATCAGGAACGACCAGCCGTTAAAAATCAGCCCCGTATGAATAGGCATGGTAAGCAGCAGAATAATCGTCCCCGCATAAAGTCCCCGCAGGCTTCCGCCGATGATCTGTCCCAGAATGAACTGCCACAGGGGTGTCGGCGATACCATAACCTGATCCAGCGCCTTCTCGTAAAGCCGCTGCACACTCATATTCTGCGCCACCGCGCTGAAGCTTCCCGTCATGCTGGACATGGCCACGATACCCGGAATCAGGAAATTAAGGTAAGGCTCCCCGTGAGAGGTCGTCTGGATCCCCATGCCAAATATGACCAGATACATGAGTGGAGAAATCATGGCTGCTATGGTGATCTTATAAAAATCACGTTTAAATTCTGCCCATTTTTCCCATAATATCGTAATGATTCCCATTCTTAATCCACGTTCTCCCAGTTATTTTTTCAATAGTTTCTTCCCGATACGTTCCACGAATACATCTTCCAGCGTAGAATTGCGCATGACTGTATCCTCGTTCGTCTGGGACAGGTAAGCGATCGCCGACTCACGATCCCTAAAATAATGCGTCTTTAACATCTCATCGTCCGTCTCATCCACTGCATATTTCCCCAGTGCATGGATCAGATTATCCGGTGTATCCACCACATTGAGTTTCCCCTGGTCAATGAGGGCCACCCGGTCACAGAGGGCCTGAGCCTCATCAATATAATGGGTCGTCAGGAATATGGTGATGCCGCTGGTACGCATTTTCCGGATCAGATTCCACATCTGTCTCCTGGAGATTGCATCCATACCAGCCGTTGGCTCATCTAAAAGCATGATCTCCGGATCGATCATAAGCCCCCGGCAGATCATTAATTTACGCTTCATCCCTCCGGACAGATGCCGGACGATCCTGTGCCTGTACTCCTCCAGCCCCGCAAAAGCAAACAGCTCCTCGGTTTTTTCCCGCCTCAGCTTCTTCGGCATAAAGTACAGCCTTCCCTGATATTCCATGACCTCTTCCATGGTCATATCCTGGCGCATGGAATACTCCTGGGTGATCACGCTGAGTTTGCGCTTGCCGATGGAATCCTTTCGATTCAGCGGTTTCCCGTCAATAAGGATCTCCCCCTCGGTGGGAAGCAGGACCGTGGACATCATGCTGATGGTGGTAGACTTGCCGGCGCCGTTCGGTCCAAGAAATCCGAAAAATTCACCGGTCTCAATCCGTAGATTCAGATGATCCACAGCCGTAAAGTCATTAAATTTTTTGGTCAGATTCCTTGTTTCGATCATTTATCTTATCTCTTTTCTTTTGCGATAACCAATGAGAAATAACCTGCATCATCCGGGATTTCATCCACACTGCGATAGATTTTCTCTGTTTCCATACCGCAGTTTTCCACTACTGTCACGTCACGGTTGCTCTCACGCAGAAGTTCCTTCGTCTCTTTCATGTGACTTCCTGATTTCATCAATACATAGCTGCCTGACTGATCCAGTTTTTCCTCACCTTTGTGAACGGCAGGAATAACGTGCAGTGCCTCATCCCATTCCACCAGAGGAATGTTCAGTCTGGCTGCTGCCGCTGAAAAGGAACTGATACCATTCACCAGACGTGTCTCATATCCGTCTGCCTCAAGGATCGGCTGAAGATAGGTAAAGGTGCAGTAAATGGTAGAATCACCCAGCGTCAGATAAATAACATTCTTGCCCTGCTCCAGGTATTCCTCGATCTGCTTTGCGCCCTTTTTGTGATTCTCGTTCATTACCTGACGGTCATGTACCATAGGCATATAAACGGGAATAAGGCATTTGTCTGCCAGCTCCGGTACAGACTGTACAGCAATCTTATATGCCACCGATTCTTTCGGGTCTTTTCCCGGTACTGCAATAACATCGTTTTCACGAATCAATTCCACTGACTTTAAGGTCATCATACTGGGATCTCCTGGGCCCACACCTACTCCATATGCTATTCCTCTCATTGCTGCTCCTCCTTTTTATGCAATCGAGCAGGTTTCCTGCCCGATTCTTGTTGTCTATACCAAAAATTCGCAAGTCTCATAAATACCGGACTTGCGAATTTTTTAAACTATTTTCATCGTTGTTCTGGTTTCCACACCGTATCTATTATAGACTCAGTCTGCCCCAGAATCAAGGTTGTAATCTGCTTTTTATTAGCCGATTACTGCTGCTGTATGTGCAACATATACATTTTCAACATCTGCGATTCTTCCAAGACCTTCGATCTGTGCATCTACCGTTTCAAAAGCACCGGATGCTACGAACTGGCTCTTCCAGCTGTCTGCATCTTCACCAGCCATATCGTTGTTTGCGTGATCACCTGCAACAACCATCAGAGGACGAAGGATTACTTTTGTGTAACCAGCTTCTTTTACTTTTGCGATAACCGCTTCGCAAGCGGTATCTTCCGGCTCACCTTCCACAGTTCCGATAAATACATTGGTGTATCCCAGTGCATCCATCTGTGCCTGCATCTGACTGTAAGTCACGGCTGCCTTGTGTGAAGTGCCATGTCCCATGAATACGAATGCTGTCTTTTCAGTAGCTGCAGCGTCTAAGCTTTCAAAACCTGCTGTGGTAACTGCCTGATTAGCAAGTGCTTTTGCTACAGTCTCTTTGTCTGCATTTACAACAGTTGCATCTTCTCCAACTTCACCAAGAAGGGGCTCTGCAATCTGTACAGATTCGAATTTATCTTTGTATTTCTCAACTGCTGCGGTAAGCTCATCGTACTCCGCGCCATGCATTAAATGCGTAGGCTGTATAACCAGTTTCTTTACACCGTTTGCTACTGCGCGCTCCAAAGCCTGATCCATGTTGTCGATCTTTTCATTATCACGTGCCTGTACGTGGTTGATGATGATCTGTGCGGTAAATGCACGGCGTACAGACCAGTCTGGATTTGCTGCCTGAAGTGCTTTTTCGATACCACCGATATCCTCTGCGCGGCTATCGTTGAAAGAAGTACCAAAACTTACTACGAGAAGTTCGTTCTCACCGATCTCGTCCTGATTCAACGGATCATCTTTAGAAGCATCTCCGGTATCTCTTCCGAAATAATCAGGATCAGCGTTTTCGCCTTCTACCAGTTCCTTCTGCGCATCTGTCAGTGCATCCCATGCTTTTTTTGCTGCTTCGCAGTCTGCATCTGTAGTATCTGTTCTTTCCTGAACATAGATTGCATCGATCAGCGCTGCCACTTTATCTGCCGCTGCCTGATCATCTGTAGCCTCTGCCGGTGTCTCGGTTGCAGTTTCCTCTGCTTTTGTCTCTTCCGGTGCCTTGGTAGTTTCCTCGGTTGTCTCTGCTTTGTCTGTAGCTGCTGTGTCTGTAGCTGCATTGCTTCCGCAAGCTGCCAAAGATGCAGTCATGGCTACTGCACATAATGCCATTACAAGTTTCTTTTTCATTTCTTTGTCTCCTCCTAGGTTTTTTGTTGTGTCGCAACTCTAAACAGCAGGCCTCAGACCCGTCTGCTGTTTGGAATTGCAGCGTTTATATTTAATATCTAAGAGAGTACAGGTTTTGCTCAATAAAGAATACAAAAAAAGCATCAAATGAATAAATTCATCCACTTGATACTTGGCGCTATTTTTCCCTACAAAACTATATAGTTTTATAAACAGTACAACCAATTCCTCGTGGTTGGAGCTATTGCTCTGGTACAAACAATGGCAGGCCTTCTGACTCAAGTTCAACGCATTTGCAGCCTTCCCAGTTTCCCAGTGGCATATTTGCAAATGCTCCCTTTTACAGCGACGAGATCGCACAGGATTCACACCTGTTTTCCTTTTCATCAAAAATAGAATCCTCTATTTTTAACACCTATTGTCTTAGATATAAATATCTTTATAATATTTAGTTCTTTCTGTATTATGCTACGGTTCTGCACATTTCGCAAGTGTTTTTTTCAGTACATAGAAATTCTTCTTGATTTCCCGTATATTCTTTACGAATCGTGCTCTTTTTGGCAGGATTTTTTGTTGTATTGCGGATTTTTCATATTACTTATTACTCTCCTGCGTATCGTCCAGTTCCTCACCCGCCAGACGCAGGATATCCAGAACCTCTTCCTCAGTGATCCCCATATCCGCTGCCAGCTCATCCGTATAAACCTTACGACCCAGTTCCTTCTCCAGCTTCGTCAGGCTCTCGTCCAGTGCAGCGACTTTGGCTATCATGGTTTTGTCTTTTTCCTTGGCATCCGATTCTTCATCCAGCATATTTTTGATCTCACGATGGATTGCCTGCTCGATCAGGTCCATCTCACACTCCTCATCCTGGATCTCCCCAATGCCTATGGTCAGCCCCACATTGCCCTCCTGGATCAGATCCCCTATATAAAGTCCCGGCGCATGATACACCTTCGCTATATCGACAACCTTCGATAAGTGAAGTTCTACCAAGCGCTCTCTGGCCTGCGGATCCTGCTGTAGTACACCCCGCACACAGTCCGCCATCTCACCATCCCGCTCCGGTTTCAGCTGGGTAAGCATCTCCATATAGTCCGCCAGATAAGATTGCTCTTCCTCGGTGAATTTATCCTCCACCGGCTTCACACTGGCAAGATAATCCATGACCATATTCAACTGTGACTCATTCAGATCATCTTCTGCAAAGAAAGCCTCCGCTTCCTCTCGGGACATAACACCCTTCTTCTCCTGCACCAGTGCCAGAAAAGATTGGAACTTTACCTGAAATTCTTCTTTATTTTTCATAAATCATCAATCCCTCGCATTGTTTATCATATACAATAGTGCATTGCAGATGCAGGCCGCAATATTACTGCCACCTTTTCTGCCCGCTGCCACAATATACGGAACACCCGCATCCATGATCAACTCCTTAGATTGTACCACATTCACAAACCCCACGGGAACCCCAATAATCAATTCCGGATCCAAAAGTCCATTCTCAATCAATTCATACAGCTTCACCAATGCCGTAGGTGCATTCCCAATAGCAAAAATCAGTTTTCGGTTCATCCTTGCCGCCTTATCCATACTGGCCGTAGCCCTGGTCGTCCCATTCTCCTTAGCGATCTTAGCCACATCCTCATCCGACATAAAGCAGAAAACTTCCCCGCCATACCGCGCCAGCGCCTTCTTATTAATCCCAGCCTTCGCCATCTGCGTATCCGTCACGATACAAGCCCCATTCCTTATAGCCTCCAGAGCCTTTTCCACAGCCCCCTCCGAAAACTTCAGATTCTTGGCATAATCAAAATCCGCACTTGTATGGATACACCTCTTAACAATCAGTTCCGTCCCCGGCACCAATTTCACATCCCCCAGTTCCTCCGTAATTATCTCAAAACTCCGAGCCTCAATCTCCTGAGGCAATACATTCTCTAATTCAACCTTCATCTTTACACCTCATCCTTCATCAACATTCCAATATCAGCCGCCGCAGGCGGTGCCATACATCTATGCAAAGAAATCAGCGTGCGCATTTAGCAGAGGTGAAATCCTCTGCCTACGGAGACTTAGTGACGAAGGCATTCCTGAGTCACTTAGTCGCAGTTGGCAGATAGTTCACCGGCGCGTTGCACGCCTTTGCAGAGATGTATGGCACTGCCTGCAGCGGCGTCCCCACCACCAACAACATCTAAATTCCCGCATTCAAAATCTCATAAATTTTCTCCATATCCAAATGTTCCCTAAGTCCATCCGCCAAAAGATCATACTGCGTCTCCTTAAACGCCTGGTAATCCACCCCAGCCATCTCAGACACATCGATCCCTTTCGATATCCCAATCGCCCTCAGCATAGTCTCCACCACCAATTCCTTATCAAAAATACTATGCACATAAGACCCATACACATTTCCATACTGAGCCCCGTCCGGCTTAGTCATCCCAGACACACTGTCCGTAATCATAGTCAGCGGCGTCACACCTTCGCCCAGCGTCGTATCCCCCATATGGATCTCATACCCTTCCAGCTCCACATTTTCCAGATTATCCAAAACACCAGCCGTCTTTAAAAACGTTCCGTGGACACGCGTCCTGGTCTTGCTCTCCTCAAAAACGGTCGTCATAGGAAGCAGCCCCATGCCATGGATCGTGCCGTGGGAAGACTCCACACAATTGGGGTCACTCAGCGTCTCACCCAGCATCTGGTAACCGCCACAGATACCAAAAACAATCTTTCCCTGCCCGGCCATTTTCAAAATAGCCGCTTCCAGTCCATTCTGCCGCATCCACAGCAGATCATCAATGGTATTTTTCGTCCCCGGCAGCATGATCATATCCGGATTCTTCAGCTGCGCCGCACTCTGCACATACCGCAGCGAAACCCCAGGAATATTCTCCCACGGATTAAAATCAGTAAAATTCGAAATGCGGGGCGTACGGATAACCGCAATATCAATCAGTCCCACCTCATTACTGCCATGGAACCGTTCCGTCAAGCTGTCCTCATCCTCCACCTCGATCTGCAGATAAGGTGCCACACCCACAACAGGAATGCCGCTCTTCTCCTCCAGCATCTGGATGCCCGGATCCAGGATCGTCTTGTCTCCGCGGAATTTATTCACGATCAATCCCTTGACTATATTTTTCTCGTCCTCTTCCAAAAGCATAACTGTCCCAATCAACTGCGCAAACACGCCGCCCCGGTCGATATCACCCACCAGAAGCACCGGCGCTTTCGCCATCTTCGCCATGCCCATATTGACGATATCGTCCTCCTTGAGATTAATTTCCGCAGGACTCCCCGCGCCCTCAAGGACAATGATATCATAATCTTCCTCTAATTTATGAAAAGCATCCATAATCTGCGGAACCAACTGTTTCTTATAAGCAAAATAATCCCGCGCGCTCATAGTACCAAGGACTTCTCCGTTTACAATCACCTGAGATCCCACGTCATTGGTCGGTTTCAAAAGGATGGGATTCATCTCCACCGTTGGCTTGATACCGGCCGCCTCCGCCTGCATGACCTGCGCCCGGCCCATTTCCAGCCCGTCCTCCGTAATAAAAGAATTCAACGCCATATTCTGGGATTTAAATGGTGCCACCCTGTAGCCATCCTGCTTGAAAATGCGGCACAACCCCGCCGCCAGAAGGCTCTTTCCTGCATTACTCATGGTACCCTGTATCATAATTGTCTTAGCCATGTGATCATCCTTTCATTATCTGCATGCATACGCACCGCAATGCGGTAGTAGCCCGCCTCTAAGCCTCTGTAATTGCCGCAGTCCCGGATAAGAAATCCAGCCGCTAACGCCTTTTCATACAAATCCTTCGGTCCGCAAAAGAAAATATAATTCGCCTCAGAATCGAAAACCAGATAGCCCAAATTTTGCAATTCCTGTTTCAGATAGGCCCGCTCCTCATGAACGATTTCCATTCCACGCTTCACATACTCTGTTTCCTGCAATGCCGCCACACCCGCTGCCTGAGCCGGAATCGACACATTCCAGGGCTGGGTCACATCCTGCATCCGCCCCAAAAGCGGCAGGTTGCTGGTGATGCCATACCCCAGGCGAATCCCCGCCATAGCGTACCGCTTGGTGAACGCCTTCAAAAGAAACAGCCACGGCGTCTTCGTCAGATATTCCTTCATGGTATACCGCTCCGGCTCCCGGATAAAATCGTTAAAGCATTCATCCAGAACCAGCAAAACCTGCTGTTCCTCACACTTTTTCAGGATCTTCTTCAGCATATCTTTCGGAATCAGTACTCCGGTAGGATTATTGGGATTGCACAAAAACATGATATCCAGATCCTTCGTAATGCTGTCCAAAATAGATTCCTGCACGGCGAAACCATGCTCCGCCTTTAAGTTTACATAATCTATTGTACAGTCCACCACCCTCAGAGCCTGCTCATACTCCAGAAAAGTAGGCGCCGTGAGCAATGCCCTCTTCGGCTTTAAGGCCAGCACCAGAGAAAAGATAACCTCCGCCGCCCCATTTCCGCAGAAAATAAATTCTGGATTAACGCCCTCGACCTGCCCCAATCCCTCTCGAAGCTCCGTACAAAAAATATCCGGGTAATGCTCAATGTCCCGCAAGCTCTCCGCCGCCGCCCCGATCACGCGCTCCGGCGTCCCCAATGGATTCATATTCGCCGAAAAGTCGATCACATTCTTATGTCGATAAACATCCCCGCCATGCTGCTGTGTCTTCATACCGTCTCCTCTATACTATCATATTCGTTTTTTTTGGGTAACACCGGACATTCTTTCTCTCACATTACCCAATTTTTCTAACCCGCACTCTCTGCAAAATCTGTTTGGGTAATATGCCAGCATCTTTTTTCTCTCTTACCCACAATATATCAAAATTCCTAAATTCCTGGGTAACACCGGACATTCTATCTCTCCCTTTACCCAATGGATCAATTTGTTCCCCCACAGGCCTTCTGTTTTTGGTAATCCAGCAATTTTTCTACCGCCACTACCCAATTTCCTTAACCCGCACTCTCTGTAAAATCTGTTTGGGTAATACGCCCGCACTTTTTTCTCTCTTACCCACAATATATCAAAATTTCTCAATTCCTGGGTAACACCAGACATTCTTTCTCTTCCTTTACCCAAT
Source organism: Lachnospiraceae bacterium (assembly GCA_028692975.1). GTDB lineage: Bacteria > Bacillota > Clostridia > Lachnospirales > Lachnospiraceae > JALENY01. The sequence continues at coordinate 22,913 of JAQUWF010000014.1, forward strand.
TGATTAATTTGTTCCCTCGCAAGCCTTCCGTTTTGGGCAAACCAACAGTTTTTCTGTCTTCCATTACTCAATCGATTCATTTGTTCCCCCACTAGCCTTCTGTTTTGGGCAAGCCGACAATTTTCTTGTCTCCCTTACCCAATTTCCTTAACCCGCACTCTCTGCAAAATCTGTTTGGGTAATACGCCCGCACTTTTTTCTCTCTTACCCACAATATATCAAAATTTCTCAATTCCTGGGTAACACCAGACATTCTTTCTCTCCATTTACCCAATTGATTAATTTGTTCCCTCACAAACCTTCCGTTTTGGGCAAACCAACAGTTTTTCTGTCTTCCATTACCCAAAGTTTAAAAATCACATTCTATTTTACAATGATAACTCTTCTACATAAATGCACAAATCAAAAACCGTATCACCCCAAAGATAATCACGCTGACCACTGCGGTTCCATATAATAACCGATTGGCACGTTTGATATCTTCGTATTCGATGGGGCGAATATCATCCCCGATGGTTGGTTTCTCATATAATTTTCCAAAATAATATGCATTGCCTGCCAGCTGCACGTCCAGGGCACCGGCCATAACAGATTCCGTCTGGGCGGAGTTTGGACTGGCGTGGTTGCCGTGGTCACGGCGGTGGATCTTCGCCGCATTCTTGCCGTCAAATCCCATAAGATAAGATGACAAGATCATGAGCCACGCCGAAATCCTTGCCGGAATATAATTTACCACATCATCCAGCTTCGCCGCAAAGGTTCCGAAATATCGATACTTATCGTTTTTATATCCTACCATAGAATCCATGGTATTAATAGACTTATAAGCCCATCCCAGGATCCCGCCACCGATCATCATATAAAGAAGCGGTGCCAAGATTCCATCCGAAGTATTCTCCGCGATAGTCTCCACCGTAGCCTTGGTCACGCCCTGCTCCGTCAGTTCCTTCGTATCGCGTCCCACAATCATAGAAACCGCATAGCGCGCGCCGGAAAGATCCTGCTTTTCCAATTCATCGTAGACTTTCATGCTCTCGTCCTTCAAGGACTTGGTGGCAAAAAGCCAATAACACAAGATTGCTTCCAGCACAAATCCAATCCAACGATTCCATCTATACCCAAAATAAAGCAGCAGCATCGGCACCGCCGTGGTAATGGCGATCACCAGAATGCCAAACACGACTCCCGCTGCCCGCTCGCCGCCCCTAGATTTCGGGAAAAAGCTTCTTGTAATTTTTTCTAACAGGGTGATCAGTTTCCCCACCAGCCGCACCGGATGGTACAGCCACCGCGGATCCCCTATGATTAAATCCATCAAAAATCCTGCCACAACGGCCAGCAAAGTCCACTGCATCTTCTATCTCCTCATCCCACTCTAATTCATATCCATCACCGTTGGCCGCCTGGAAGAAATAATAATCCTCCTCTGGAACAGTGCAGGCACTCATAATGCTCATAATCGTGCCGCCATGTACCACCAGCGCCGCTCGTGTTATTTTTCTCTTTTTGCAGATTTCCAGGGCTTTTGCAAATCCTTTCAGGCTTCGCTCTATAAAGTCTTCCCGCGATTCGCCATTGGGAAAAGGCAGTGCCGCAAAAGAATCCACCCATGCCTGATAGTCTGGATTACCCTGCATTTCCTCTGCATTTTTATTTTCAAAATCACCAAAATCACATTCAGACAGATCTTCGATCACATTTTTTTCCATATTGGGATATATCAAACCTGCCGTCTCCCGACATCGTTTCAGGGGACTCACGAAAACAAGCTCCACATCAGGATACGTCCTTCCCTGCACAAGACGGATACCCTCCTCACAAAGCGGCTCGTCCGTCACGCCAATATAGCGGTGCATGGTATTTCCAAAAGTCTTACTATGTCGAATCAGATAAAATTTAATCATGCTTAATCACCGTTCCCAATCCGCACACCACGCGGTGCACCTCTGAGGAATACGCAGCCAGTTTCGTGCAGATACGCCCGAAAGTCTCACGATAATTTCTCTCGAAGGCCTCCACAGGAACCACGCCGTACCCGATTTCATTCGCCACCAGAACCACATCCGGATTTCTCTCTATGATGTGTTCCGCCAGTTCACTCACATCCTTTTTTTCTTCCATGCATCGACGTACATACATATGAAAATGTGTCATTGCCTTGCAGGAATAAATCTCATCATATTCACATACATTTCCATCGATCCATTCTGTTATTCCTGTCACGGTTTCCGCATAGACTCGTTTTCCCTGACAGGCTCCACCGATAAATAATTTCATTTTTCAGTCCTCTTCCTTACAGTGCCTTCATAATCAGATCCGCTGCAACAATCCCAAAAGCCATGGTCAATTCACATATTTGCAGAAAATATCCGCACAGATCCCCGGTGATTCCACCGAAATTCTTCATGGACATTTTATAATAATAGAAAAATACCACCGCTGCGGCAGCCAATCCAACGATGCCTCTTATCTGCCCCAGCCAGATCATGCCGATTCCCATGATAATGATATAGATGATCATCGATATTTTAACCGTCTGTTTCTGTGCCCCATCAGAAAATGTTGCCGCCAGCCCTGTCCCCTTAGCCATAGGGAAAGTCACGATAGACAGGCCGCTGAGACTGCGGGATACTACAAAACTAAGGGCAATGACCGGGATACTTCCCCAACTGACCATAGTGCAGACCCCATAGTAAAATACGAAATAAACCACACAGATGATAATCGCAAAGGCTCCCGCGTGGGAATCCTTCAGGATCTCCAGTCTGCGCTCCTTCTCCTGATAAGAAGAAAGTGCATCCGAGGTATCCAGCAGTCCGTCCAGATGTATTCCCCCGGTGATAACCACAGGTATCAATACCAGAACTACTGCGACAAAGGACGCTGTCAGAGTGATGCCTATAGATACCAGATAAGAGGCCAGCATATACCAGCCGTAGGTCAGCACTCCAATGACCAGCCCCACCCACGGGAAAAAGCACATAACATATCGCATGTTCTCCTTCGTCCATTCACTCCTTGGCATGGGAATCTTTGAATACATAGAAAATGCTATTTTAAAACTGTTCCATATTTGCTTCATCCTATCTCCTTCGCCTCCACCACGATGCCATACACGACTTCACTGACACGGTCGGCCACTCTGGCTATTTCACAATTAATCTTCCCCAGATATTCCTGATAGCGCCGGGTCTCCGCATCATATTCCACGCCATCAGAAAATATTTCATTAGAGACAATGACCAGATTCCCTGCCGATTCTGCCACATGCCGTACACCGCGCATGACTGCGGCAACGGTTTCCTCATGGGCTCCCGCCTCCTGGTACATCTCATTCGCCACCAGATTAGACATACATTCCAGCAGCACATTGGCACCTCCCGGGATGTCCACCTGCTCCAATCCCGTAAAACACTCGATGGTATCAAATGCTTTCGACTTGCGCATCTCCCTGTGACGGGCGATTTTCCTATGGCTTTCTTCGTCAAAGGGATACATAGTCGCAATATAAATCCGTTGCGCCGGCCCAAAGTCCAGAATACAAGACTCCGCAAATGCCGACTTACCGCTTCCACTGCCCCCTGTTACCAAATGAATCATGATAATTTCTCCTATATCAACGGTTCGTACTTCTCAATATGGTTATCATCAAAGGTCGTCATGCCCTGATACACGGCACATGCCATATCCAGAATCGGATAAAATACCAGCGCGCCGGTGCCCTCACCGAGACACATATCACAGTGCAGGCAGGCTTCCTTACCCAGTGCTTCCAGCGCCATGATTGCCGCCGGTTCCTTGGATACATGAGATGCCATCATGAAATTCTTCGCCTCCGGACAGATCGTTGCCGCAAGCATGGCAGATACCGTTGAGATAAATCCATCGATAACCACAGGCACACCATAGATTGCGCCGCCCAGGAACGTCCCCGCCATACCGGCAATATCAAATCCGCCCACCTTGGACAGCACATCGATACCGTCCTCCTTGTTTGGTTTATGTAATGCAATGGCTTTCTTGATCGCATTCACCTTGCGGTCCAGCCCCTCTGAGCTGAGCCCCGCGCCGCGTCCTGTCACTTCCTCCACCGGACGCTCCAGAAGCACCGCCGCCACCGCACTGCTGGTGGTTGTATTGCCGATGCCCATCTCTCCGGTAGCGATAATTCCATAACCGCGCTCCTTCAATTCCTTCACCATATCGATTCCTACCTGAAGTCCTCGGACAGCCTCTTCTCTGGTCATGGCCGGTTCCTTCACCATATTCTTTGTTCCGTAGGCGATCTTGCGGTTAATAATATTCGTATCCCGCGCGATCCCAATATCCACCGGGAAAATGTCTGCGCCCACCGTCTTGCACATGATACTGGAGGTAGCCGCTTCTTTCAGGAAATTTTCAGAAACAATAGCCGTAACTTCCTGTCCCGTCTGAGTCACGCCTTCCTCCACCACACCGTTATCCGCGCACATGGTCACCAGCGCCTTTTTCTCCAGATGCATGGTCGCATCCCCCGTCATCCCGGCGATAGCCACCAGCGAGTCCTCCAGTTTTCCCAGACTATGCAGCGGTTTCGCGATAGCATCCCATCTCGTCTTACTCTCCTCCATAGCCTTTTCGTCGATCTTTTTAACCTGCTTTAATTCTTCCCGTAATCTCTCTTCCACTGTCATTTTTCTACCTCTTCATTGAGTAATTGATCGTAACTGTTCCGGACTGCATGAGCGTAATAATAAAACTCGTGCAAGTTTACTTGCTAAGAGATTTATTATTATTCTCGTATAGGCCGGGATGGCCGTTAACCTTAGACAGGAGCTGCTTACAGCAGATAGTTCGCAAAGCGAACGTGTCTGTGGTCCAAAGTCCTGAACAGTTACAATTTTCTTTATAAGATAATATTTCATTTGAAAATTCTCATATTCCTCAGGCCCCATAGAATTTGGTAACTCTCACATCTTTTTCAAGAAATTACCCAAAATGTGCTCTTTGACGCCCCCAAAATCACTTTATTTGGTAACAAACCAAGTTATTTTCTTCTGCTACCAAAAAAAACGAGAATTATCAAGATTTTTTGGCAACCACGACAAGAAATTATGTTAGTTACCAAATCAGCACCCTTTTTATCCTTCATAACTTGCTTTTTTGGTAACTCCGGCTGCAAACTGCTCTGGCTGCCCAATCGACACTCTTTTATTTCTTCATAACTTGCTTTTTTGGCGACTCCGCCTGCAAACTGCTCTGGCTGCCCAATCGACACTCTTTTATTTCTTCATAACTTGCTTTTTAAGGTAACTTCGCCTGCAAAACACCCCTGGCTACCCAAACTTCCAGCAGGCTTTCAAAAATGCTGCCGCCACCTTCTTATTTCCGTAAAAATGAATATGTGGGAAGCCGGCGAATAGGGTGGGGGTGCTGTGTATGCAATTCCAGGAACGCTTGCTCAAAGGTTTCTTCGTGGTAAATGTATCCCCATTATCAGTTGTATCAAAATAGTGAAATTCATGAGCAGGAATATCACCCACTTGCTCACCAAATGCCGTTCCATCCGTAAGTGTCACGTATCCGAACCTGGAAAGTTTCTCTGTTCGGAAAGCATCTCCACAGAAAACACCTGCCATGGGGAATTTTTCATATTCCATGGATTCCAGTGAGTCCATCAGGTACATGAACCCGCCGCATTCCGCGATACAGGGCAAGCCCAGCTCTATGGCGTTGTGAATGCTATCCCGCATGGGAACATTCTCGCTGAGTTCCCGGGCATAAAGTTCGGGATATCCACCATACAAAAGCAACCCCTGCACATGTTCCGGCAAAGCCTCATCATGAATCGGCGAAAACTCCACCAGTTCTGCACCCATATCCCGCAGCAGTTGAAGATTGTCTTCATAAATGAAACAGAATGCCTCATCCCGCGCCACTGCAATGCGTATGGATTTCCCGAGCACATCAGATTTATTCCCACTGCACGTAGAAAAATCCAAGTCTTCATTAAGTGTTCCAAATCCAACAGCCGCAACACTTTCAGCATTTGTCGTTTTAGCACCGCTCCCACTATTGTTCCTGGTTTCTGGAAGTTTTCCACTCTGTTTTGCCAATTCCAATAACTTATCCACATCCAGCGTGTCTTCCAACACATCTGCCAGTTTGTGTAATTTTTCCTGCAGCTCTGCCACTTCATTGGGAAGTACCAGGCCCAGATGCCGACTCTCCAGAACGCAATCCGTGAGTTTTGGTACATATCCATAAACTTCAATATGAAGTTCATCCTCTATCATAGCCTTCACTCTGGGATACAACATAGGTGTCATCTGATTCAAGATCACGCCCCGGATATGGCTATCCCCCCGGAACTCCAGAAATCCCTTGACGTAAGGCAGAATCGACACACTCATGCCCTTGCAGTTCACGATAAGCACCGCCGGTGTGTCCGTGACCTGCGCCACGTCATAAGCGCTGGCATCCGTACTGATTCCCCCAAGACCGTCATAATATCCCATGACACCTTCCAGCACAGCCACATCACACCCTGCACCATTTTTCGCCAGTAATTCCCGTGTCCCTTCTTTTCCTGTGAAAAAAGTGTCCAGATTCCGGCTGGGTGTTCCGATCACCTGCGCATGAAACATGGGGTCAATATAATCGGGGCCGCATTTGAAGGACATGACCTTCAGACCTCTGTTTTTCAGTACCTGCAGCATTCCGCAAGTAAGCAGCGTCTTCCCGCTACCACTGGCTCCTGCCGTCAACAAGATTCTCGGTATATTCATGCTGCTGCCCCCTTTCCTCATATCCTTATTCCCCCTGGCAGGAAATAACGTAAACCGGGTTCTGGCCCATCATAAGGTTGTACGATCCCAGTTTCTTTGCTTTGCTCACATTCACACATGCAATATCTACATCTGTCAATTTGAATTTTTTCAGCACTTCCATGGATTCCACAACGGTTTCCAGAGCGATGGCATTAAGCACAATGCGCACCTTGGGATTCTTCTCCAGCAGGGACGCGATGATCTCCTGGAGATTTCCCGAAGATCCCCCGATAAACGCATGGGTCGGTGCATCCAGTCCATCCATGGCTTCCGGCGCAAGACCCTCCACGATTTCCATATTGTCCACCGCAAAAGCCATCTTGTTCTGTCTCAGCAAATCCACCGCTTCCGGCTTCTTCTCGATAGCATATACCTTGCCGCGGAAAGACTGTTTTGCCATCTCCACAGACACCGAGCCCGTCCCGGCACCGATATCGTAAATAACCGAATCCCTGCGCAGCCGCAGTTTGGAGAGTGTAATGCTCCGCACCTCTTCCTTGGTCATGGGAACCTTGTCCCGCAGGAAAGCTTCATCCGGCAGACCATGGGTCACCACCACGTCCTGGGCCATCTCATTTTCCACATAGAGCACACAAAGCTTCTCCGTCAAAATACCTGCGAAATCCTTTGCCATCCCCTGCCGAATACATTCTGTCTCGTAAGCCATATTCTCACCGATCCAGACTTTACAGTCACCCAGCCCATACTCGGTCATTTTCCTGCACTGCTCGCCCACGCCTTCTGCCGTACCGATCAATGCGAAAACTTTCGGTGACTGCTGGATCTCACCGATGAAATTATTCTGTCTGCCATGCAGCGTCACCGGCGTGGCTTCGTCCCAGGCCTTCCCGATCTTACTGCAAAAATAGGCCATGGAAGAGATACCCGGAATAATACGATAGGGCTGCTTCAACAATGGCAGCAATTTTTTCGCTCCACTGAAAAATCCCGCATCCCCGGATAATGCAATCACAACCTTTTTATACGTTCCATGCTCCTCAATATAATCTGCAATGGCTTCCGCCTTATATTCATAACAAACAGCCTGTCCCTGACCAGCCACCGCTTCCACCATACGCTGGGCACCGACAACCAGGTCCGCAGCCTTACATGCATCCAGTGCTTCCCGGGTCATGGTCACAAGATTTCCCATGCCGATGCCAACCAGAGTAACCTGCCGCTTATCCATGTTCACAGCGGGCGCATCAAGTTTACATAACTCCAGACATTCCTCCAGAGAAATTCCACTCTCTTCCTGGGGTCTTCCGATCACCACCAGTTTCGCGCCACACTGCTCCGCCGCCTGGCATTTCTCAAAGAAGCCACCTGCCGCACCCGACTCCTTTGTGACCAGATAAGACGCATTCACCTGGCGCAGCATGGCCTCATTTAATTCTCTGGAAAAAGGTCCCTGCATACAGATCAGATGCGCACCCTCAAAGCCAAGATCAGCGCAGCTTTCCACCACGCCCGGTATGGACAGCACACGGGCATACACCCGCTCCTTATAGTCCACAAGTGCCGTAAACTTCGCCAATTCCTTGCTGCCTGTAGTCACAAACACATTTCCCGTGGTGCCCTGCAGATGCTCCACTGCCTCCTCCACAGAAGCCACATAGACCGCGTCCTCCGCAGACTGGCTGGAACGCAAAAGACGCACATAAGAAATGCCGGACTGTGCTCCGGCTTCCTTAATATTTTTTGTCACCTCCACCGCATAAGGGTGGGTGGCATCAATAATAAGCTCCGGGCGCATCTGCTCCATAAGCTGTACCATCTCCTCCACATTCAGCCGCTCATGGCTGATGGTCATAGACGTACTCTTTTCCAGCAGACTCTCACCATATTCCGTGGCCACACACACATGAGTCTGCACCCCGGCACCCGCCAACGCCTGCGCCATGATGCGACCCTCGATTGTCCCTGCAAAAATCAGTACTTTTTTATACATTTCTGTATCCTCTCGGTGTTACCATTTTTCCATCAATTACCTTCGTCTGGGAATTTCCGATAAATACCGTGGTAAACATATCGACTGTTGTCGTTTTGAGTTCAGCCAATGTAAGAATCTTCATAGACTCCCCTTCTCTTGCAATATTTCCTACGATACCACAGACCGTGTCACCGCTCTTGTACTGGAGCATAAGGTCACATGCCTTCTCCAGATAATCATGACGTTTCTTGCTGGATGGATTATAAAGGCAAGCCACAAAGTCAGCCTGCGCCGATGCGATCAGCCGCGCCTCGATCTTCTCCCACGGTGTGAGCAGATCACTGAGACTGATCAGACAAAAGTCGTGAATGAGCGGTGCGCCAAGCACTGCCGCTCCACCGAGAGCCGCCGTCACACCCGGAATAATCTCCAGTTCCACATCCGCATAATTCACCCCAACCTCATACATAAGGCCAGCCATACCATACACGCCCGCATCACCGCTGCAGATCATCGATACGACTCTGCCCTTCTGTGCTTCCTCAAAAGCCAGCACACAGCGGTCCACTTCCTTCTTCATGGGTGTGGTCAGAAATTCCTTCCCGGCAAAATGTTCCTTTACCAGATCCACATACACCGTATAGCCGATAATCACGTCGCTTTCCGTCAATGCGTTTGCCGCCTTGATAGTCAGCTGCTCATAAGCCCCCGGGCCGATTCCGATTACATAAATTTTGTTCATTATATTTTTCTCCCATCTGCTACTGCCAAAGCAACGGTCACGCCGTCAAAAGCAGTTTTTTTCATAATGACTGTGCCATGGCCGCTGGCCAGCACTGCACTTCGTTCGCACACATTGTCCACCCCGGTGACGGATTCCACAAATACCGAGGGCGTGAAATTGCCTTCCAGTGTGTTCAATTCTTCTTTCGTATAAGTAATAAAAGGAACTTCCAACTGCTCACAAAACTGCCGCAGTCCCGGTTCCTGCTTTTTCAGATCAATACTTGCCACATTTTTGATGGCCTGGATCGGTATCCGCTCACTCTTGCAGGCTATATTTACAGCCTTTTCGATGAGCCCCACCGATGTTCCCTTACGGCATCCGATCCCGGCGGAAATAATCTGCTTTCCTGCCAACAGAGCTGCTGAAACATGTTTCATGCTCTCCCGGTTCAGTTCCATTTCATGCTTTTTGGCAAATTCATCGATAGCAAAGTAACCATTCACATCGGTAGCCGTCGTTATGACAGGAATACTCTCAATAGCCCCACTGATGATCCGGGTCAGTTCATTGGCACCGCCCACATGTCCGGACAGCAGGGAAATACAAAAAGTCCCCTTCTCATCCAGCACAAGCACCGCTGGATCAGAAAATTTGTCCTTCACATAAGGTGCAATCGCCCGCACCGCGATGCCACATGCCCCAACAAAGATAAGGGCATCCGCCTCCTGCCATTTTTCCTTTGTCCAGCTCTGCAGGGAATCTTTGATCACCACAGCCTTCTGGCTTTTCAGATACTGGCTCTTGGCGTAAGTCCATACATCCTGATTCTCATCCGTCAAGGCGTAACGGATTGCTTCGCCTAACTCCATACCCCGCTGGGTAAAACTGATTATCGCTATTTTCATGGTGTCACCTCTAGCGTATGGTACCCTTGCGGAATTCTGTGGTGAATTCCGGATTATAAAGTTCAGATCGATCATAATGGTTATGAGCCACCACATCTCCTATGATCATCAATGCCGTCTTGGTAATGTTATGTTCCTTAGCCGTCTGTGCCAGCGTGCCTACGGTGCAGACAAACGTCTTCTCATCCGGCCAGGTCGCTTTATAAACGATGGCCGCCGGTGTATCTGCCGTATAGCCACCCTCGATCAGCCGCTGGCTCAGTTCTTCCAGCATGCCGGTACTCAGAAATACCACCATAGTCGCATGATGAGACGCAAAAGACTCAATACTTTCCTTCGTCGGTACTGGAGTGCGCCCAGCCATACGTGTGATGATCACGCTCTGAGAAACATCCGGCAACGTATACTCCAGATTCAGCGCAGATGCTGCGCCACAAAATGAACTGACACCCGGACAACTGTCATATTTGATTTCTTTTTCTTCCAGAACATCCATCTGCTCCCGGATCGCGCCGAAAAGGCACGGATCTCCCGTATGCAGCCGAACGGTGGTTTTCCCATCTTTTTCCGCCGCGAACATAACTTCCAACACTTCCTCCAGGGTCATTTCGGCACTGTTATAAATCTGGCATCCTTCCTTCGCATAGTCCAACAGCTGGGGATTCACAAGGGATCCCGCATAAATAATCACATCTGCTGCCTCCAGATAGTTTTTCCCTCTTACTGTTATGAGATCCGCCGCTCCGGATCCTGCTCCTACAAAATGTATCATAATTTCTCCTTTACCTCTCCCGCTGTCTTTGTCTCGCCCAGATACCCAAATACATTGGAAAAAATCACCGCTCCAATGGGAATCTGTCCGCAGCTTCTCTTATTTAAATAAAAATCTATCTTTTCCAGAATACAGTCCATAGTTTTCTTCAGAAGATTCGCTTTCTGCAAAATTTCCAACGCCTCATCGGTGGTCACCGTATCCAGAATCTGCCGCGCCGTCTCTGCGGACGCACCCGCCCTTATGGCATTGGCGGCCAGGATCTCCGCCCGACCATCACTGTTTCTGGAATGTGTATTCATGATACCTGCTGCCACCTTGACAAATTTACCGATATGGGACACGAATAAAATCCCCTTCACATCACGGTTCACCGCCATGTCTATGGTCTCACCAACGAAATTACTGCATTTAATATTCCGGGTAAAATCCACATTCATATGCTCTTTGACGAAATCTTCCCCATAATTCCCCGGGGTAATGAGCAGGTAACGGTCGCCATCGGCCAGCCGCATATTCATCTCCAACTCAATACTCTTGATCAGCGCTTCCTCACTCATAGGCACCACAATGCCGGAAGTCCCCAGCACCGAAATGCCTCCCTGGATACCCAGCCGCGGATTAAAGGTCTTTTTCGCCAGTTCCACTCCGGCAGGTATGCTGATGATCACATCCAGGCCGCCTTCATAGTCGCATTGATCACACACATTTTCCACTTCCCGAAGAATCATCTGCCGGGGCACACGGTTGATGGCCGCCTCCCCGATATTCTGCTCCAGGCCCTTTCTGGTCACCCGACCCACGCCCAAACCACCGTCCAGATGAATCCCCGGCGCGGTGCTTTTACTGACCCTGGCATAAACCAGTGCTCCATGGGTGGCATCAGGATCGTCGCCGCCGTCCTTTCGGATCGCACAACTGACAGCATCCTCCGACCGGGTAACATCCTCCACAGTGAGATCAAGTTCAATCCCTTTTGGTGTGGTGAGCTGCACCCGGTCACACAATTTGCCTGTAAATAATATAAGAGCAGCCGCTTTCGCCGCTGCTGCACTACAGGATCCTGTGGTATAACCATACCGGAGTTTCCTGCCATTCTTTATAATATAATAATCTTCCAGTTTCTTGGACATCGCTTATTCCTTTTTATATGGCAAATGCATCCATACTTGCGGAGGTGGGGATGCATTTGCCGCCGTTTAATCTTTGTATAATCCGCTTTGAGTTCATCCCATAAAAGACAAAAAGCCTGCTTGTTCAGCAGACTCACCATTTGACGGTTTCCCGCCAAGTAGAATGCTAAACTTTCTTCGGAAGTTTCACCCTTAACAATAAGCAGGTTTCCTGGCTCGTGAATCGTCGTTCCACCTCTCCTTCTCATGCTCGCGCACAATGGATTCGATTAGGTTTCGCTCCTCACTTACAGTGACCGGATCGCTTGGGTTTCTCACCCAATTCCCTTTTCATATACATATCCACCGGGAAGGTCTAAGACCCAGATTTCAAATGCATATGCACTTATTATTACCATATGGAATTATACTCGAATATTGTACCATGTTGTTAATCAAAAAACAAGGGTTCAGTTAGGTATCTTCTTTTGAATTTTCATAATATTTTTGGATAAAGCCGCGATTAACATCGCTAAAACAGATATTCATACTTGCGTATCTGCGAAATCAAAAGTTTTTCTACCCTGTCCTTTACATTTTTTGGGTAATTTTCCACCGCCTCCAGCAATCCTGCAACATCCTGTTTTGTAAAGTCAAATTTCAAGTTGGAATGATACAACACTTCCGAGATTTCAAGTTGCTCATCAAAATCGCTGCATACCGTCTTCGCCTGCACACGGCTCAAGCACTCCTCCACATTTCCTTCCAGAGGGTAATCCATTGTCGTATCAGACAAAAGTCCGGCCCCGTGATCAAACATGGGGCAATAATCAAATACCCCTTCATCGTTCATCAGCACCGCAATATTATGCGTATGGCGATCCTCATTTAAGAAGAACGCATCGACCGTCATCAATTTGTTCATGTATTCACCAAAATTTTTCAGCCCGGTAATGCGCTCCACCTGATTCACCAGAAAACGCAGCCGCTCTTTGTGGTCCTGTATTTTAAAGACAGATTTATAGAGACTCTCATTATAAAAATTTTGAAAAAGGCGCTCCAACGTAATAATCTGCCAGCTCTTTGCCAGAAAATTCCTGCTTTTTACGCCATTGTATACCGTAGATTTGTATTTTATGGTTTCCAGATCATACAAAACGTACTCCTCATCCCTCAGCGTGGACTTCTGCAATAAATGGGATACCACATATTCTGCCAACCCCTCATACCCTGTATAATCTGCCTTGTACCAGCAGCCCTGATTCTCCCATTTTAACTGATTCCCCTTGGACGACTGCCGATCATTGGTCCTCGTATCCTGTTCGAACAATTCTATCATAGCACTACCTCTCGATCTTTATCCAGAAATTATCTTCCGCCATCCGGCCCTCTGTCTTCTCGATGATCAAAAACGGATCATAAAAAGGCAGGTCCAGATCTTTTAGAATCAATTTCATTTTGTCCCTGCTTTCCGGAAAACACCTGGACTTCAAAAAATTCTCATACATATCATAGTCCGGCATTTCCACATTTCCGAATGCACGGAACATGACATGATTCGTATAATTTTTGACACACACCTGCTTATTCACATCATCCACATCGATCAGAGTGCACAAGGTATTCTCATGCATATACCAGAGCCTGAGCGGATATTCTTTTTCCGGCATCTGCATCTGCTCCGCAAATTCCGGATACTGCTCCAGCATTTTCAGCAGAAGAACAACCGGCCCGGTAATGGACTTTGTCTCTCTCTCCCACCGTTCCACCGTCGGCTTCGAACAATTAATCAACTGCGCAAATTCTTTCTGCGTAAGCCCTAACTGCTTTCTTATTTTTCTTATTTCCTCTGCGGTCGTATACTGCGGCGTCACAAAAGTCCTCTCACTCATACTCCTCACCCCCATCTTGCTTTTTCGTATATAAGTAAATCGGAAAACGCTCTGTTTCATACTCATAGTATACCATTTTTTTGTTTCATTTCAACAAGAAACCATTATTTTAACTACTTTCCTATTACAAAAACCATTATTTTAATTGTTTTTCTAAAAAAATAAACCCGGATATCTTTAGGATACCCAGGTTTTCTTCTTCATATGTTTTTGACTTGAAACTTCTACAACTCAATCTCCAATTCCACCGGACAATGATCCGATCCCAGCACTTCCGTATGAATCTTCGCATCCTTCAATTTGTCCTTCAAAACTTCTGACACACAGAAATAGTCAATACGCCATCCTGCATTCTTCTCCCGCGCCTTAAAGCGGTAAGACCACCATGAATAAACACCCTCGGTATCCGGGTAAAAATATCGATACGTATCGATAAATCCATTTTCAAGAATATTTGAAAACTTCGCACGTTCCTCATCAGAAAATCCTGCATTCTTGCGGTTCGTCTTTGGATTCTTCAGGTCAATCTCCGTGTGAGCCACATTCAGATCCCCACAGAAAATAACAGGCTTCGTCTCTTCCAGTTTCTTCATATAGGCAAGAAAATCCTCTTCCCATTTCATGCGATAAGGCAGCCGTGCCAGTTCATTCTGGGAATTTGGCGTATACACCGTGATCATATAATACTCCGGATACTCCAACGTAATCACACGCCCCTCCTGGTCATGCTCCTCGATCCCAATACCATACTTCATGGAAATTGCTTCCCGCTTCGTAAAAATAGCCGTTCCAGAATATCCCTTCTTCACCGCATAATTCCAATACTGAAAATACCCCGGCAAATCCATATCAATCTGCCCCTCCTGCAATTTAGTCTCCTGCACACAAAAAACATCCGCATCAATCCCCCCAAAAAACTCCATAAAATTCTTCTGCACACAAGCTCGCAGTCCATTCACATTCCAAGATATCAGTCGCATCCCAAATCTCCTTATCTTTTAATTTTTTATCTTTAATCCTTTATCTTTAATCTTTTATCTTTCGCTAATGAAATAATAGCCCCCTATTTCCAATCCGCCCGATTTTTTATCTTTTGGCCGAGCCAATGGCAGCCGCTGCAAGCGGCCCCATATATCAAAGCAAAGAAATCAGCGTGCGTCCCTAGCAGAGGTGAAATCCTCCGCCTACGCAGACTTAGAGACGAAGGCATTCCTGAGTCTCATAGTCGAAGTTGGCGGATAGTTCACCGGCGCGTTGCACGCCTTTGCGTGATATATGGGGCCGCTTGCAGCGGCGTCCCCTTCCCCAAAATCAAAGGATTGTCTCCATCCCCATCTTCTGCACCTGCAGCCCCTGCCGATTATAAAACTCCATAGCCCTCTCATTACAAGCCCACACATTCAAAGTCAGATTATAACACCCAATTTCCCTGGCATACCCCTTCACATATTCATAAATAGTCTTCCCCACATGCTGACCCCGGCTATTTTCATCTACACAGAGATCGTCAATATACAACGTTTTGATATCCGTCAATATATTATTGTGCAGCTGCTGGGTAACAATACAGAAAGAATACCCCAGCACATCCCCATCTTCATTCACCGCCACAAAAATCGGCCTGTCATCATCCGCAATCAGAATCTCCAGCTGCTCATCCGTATACTTCCGACAGTTCCCCTTAAACAAATCCGGCCGGCCATTGTGATGTACCATAAGCACCTGATTCAGCAGATCGGTAATCTTCGCTGTATCTTTATTTTCTGCTCTTCTAACCTGTAAATTCATGCCAAAATCCTCCAAACAAAAAACTATATCACATTCACATTTCATGCATTAACATACTCAAAAATCCCTGTAATCATTTAGCCGTATAACAAAACACACTGAAAAACGCCACCTTATTATCCCCGCAGAAATACTCCATGTTGCAGGTCTTTGCCAGTTCACTCACGTCAATACAATACGCTGAGATACACGACGTATCTGCCGTAGGCCCCGCAGTAATCATATGACCTACAAGCCCCTGCTCCCCGGCCTGACGCACCAATTCCTTCGTAATCTTATTATGCTGGAACTTCATTTCCTTAAACGCTTTGCTATCCTGGAAATCTTCCACCGTCCACAGAGTTTTCATGACAAAAGCAGTCTCATACGCCATCACCTTGTCCCGCAGCTGCTCAAAAGTCCCACATCCCGGAGGGCAGGTCGGCAATTTATCATAATTCCCACACACATTGTCCTCACAATATTTTCGATATTCCGGAACAAATTTGATTTGGTAGGTGGGAGTCGAACTCGTGTCCGAAAAACCCAGCTCCTCCGCTATCATTTCCAATGATTTCATACACTTATCTCCCTCACCAACCGGTTGAATGATTATGATTATCAGGCTACGCCATTTCTTTTTCTTTATCCCCATTCATCCGCAATAATTTCCGGAAAAATCTCACGAACAGAATGCCCGCCGTGACTGCGGATAACACATCTGCAATGGGTTCCGAATAAAAAATCCCCATAACACCAGTAAACTTGGGCAGAATCAATGCCAGCGGAATCAGCAGGATTACCTTACGCAAAAGCGCCAGAAACAGTGAAATCTTCGCCTGTCCCATGCCCAGAAACGCCGCCTGGCAGGCCATCTGAATACCAAAAATCCAAATTCCAGCCATAAAGATCGGCAAAACTTTTCCCACCAGCGCAATCAATTCCGCATTCGTGGTGAAAAGGCTGGCAAATATCGTCGGGAAAAATACCGTCGCCAGGCAATACAGCGTCGTGAGCGAAAAAGTGATTCCCACAACAATACCCACCGTTTTCTTGATCCGCTGCACATTTTCAGCACCATAATTATAACTGATAATCGGCTGCGTCCCCATAGTCAAGCCCATAACCGGAACGGAAATCAGCTGCATAACACTCTGCAGAATAGTCATGGATCCCACATACAGGTCATTTCCATAATGCTGCAATCCACTATTGAATATAATGTTGATCAGGCTTTCCGTGGCCTGCATGATAAACGGCGAAACACCCAGCGCTGCAATACTGCCGATGATTTTCCAATTTGGTTTCATGTACTCTTTTTTGATTCGAATGCCGGATTTTTCCGAACACAGGAAACGCACCACCCAGATCGCCGAACATGCCTGGGAAAAGATCGTTGCAATAGCCGCGCCCTGTACTCCCATATCAAAAACAAAAATCAAAATCGGATCCAGAACAATATTGATCACTGCCCCAATGAGCACCGACAACATGGCGGTTTTCGCAAAGCCCTGGGATGTGATAAACATATTCAGCCCCATCGCAAACTGCACGAAAACCGTTCCCAGCAGATAAATATCCAAATATTGTAATGCGTAAACAATCGTGTCATCACTGGCACCAAAGGCATACAAAAAAGGTTCTTTAAAAATATAAAATACAACGGTCAGTATAATCGAAAAACCGATCAGCATGACCACTCCATTATTCAAAATTCGCTCCGCGCCCTCTTTATTTTTCTTGCCCATCTGAATAGCTGCCAGGGGTGCGCCGCCATTTCCCACAAAAGCAGAAAACGCCGAAATCAGTATGAGTATAGGGAAACAAATCCCCAGCCCGGTCAGTGCCTGTGCACCCACCACCGGAATATGCCCGATATACATACGGTCCACAATATTATACAGCACATTGACCAACTGCGCCGCCACCGCCGGCAAAGCCAGCTGCCAAATTAATTTTCCAATAGGTTCTGTTCCAAGACGTTCATTATCTTTCTGCATTATCTTCCACTCCGTACCTTTCCATTTAATTTCCAGATTAACCAGGCAAATAAATATGCCCCTCCCAATATGACGGCACACCAGAGAGCCGACATATATATTGGTTGTTCAAACACATGAAGGAACGGATAAGGCCCGTCCATTACTTTTAATATATTTAACAAAATGGATGCCGCCGCATAGATTATGGTGGGAATCACTGCATAAAATCTACATTTCTTATCCAGTTGTGGCCCTCTCTCAAAAAACAAAAAAGAAATCACTACAAGCACCGGGCACAGGAAATGATGGTACAGCATGGAACCTTGCAGCAGCATTTCCGTATAGCCGCCCGGCCCCAGCGTTGGTGCCAACACGCATATAACCACCACAAAAGTAACCGTCAGACAACAGGCTGCTATATATTTCAAAATATGTACCCACTTTGGAATTTCCGTTTTCCCATGTGCCAGATTCAGGATGGAGACAACAGCAAAGATGCTGCACGCCAGCAGGGCAAAAATATTACTGTCCTCCGTGTAGAATTGAAACATTGCGGCACCGTGTTTTCTCGCGCTCATGACCGCCCCAATGATTTCCATAACTATCACTATGAGATTTAGAATCAATGCTATCATTTGTTTCTTATTTGCGTTCATTTTTTTCATCAAATTCCCACCTTCTTTCGTATCTTTTTATAGTATAACACCGTACATTCTTCAAATCAAATTGCACTGGGAAAAATTCCGTATTATACTGGAGAAAAAGGAGGATTTGCCATGTACACAACGAAACGATATACCGCCTCTATTTCCATTGATGAATATTTAGAGAACTATGTGGATATTCCCACATTTTTAGAATGTTGCAAGGCCTGTCCCAATTATAATCAGATCTGGTCCTGCCCCACTTACGATTTCGATGTGGAATCTTATTGGAAGCAATACCACACCTTTGATTTGATTGGCGTTCAGATGATTTTTGACGAGGAATCCCGCCTGAAAGAATATACAGCCGAAGAATTGAACAAAGTGATTAAAGCATCCATTCTGCCCGAAAAGCAGAAATTGACGGACGAATTATTCAAAAAAGAAAAAGAAGTTCCCAACAGTATCAGCCTGTCCGCTGGCAGCTGTATCATGTGCGGCAAAGGAAACTGCACCAAACCCGAAGGCAAACCCTGCCGCCATCCGGAAAAAATGCGCTACTCCATTGAATCTCTGGGCGGAAATGTAGGCAAAACCATCCATGACTTGTTTCATGTCGATCTGGAGTGGATGGAAGAAGGCAAATTGCCGACGTATTTTGTATTGGTTTGCGGGCTGCTGTCTTAAAGGATACTTCAATAACAGTTTTTATCCTAATATCCCAACATCTCCAAAAAGGCCTCGCACCCCTCCACGATGTCCTCATAAGTCACATCAAAATTCCCCGTATACCAGGGATCTGCAATATCCCGCGGCTGTTTCCCATAGTCCAGCAGCAAACTAACCTTCTGCTCCGGATCAGCCCCCAGGATGCGCATCATATTCCGCCTATTCTGATGGTCCATACC
This sequence comes from Lachnospiraceae bacterium, assembly GCA_028692975.1. Lineage (GTDB taxonomy): Bacteria > Bacillota > Clostridia > Lachnospirales > Lachnospiraceae > JALENY01. Next base: position 42,364 of record JAQUWF010000014.1, read on the forward strand.
GATGAGATAATCATATTCATTATAATCCGATTTCTTCAGCTGCACGGCCCGCTTCCCCTCACAGGAAATCCCATGCTTCGCCAGTTCCGCCTTAGCCGGCGGATAGACCGGATTACCGACCCCATTCCAGATTTCCTCGGTGCTGGTCGCAGAGGAGGCAATGTAGAACTGGTCAGCGATGTTTCGTTTTTGTACCATATCTTTTAAAACAAATTCAGCAATTGGGCTACGGCAGATGTTGCCGTGGCATATGAATAAGATTTTAATTCTATCTTTTTGCATTCTCTAAAACCCTCATAAAGCCTACATTTATGCGGCTTTTCAACCTTTCCTTTATTTTTTCGTTTTACCCGCAATCTCATGCCTCGTGTTATATTGTGTTATATTACTACACCATTTGGTGTAGTAATTGATGTAGTAGATGGGTGATAAAAAATAGGCTTCGCCTATTCAACTCCCCTGCCCCTCATTCATGAGGGGTGGGTTTTCTTTTTTGTTACTTTGGTTCATAATAGTTTTATGAATATCTTACAAAATATTTTTAAAGACCATTATGAAGAAATGATTTATATTTTACATCCTCGTGACTCTGTCATCGAAAATGTTGAAAAAATGATCCATTGTGGCGACCCTTCCTTTGGTGGCGCCATGTACGCCTGCCCTTGTTGTGGTACTTTTAAATATGTTGCCTTTCGATGCCATTCCCGTTTCTGTCCTACCTGTGGCAACATGTACTCCATCGACAGGACTACTTCCATGTCCTTTAAAGTCATTCATGTCCAGCATCGCCATTGTGTTTTTACCATTGCCAGTGAGCTCCGGCATTTTTTTCTGGAAGACCGTTCTCTTCTAAACTGTCTGTTCTCGGCAGTTAACAGCGTTGTTTCCCGTATGTTCCGTAAACTCAACAAATCAGAATCCTTCACTCCTGGCTTTATCTGTGTCCTGCACACTTTTGGGCGGGATCTGAAGTGGAATCCTCACATACACTGTCTTATCTCTGAAGGTGGTGTCGGCAATTCTTTACTTTGGCGTCATGTGAAACATTTCAGCTTCAAACTCCTTCGAAATTCTTTTCAAACTGCTTTGCTTAATGAACTCCATATGCGCCTTGGCAACCCTTTCAAAAAAGTAAAATCTGCCATCTATGCCGATCACCAAAATGGTTTCTACGTCCGTGCCATGCCGAATAAGTGTAATCCTTCTAAGGTTATTAAATACATTGGCAGGTATCTTGGCCGCCCTGTAATCGCTACTTCGCGTATCGATTCCTACGATGGCGACTTTGTCACCTTCCATTACACCCGCCATGAAGATAACAAACTTATTACTGAAAAGCTTCCTGTCCTGGATTTTATTTCTCGTCTCACGCAGCACATACCAGAAAAGCATTTCAAAATGATCCGCTATTATGGTATCTATGCAAGGCATCGTAAATCTGATTCTCATCTGCGGCGTGCTATTTCCAAAGAAAAGCATAAGATTCTCTTATCCTTCAACCGTTGGCGGGAATGTATTCTTTCCTCTTTTGGCTATGATCTTTTGAAATGCCCTAACTGTGGCAGTAAAATGCTTTTTCTGGAACTATATTTCAACCATAAACCTGTTTCTTTGCATGAATTATATGAAAAGGTAATGCGTAAGCACAGGTGCCGGTCTCCAGCCCAGATTCCGAATCTTCCAACTCCAACGTTTTCGTGATACAATCAAAACATCAATCTGAAAGCGGAGGAAGTCACAATGAAATACATAACAGAAGTAGAACTTGCAAAGGAACTTCGGGAGCAATATATCAAAGAACCTCCAGAAGGTGTAACTTCGGAGGAAGTCCGTGAAATGAGTGATGAAGACCTCTTGGACATGGACTATTTTCTTCATGAATTTGACGATATCGATGATGACGATTTTAGTGAAGAAGGTTTTTATCTCTTCTAATTTAGGATCGTCTGTTTCTCATGCCCGCCTCCGTGCGGGCCATTTTAATTCAGAAGTTCTCCGAAAGGAGAACTTTCCTATAAAGGAACAAGAGGCAACTTACGCTGCCTCAATCTTTTCATAAATGAGATCAGACACAGTGTTCAATGAAGCGACTACATTTTCAAACCTTGCATGAGAATATACATCCGCGGTAATTCTAGCATCCGAATGCCCCATAAGGTACTGTACAGACTTGATATCCATTCCACTACTCTCGCAGTTCGTACAAAATGTGTGGCGCAGCACATGAGGTGTTACGTTAAACTCTTCTAACTCTAGATATTTTTTGCGAAACTTTTTCAGCGCCCAACGAAGTTCATTTTCGTAGTGTAATGCCACCTTTGGATTTTTGTTTTTATCGATACCGATAAAATTATTAAATCCATCAATTGACTCTCCTGCCGGAAACTTCTTCCTCTTCGCAACAAGATGTTCTAGCGCTGCACGCACATCACTCGTAATTGGAAGAACTCTACAACCACTTTTGGTCTTTGTTTTTTCTACATAATATTCGCCCTCACGAGTACGGTGCAACTGCTTGTTCACATCAATGGAACAATTTTCTAAATCGATGTCTTTAAGCGTCAAGCCACAGAACTCGCTGACCCTAAGTCCTGTTCCAAGAAGAACCACAAGATCATCGTAGTACTTCTTATATGTCTTATCAGTTCTAAAGAATTCCAACAACAATGCCTGTTGCTCAATTGTTAACGCTTTTCTTTCTTTTGTTGTATTGTTAACAACACCTTTCAAGCCGAAAAGAAATGGATTTCTTGAGATGATGTCATCCTCGAACGCCATTTGGAAAGCTGGCTTAATCACGCCACGGATACTGGTAATTGTTGAATAGCCTATTCCATTAGCCTGCAGTTCAGTTAAGAAGAACTTTGCATCTGATACTTTGATTTCATTAATGCGACGATCACCAAATCCACTTTCTTTAATATGTCTTCTGATTGTCGCATATCCTTTTTTTGTATTGTAGCGAACGCCCTGCTTGGTGGCAAGATAGCTATCAACGAGTTCATTTACCGTCAGTTTTGGCTTCGCTAAGTTCAATCCAGATTCTTTCTTTTTAACAATCGTCTCTTCCATCTTTCTAAGAACATCCAAATCGGCGTTATAAATGTATCTTCGATTGTGATTTTCATCAGTGTATCTGTACTGATAAATCAAATCACTCTTTCTCTGGCTTTCACCCGTCCATAAAACTCTTCCTCTATTATCTTTTTTCTTTTTAGCCTGCATAAATATGCTCCTTTCCCGTATAGGAAAGAGCTGAATATGACTATACTGATTATAGCATCAATTCTTTGCTCTTTCCAGCAATTGCGCTTCACTAATTTGTTAACAATCTTAAATCGATGTTGCCGTATCCAAAAACTTTTCCATCTTCTTCCGCTTGATCAAAATCTTGCCCGAACCAATCCACAATGCTAATTCCTTATGTTCCTTAGCCAAGTTACGAATCATGTTTGCACCGATACCAAAGTATTCTGCAGACTCTTTGATTGTAAGATTGATTTTTTCACTGACCTTGACTTCACATGCCTTTTTTAAGGAATTAAAATGGCGTTCCATCTCAATCCGTCTAATAAGAATGTTTGCGGATTCTCTCCAGATTCCCAATTCACTATGTTCCTTAACAAGATTACGAATCTCAGCCTCGTCAACCCCGAAGTATTCAGTTGCTTCCTTGACAGTAAGGTTCCTCTTTTCGCTGATTCTGACATTAACTTCTCCACTCATATGGTAGTAGTCCTCCTTTCGATTTCTACTAGTTCTTATGTCAGAATTGGAAGGCCCTTTAGTTTTTACATATAGCTATTTTTAACGCATCTGTTGCAACCCCTTATTTTACGCAGGTTCCCGTGGTTTGGTGCCTTCTAAAAATCACATTATTTGTATTCACTTGTGAAATTAGCAGTATGAATTTTCTCATTCTATGCAATCAAAATAAATGCTAAATAATAAAAAGCTCATGTTCCGTTAATAATCACAGAACATGAGCCCATTAGTTTAATTATATGTTTATGTTATTTAATTTCTCACCCTACATTTCTTCTGTACTCGAGAAATCAAATCTATTTCTTCAATATATCTTTTCCAATTTTTGCTAAATCCTTTACTGCTCCTTGAAGCTGTTTTGCATTCTTCGCTGCCATAACAGCAACGCCAGCAGCTGCTGCAACACCCCCACCGACTTTTTTTACGGCGTCTTTTGCACCATCAATACGCTTATCAGCTTCGTCTTTCCTCTTATTTTTGCAAAGGATACAATACTTTTCAGAATCATCCTCCAACTGTGTCCAACAGTCGGCACAAACAAATTGCAATGGTGCACCGCACTTCGTGCAATAATCATCATTCTTTTTATAGTGAATCTTCTTGTATGCTGAGCAAGAGGGATTGATACAACCCTTAAATACTTTCATTCTGCTCGCCCTCCTTCCTTAAGTCTAAATATATCGGTTTATTACTTGCTTGTAATTTTGAGGTGATATCTGAAGCATCCAGGTGTAAATTTGCTCTGCTTTTCCATACACCTAATAAAGTTCCATCATCAGAAATATCGCATTGCGCAAGAAGGGAAGCATTCTGAGCAATCGTTCCAGAGATGAATCGGGAGTATTCCTCTAAAACACTTCCCAATGCAGCAAATTCTCCTGCTTGGCAATAAATTCCCGCCTTCAAGATTGCAGATTGATGAATTATAGAGAAACACTGATTAATGCTTTCCATCCTTTCACCTATCAACTTAGTACGGATTTTCTTTTTCGACTCATACTCTTTATTTTTTATGTAACGAATATCTGATTGCATAATAAGAGTAAGTTGAAAGGATGATTCAGTTAATGCTTTTATTGATTGTGCAAGAAGCGATTCTTTTAATGACGGATTAGAAACAGCAGATGCTTCCATAAAGAGAGCAACACCGCTATAATACATTCCGATACGATCCGTTTGCTGTCCGTTTATCACATCCCTTACGCTCTCATCAATTGCTTTTATTTGAACGCTAAGTTTCTGCAAAGACTCTTGTATTGCCTTTAACTGCAATGCATTAGCAGCCTGGCAAACACTTAGTTCATCTCCAAAAGCTTCTTCTTTAACAGGAAGCTTTTTGCTATAATGCCCATTTTCTCGAAGCTGTGCAAAAAACTGATTGTTTTCCTCGACCAACTTAATTTTTCCATCGTGTATATCTTGCATTACATCGTCTGAAACGTCTACTATAAGATGTGACTTCCGTTCACCATCAACTAAAGGAAACACGGATGCAGAGTCCTTTGCTACTTCATCATAAATATCATGCGCAACTCGTTCCGCTCTATTTAGTTGAAACTCAAACGCGTCTTCCAATAACATCGCAGGGAAACTCTGATCATATGGAGAAGTGCTTAGCAGAATATTCTTTTTATCATCAGCCATTTTATTATCACATCCTTTCATAATAGAAGTTGTAAGTTCTACAACTACAGTTATGTCTAGTTAATAAGGCAATGCTTCTTTTGCCATTTTATGATAAAACTTGTCGAAAATTATTTTTGATTATTTTTTTTATATATTCTTCTGTATAATTTCTAGTTTCCGACAAATATCCAATAATTTCATTATTGAAAGACACTGAGTAATCCTTTTCTAATTCCTTTGTAAAAGGGGCATCACTTTCGATAAGTATTCTCTCCAGGGGAATTGCATTCACAATACTTTTTCCATTTTTACTGAGCAACATTTGATGATTGATTGAAAAATAACACCCAATATTTATTGCATCTCGCAATACGCTTATACTTCCGCTATACCAATGGAGAATTATTTTCCCCGTATATCCCCCTAATATACTGATACAATCCGACTCAGCACGACGACTATGAACCGAAAGTATTTTGTTTCCAGTTTTTTTACAAGCTTGGACTATCTCGCTAAAAATTTTTATCTGAATGCGTTGATTTTCCTTATCCTTCACGCTAAAATCCAAACCTATTTCTCCGATATACCGAGTTGTATCTAAATATTTAAGAAAAATCGGAAGCTGGTTTTCATATTGAAATGCAAGCTCTGGATGAAATCCTAGTGCTATTTTTATGTACTTGTAATCCGCATATTGGCGATAATAGCGTTCATACAGTTCTGGTAAATTCGTAACCGCAATAGTGTATGAATGATGGCTTTCAATATATGATAAAACTTCCTCACGCTTCTTGTATAAATCAAAATGCATATGTGCATCCATCAGAAAATCACTCATTAGATTTCCTCCAAATATGATGCCAGTTCTTCCATTCCCCGAATATATAGATTCGTATAATTTTCAATATCGTTTTCTATTGACCCGCTTAATTGAATGGTCATAAACGCATATTTCGGATTATACTTTCTTAGTCCAAGTCGATAAGAATTCAAGCAAATTTTAGATGTTTTGCCATCTTTGAAATGATTATCTCTGTACGAGCTATTATCCACCATGCCAGCTCTTTTTATAGCTGCTTGACGAATTACACAAGGTAAACAATAACCACAATGACGCGCTTCTTTTTCCTTTAACATTCTTCCATTATCGGGGTGAGAACAAGACATTGTATTTTCCAAATTTGATTGAACAAACTCATTATTCTTACATTCTGCCAACATTTCACCTTTTGTTTTGAACTGATACGGATTTATGAGAGTAACTGGCAATCCAATAATGTCCAATAACTGCTGAAACAGCTTCATATAATGAGGGTGCGTAGTTCTTGTGCTACTCGTTCCAATACGGGAAAATGTACTTGGAATATTCAATGAAATGAAACCATTCTCTGGGATAATCAGTTGCACAGGTTTTTCTAAACATGATGCTACTGCCAGGGCATGAGAGAAAAACATAAAAGAGCGCGTTCTTGTAGTATCTTCTATACCTGCCACGACTTTTGCATAATACTGGTGGAAATCTCTGTCCTCTAAAGAATATTTCTCAATGTATCAAGGATAGTATCTGGTCGACATCTGTCAAGTTCATCCACAAAAACAACCAATCGACTTATTTTTGATTCATCAAGAAGTTCAGAAAACTCTCTCTGAAATTTTCTAATATCTTCACGA
>JAQUWF010000112.1 GCA_028692975.1 Lachnospiraceae bacterium
AAAATTACTATAAAATAGTTCTGCAGAATGAAAACAACAAAATGGTGGCAGTGGAATACTTCTAAATAATCGTCGGGGCATAGAGAATAAAAATGTTTTGCGTTGCCCTGTATTTGCGAATATAACATGAAATATACAGGAAAAGGGGCACCCGCAGGAAAATGTGTGTGCCATGCCCCGCGATCCTGTTCAAACGGGGCATAGGAGTTGAAAAAAACTACCTATGCCCTTTTGGTTGCTGAAATGCATGAAAAACCTGATTAAAATGAACACCGCGGGGCATGGGAGTTGAAAAAAATTATCTATGCCCTTTTCATTACTGGAGTGCATGAAAAACCTGATCAAAATACCAACCGCGGGGCAGAGACAGCTGGAAAATGTGTCAAACGATGGCCGTTTTCGGGCAGTTTTCTAAGCAGTGATTGCAGCGATGGCATTTGTCATGGTTGATATCATAAGATTTATCATCATTTTGAATGACTGCGTCATGTGTGCATATTTTAGCACATTTTCCACATCGGATGCACAGATCTTTATCTATATGCAGTTCTTTGCGGCCGAGGATTTTCCAGGCGGCCTTGAAAAAAATATTATTCATGGCGTATTTTCCTTTCTTTCAAAATAAGAATAATGTAAATAATGTCAAATACAGAGCAGAATAACCCCACGACCAGGACTACGATGTTGAAGTGTATCACACCCATTAAAATGGTGGGTGCAAGGGTCCCGATCCATTTTGCTATAGCGAGCAGCAGCGACTGTCCTTCCATGTTTTTCCTTGAGATAAAAAGATGAATAAACAGAACGGACATTAACAGATTTTGTAAAAATGCAGAATATTCCGCTGCCAGGACAAAACCGAATTCCTTGATAAATGCAAGCTGAAGCAGGGCGCTGCAAAGAAGGATAAGCAGGCTCCATGGAACGAACAGTTTTTCGGATATTTTTTTTGGCCATTCTTTTTTGCCGTATTTAAAATAGGTATAGCAAATGACACAGTCCAGGCACACCCAGAATACATTAACAACTGCCTGTGCGACCGTGATGCCTGCCAGAGGGCCATGGGCACCAAGAAAAATATCGGAGTAACTGTAAATGATCTCCCAGGTAATGTTCAGAGCCAGAGCCCAAAAAGGCATGGCGTATGTTTTCTGTTTGATTCCAAGTCGGATACATTCTTCGTATACAAGCATCCATCCGATTCCAGATAATAATGTTAAAAAAATAGTCATAAAATACCTCCTCTAAAAGTTGACATATGTCAGTGTTTAATGTAGTATAAAATAAAGTCTGACAGGTGTCAATGTTCCGGCGACAAGTCATACAGATTTTAAAATATGTAAAACTTTTGGAGGAGACATATGTATCAGGGAAATAATCCATCTGCTATGAAATCAAGAGAGTGGATCCGGGAAGCACTGATCCGATTGCTGGCAGATCGTCCGTATGCGAAGATAACCATAAAAGATATTTGCGGAGAGGCAGATCTGTCCAGACAGACCTTTTACCAGATTTATGAGTCAAAGGATGAGATCATGGCGTATCATTTCGAATGTTTGTTTTTGACATTTCGAGAAGAGTGTGCAGATTTTAAAGGGATATCGATTGGAGAAATAACTGCGCAGTTTTTTGCATTCTTTTATGAAGAAAAAAGTTTTATAAAGATATTGATCGAGAATAATTTTACATTTTATCTGGTAAATATGTTTGAGCAGTACCTTCCCAGAATCGATTTATTCCAGGAGAGAAATGAAAAGGAAGCATATCCTGATTATACCATCGCTTTTTTCAGCGGAGCACTGACACAGATTCTAATACATTGGTTTGATAAAGATTTTAATCTGACCATTGATGAGATTGCAAAGCGGACCGAAGGAATCATTAGGGCAAGGGTTATCGGGAAGATGTAAATCAATACAAAATAATCATGGGTCTTGGAGTTGGAAAAATTGACTATGCCCTTTGCACTACTGAAATGCATGAAAATACCAGGAGGGGTATAGAGAATAAAAATGTTTTGCGTTGCCCCATATTTGCGAATATAACATGAAATATATAGGAAAAGGGGCAGTCACAGGAAAATGTGTGTGCCATACCCCGCAATCCTGTTCAAACGGGGCATAGGAGTTGAAAAAAACTACCTATGCCCTTTTGGTTGCTGAAATGCATGAAAAACCTGATTAAAATGAACACCGCGGGGCATGAAGTGGTGGGAAAAATGTGTATGCCCCATAGAAAGATCATAAGGCTTCAGTTGACGCATATTTCTTTACTTATGGAAACCAGCCTGCCGGCCCCAAAAGAATACGATTGAAAGAAATGCCTGATTATGTTAGAATAACATGTTGTGTCAGGCTTTTTTTATAGTAGATTTTTGGGAAAATGGAGGATATAGAGAAAAATGAAATTAGGTATTGTAGGTTTGCCAAATGTAGGGAAAAGTACGTTGTTTAATTCGCTGACAAAAGCGGGTGCAGAATCAGCAAATTATCCGTTCTGTACCATAGATCCAAACGTGGGGATTGTGCCGGTTCCTGACGAGCGTTTGAAATTGCTGGGAGATTTCTACCAGTCTAAGAAGGTGACACCGGCTGTCATCGAGTTCGTTGATATTGCAGGTCTGGTAAAGGGTGCGTCCAAGGGCGAGGGGCTGGGGAACCAGTTCCTGGCGAACATCCGTGAAGTGGACGCTATCGTCCATGTAGTAAGATGCTTTGAAGACACCAACGTTATCCATGTGGACGGAAGCGTATCACCGCTGCGAGATATTGAGACTATCAATTTCGAATTGATCTTCTCCGATCTGGAGATCCTGGAGCGTCGCATGGCAAAGACGACCAAGATCGCCAGAAACGATAAAACAGCAGCCAAGGAGCTGACCTTCCTGGAGCGATTGAAAGCCCATCTGGAAGCAGGCAAGATGGCCAAGACGCTGGAACTGGAAAATGAAGATGAGGAAGAAATCATCGGAACCTTGAATCTGCTCACCATCAAACCAGTGATCTTTGCGGCCAATGTGGCAGAAGACGATTTGGCCAATGACGGCGCGGACAATACTTACGTGCAGGAAGTACGCGGGTTTGCCAAAGAGGATAAGAGTGAAGTTTTCGTGATCTGCGCCCAGATCGAGCAGGAGATCGCAGAACTGGAAGACGACGAGAAGAAGATGTTCCTGGAAGATCTTGGACTGAAAGAATCTGGTCTGGAGAAACTTATCGCGGCAAGCTATCGTCTGCTGGGACTTCTTAGTTTCCTCACATCCGGCGAGGATGAGACGAGAGCATGGACCATTCCGGTGGGCTGCAAGGCACCACAGGCAGCAGGCAAGATCCACACAGACTTTGAACGTGGATTTATCAAGGCTGAGGTGGTTAATTACCAGGATCTTCTGGACTGCGGTTCTTACGCAGGAGCCAGAGAAAAAGGACTTGTCCGCATGGAGGGCAAGGAATATGTAGTCAAGGACGGAGATGTTATTTTATTCCGTTTCAACGTGTGATCACAATACCGGACAGCAGGATAATGGAAAATTTTCGATTATCCTATGGGTCAGTTTGCATTACAGACAAATCTGTAATCAGCAGACAGGTATTGCAAATCATGTATAGAAATCAAATAGAAGGGCAAAAATATGGATATGTCAATTAACTTCCCCAACCTGGGGATTCATCTGGAGCATGTGGGGAAAAACTTCTCTGTCTTTGGATTCGAAATTGCTTTTTATGGTGTTGTAATCGCCATTGGTATGATCCTGGGCGTGGCGCTTTCTTATAAAGAAGCACAGAGAACAAAGCAGAATGCAGATAACTATCTGGATCTGCTGATTATCGCTATCTTTTGTGCTATCATCGGTGCCCGCGCTTATTATGTGGCGTTCGACTGGTCCACGTATCAGGATGACCTGCTCAGTATTTTCAATCTGAGACTGGGCGGACTGGCTATTTACGGCGGACTGATCGCTGCGGTGCTGGCAGTCTTTGTATATTGCAAGGTAAAAAAATGGAAATTCTCCCTGGTGGCAGATACCTGTGCCATGGGTATCCTTGTGGGCCAGATCTGTGGCCGGTGGGGGAACTTCTTTAACAGGGAAGCATTCGGCGGCTATACGGACAACCTTCTGGCTATGCAGCTGCCAGTGTCCGCCGTGCGCAAGGGTGAGATCACCCAGACTATGCTGGATCATCTGCAGACCATAAACGGGGTGGACTATATTCAGGTACATCCGACCTTCTTATATGAAAGCTTATGGAATCTGGCAGTGCTTATTGTGATTTTCTGTTACCGTAAGAAAAAGAAGTTTGACGGGGAAGTCTTTCTTATGTATGTGGCAGGCTACGGTGCCGGAAGACTCTGGATCGAGGGCCTTCGCACAGACCAGCTGCTGCTGACCGGAACACAGATACCGGTATCACAGCTGCTGGCAGGTATTTTGCTGGTAGTGAGTGTAGTATGGATTATCTTGAAACGTTTACAAATCAGAAAAAAGGGAAACGAAAGTATTGAAGAAACAATTAGTGGAGCAGATAGAGGCCCAGAAGAGAAAAGTGGAGGAGATCCGGCAGTCGCTGAATCAGTCCATTCAGGAGAAAATGAGCAGTCACACGATTCTGAAAAAGAGTAGGGAATTGGATGCGGCCATTGAAGAATATCTAGATATGGTGGAACAGTTACAGACCACCACAAGATAGAGAAAATGCAGAAGAAAGAGAAATCTTTCTTCTGTTTTTTTTGTGAAAAACCTTGCATTTTAGCCTGGGAAAGGGTAATATTATCACATAAGTGGTGCAAAGTGGTAGGAAGTGGTGAGAAATGGGGAGGCAGTGGCGGCCGAACATTTCAAGCCAGGGAGAGCACAAGCTGGGGAGCAACGTGCTTTCACAAGAAGGAGAAACTAGTATGTTCATGGGGGAACACAGTCATTCGATTGACGCAAAAGGCAGATTGATCATACCGGCCAAGTTCAGAGATGGCTTGGGTGATTCCTTTGTGATTACACAGGGAATGGATCATTGCCTCACCATTTATCCGGAAAGCGAATGGGAAACCTTCCAGGAACAGTTGAACCAATTACCACGCGCCAACAAAGAAGCCAGAATGTTTAGACGTTTCTTCACAGCCAAAGCGGCCACATGCGAACTGGACAAGCAGGGGAGAATCCTGGTGCCACAGGCACTGAGAGATTATGCAGGTCTGGAAAAGGATGTAGTGCTTACAGGCAACATCAGTAACATCGAAGTCTGGAGTAAAGACAGATGGGATGAGATCAGTGATTATGATGATATGGACGATATTGCAGAACGTATGCAGGATATGGGTATCACCATCTAAGCTGAGCCGACATCTCTACAGGAGATCATATGGAATTTGTTCACAAATCAGTTTTACTGGAAGAAACGATCGGAAGTCTGAATATGAAACCAGATGGCATCTATGTAGATGGCACGCTGGGAGGCGGTGGACATGCCCTTGAGGTATGCAAAAGATTATCAGCCACGGGGAAATTAATAGGTATTGATCAGGATAGTGCAGCCATAGAGGCAGCTGGGGAGCGCCTTCGTGACTACCGGGACCAGGTGACCATAGTACGCAGCAACTACTCCAACATGGTACAGGTACTGAAGGAATTGGGGATTCCTTCTGTGGACGGGATTATCCTTGACTTGGGCGTATCTTCGTATCAGCTGGATACGGTGGAGCGCGGATTCACATACCGTGAAGACGATGCACCATTGGATATGCGCATGGACCAAAGAGAAACAAAGACAGCAAGCGACATTGTAAATACGTATAGTGAAAATGACTTGTACCGGATTATCCGGGATTATGGCGAAGATAAATTCGCCAAGAATATTGCGAAACACATTGTTCTGGCCAGGACAGAAGCACCGATTACCACAACTGGGGAGTTGACGGAGGTGATCAAGCGTGCCATTCCTATGAAGATCAGAGCGGTGGGCGGGCATCCTGCCAAAAAGACTTTTCAGGCCATCCGTATTGAGTTGAATCATGAACTGGATGTCTTGAGAGACTCACTGGATGGGATGATCGATGTGTTGAATAATCAGGGGAGATTATCCATCATTACCTTCCATTCACTGGAAGACCGCATCGTAAAAACCATGTTTCGGCAAAACGAACGTCCATGTACCTGTCCGCCAAACTTTCCGGTGTGTGTATGTGGAAAGGTTTCAAAAGGGAAAGTCGTCACCAGGAAGCCTATACTTCCCAGTGAGCAGGAAATAGCAGACAATAAGCGTTCCAAAAGCGCGAAGCTTCGTGTTTTTGAACGGACTCGTTAAATAGAAGTGTTTTAGGGAGAATAAACTATGGCAAGCGAAGCAGCAAGAAGGGTAAATTCAAGAACGGATCGTTCCATGAGAGCAATGTATGTGGATGGCAGTGCTGTTCGTAAGACTGTTGTAGCCCCTAAAAGACAAGAGGTTGTGCGGCCTGAACGCAAGGTCAGCAAGGCAGCTTCAAGAAACAGGGCAAAAGCACTGCAGATGAATCGTGTTTATGTGTTGTTTCTGGCACTGGTATCGGTGGCTACAGTGCTTATGTGTGTGCGCTTTCTGCAGATGAAATCTACCGTGACGGCACAGACAAAAGCGGTGGGTACACTGGAAACACAGCTGACACAGCTCAGATCAGAGAATGATGCTCTGTACAATAACATCAGCACCAATGTGGATCTGGAAAACATCAAAAATGTGGCTATGACTACTTTAGGCATGAAATATGCGACAGAAGACCAGATTGTGTGGTATAATACTTCCGGAAGCAGTTATCTGAGACAATATCAGTCTGTTCCCAGTGCAAAGTAAACGGTTTCAGCCACACAGAACAGGTGAGAGTAATTGAGCAAAAAAAGAATAAGAATACGAAAAAAGAAAAATAAAGTTACCGAAAGAAAATTAGATAGTCAAATGAAACGAAAACTGGCAGGACTGTTTGTAATGGTCGTGCTGGTTTTAGTTATGCTCGCGGTACGTATCACGTACATCAATGCCAGCAGTGGGGATCAGTACAGCAAGCAGGTTCTGGCCCAGTCGCAGCAGCAGTATCAGAGCAGGACGCTGCCTTTCCAAAGAGGTGATATCCTGGATGCCAACGGCACGGTGCTGGCCACCAGTGAGAAGGTATATAATGTCATTCTGGACTGTAAAGTAATCAACACCAAAGAAGACTATAGACAGCCGACACTTACCGCACTCAAGGAAGTACTGGGTGTGGAGGAGGATACGGTGACCGCGCTTCTGGATGATGAGAAGACCAAGAGCAGCCAGTACCATATCCTGATCAAAGATGTTACCATAAAGGAAAAGCGTGCCTTTGAAGAGTACTGCACCGGTACAGATGATAATCCGCTGACAGGGGAGCTGAAGATCCAGCGTGCGAGAGTCAAGGGTATCTGGTTTGAAGAGGATTATAAGCGGAAATACCCGCTGAATTCCCTGGCTTGCGATGTGCTGGGATTTACTTACAGCGATAACAGTGCGGACTGGGGCATCGAGGGATATTACGATAATACATTAAACGGTGTAGACGGAAGAGAGTATGGATATTTCAACCAGGATTCGGATCTGGAGCAGACCGTTATCCAGCCGGTGGACGGCAGCAGTGTAGTTACGACCATCGACGTGAATATCCAGCAGGTGGTGGAAAAGTATATACAGGCCTTTGAAGATAATATGTCTGGCGGGCCTTTCGGCACAGACGGTGCGAAAAATATCGGCGTCATCGTAGCCAATCCAAACAACGGCGAGATACTGGCTATGGCCAGCTCGGATCCCTATGATCTGAACAATCCGCGAGATCTGACCGGATTTTATTCCGCAGAAGAGATCGCGGCTATGAATGATGAACAGACGCTGGATGCGCTGAATGTATTGTGGAGAAATTATTGTATATCAGAGGCTTTCGAGCCGGGGTCTACCGTAAAGCCTCTTACTGTGGCTTCTGCGCTGGAAGATGCTTCGCTAAACGGCGATGAAACCTTCTACTGTGACGGTTATCAGATGGTTTCCGGTACAAAGATCAAATGTTCCAATACGGAAGGTCATGGCGAGGAGACGCTGAGCGATGTGATCAAGAATTCCTGCAATGACGGACTCATGCAGATCGCAGAAAAAATGGGTATCGAAGAGTTTGTCAAATACCAGAAAGTATTTAATTTCGGTCATAAGACCGGCATTGATCTGTCCGGTGAGGCCGGCGGACTTTTGTTTAACGAACAGACCATGAGTTCTGTGGAACTGGCTACATCCTCCTTTGGACAGGGTTATACCTGTACCATGGTGCAGGAGATGGCGGCGATTTGCTCTGTGATCAACGGCGGGTATTATTACCAGCCCCATGTGATCAGCAAGGTGCTGGATAGCAAGGGCTCTACAATCAAAACCGTCGAGCCGATTATGACGAAACAGACCATATCCTCCGAAGTATCCAGCCTGATCCGCTCCTATATGCAGGCCAGCGTGGAAAGCGGAACCAGTGAGGCTTCCAAGGTACCTGGTTACAGTTCTGGCGGTAAGACTGGTACGGCGCAGAAGATACCGAGAGGAAACGGTAAATACCTGGTATCCTTTATCGGATTTACTCCGGCAGATGATCCGGAAGTGGCCATTTACGTTGTTGTAGATGAGCCGAATACAGATGCACAGGCCAACAGTAAATATCCGCAGTATATTTCCAAAGCGATTATGACGGAGATACTGCCATATCTGAACATTTTCCCAGATGAGGAAGTGACTGGGGAAGAGAAGATAGATGCAGGCGATTTTCTGGCGAAGGTAGTGGCGGAGGATGGCGCATCCGAGGACGCTACGGTAGATACCAATGTGCCGGAGCCGGACATCAGCGAAGAGGACATCACCGGCGGCGACAACGAAGAGAGTGACGGACTGACCAACGAAGAGGCCGGACTGAGCGAATAAAAGCATACCCCCATGTAGAATCCCATAAATTATAAAAAGGATTCTCATGGGGGTTTTTATGTTCGTCAAGACATTCCAGCGGAAAAAGATATGGATTATCACCCTGGGCTGCGGTCTTTTGTTTCTGGGGCTTTTGGTCCGTCTTGTTTTCCTTATGGTGATACAAAGCGATTATTACACGGAAAAGGCAGTGCAGCTCCATGAGCGGGAGCGTGACATCAAAGCGGCCAGAGGAAGGATACTGGATGCGAAAGGAACCGTCGTTGCGGATAACAGGACGGTCTGCACCATCTCCGTGATCCACAGCCAGATCAGCGACCCGGAGGGGGTTATCGCAATGCTGGTAAAGGAACTGGAACTGCCGGAGGAGACAGTGCGCAAAAGGGTGGAAAAGGTTTCCTCTATAGAGCGTGTGCAATCTAATGTGGATAAAGAGATCGGTGACCGTATCCGAACATATGAAATGGCTGGGGTGAAGGTGGATGAGGACTATAAGCGGTATTATCCTTTTGGCTCACTGGCCTCAAAAGTGCTGGGCTTTACCGGCGGGGACAACCAGGGCATCCTGGGGCTGGAGGTGGAGTACGAAGAGTATCTAAAGGGCATAAACGGCCAGATCCTGACTACCACGGATGCCAGGGGGATCGAGCTGGAGGCTCAGGGAGAGCGGCGTCTGGAACCGGTGGCAGGCTATGATCTGCGCACCAGCCTGGACGTGAATATGCAGCTGTATGCCCAGCAGGCCGCAGAGCGGGTCCTGGAGGAAAAGCAGGCGGACCGGGTGACGATCCTGCTTATGAATCCCCAGACAGGAGCCATTTATACCATGGTAAATATACCGGAATATGATCTGAATCATCCCTTTACAGAAGGACTGACTCAGGATGAGCAAAATCAGGTCTGGAGGAATCCGGCTATCAACGATACCTATGAGCCGGGGTCTACCTTCAAGATCTTTACGGCCACAGCCGGTCTGGAGGAGGGTGTCGTGAGCCTGGAGGATACCTTTCAATGCGGCGGTTTCCGGGTGGTGGAGGACCGGCGTATCCACTGCCACAAGCGTACGGGGCATGGCAGCGAAACCTTCCTGCAGGGAGCGGAAAACTCCTGCAATCCGGTCTTTATCGACGTGGGCCTGCGCCTTGGGGTGGATAATGTATACAAGTATTTTCGCCAGATGGGGCTTCTGGATAAGACAGGGATCGACCTGCCCGGGGAGGCTGGGACGATCATGCATGACAAGAAAAATGTGGGGCTGGTAGAGCTTGCCACCATTTCCTTCGGGCAGTCCTTCCAGCTGACGCCCATCGCCCTGGCCACCATGGCCAGCACGGTGATCAACGGCGGGAACCGCATTACGCCCCATTTTGGCGTGGCCCTGCAAGACGAAGCCGGCAATGTGATCAAAACACTGGAATATGAGACAAAAAGCAATGTGATCTCCAAAGAGACTTCAGATACCATGCGCTTTATTCTGGAGAAGGTGGTGTCTGAGGGGTCAGGGAAGAATGCATATATCGAGGGCTACACGGTGGGCGGCAAGACCGCCACATCCCAGACACTTCCCCGCAGTGCCAACCGCTATATCTCGTCCTTTATCGGATTTGCCCCTGCAGATGATCCCCAGATCCTTGGCCTTTGTATCATCGAGAATCCTCAGGGCATTTATTATGGCGGCACCATCGCAGCCCCGGTCATTCAAAGGATTTTTACCAACGCCCTGCCCTACCTTGGTATAGAGAAAACAGTTGATAAATAAAGGGAAAAGCATTATACTGTTGGTGTTATGAAAATAAAAAACAAAAGAATATAAGGGGTGTTTTATGTTTG
>JAQUWF010000113.1 GCA_028692975.1 Lachnospiraceae bacterium
TATTATTCTTTTGCTTCCTGGCGGTAACGCCGCGGGGTATAGCCGAAAGCCTTTTTGAACTCTCTGATAAAATAGTTTGGATCCTCATACCCCACCTCATATGCGATATCACTGATATTTTCACTGGACACCAGCAGCTTTCTGGCCGCCGTTGTCAATTTCAGTTCTTTTATATATGCCATAGGAGATTTCCCCAGCTGTTCCTTAAAAAGGCAGCTGAATCTTTGTTTGCTCAATCCCGCCATATCCGCCATGCGCTGGGGCGTATACTGCTCCGCCGGATGCAGCAGGATATAATCCACAACCCCCTGTATCCTTGGATCTATTTTGTTCCCCGATTTTCGGATGCGGCGATGTATCTTTTCCAGATTATACTCTTCTGCCTGCTTCATATGCGGTTTTTCAATGGTCCCATCACCGTTTGCACGGGCGATAAGCGTACCAATCAAAAGTTCCAGATATCCACGGACCAAAAACATTCTGGCTGGATTCTCCTGCTTAATCCAATAATACATTTCCTCAAAATACCGTTTTTCATTTTCACACGCGATAATCTTCGGAATATTATAGTAGTCGGCCAGAAAATCTCCCCCTTCAAAATAAACCGAAGTAGTAAACCGGATACTGGTAAAGGTAAAATTATCCGTCAGCGCATAACAGGACAAGCGGCTTCCCCGCGGGATATATACAATATGATCCTTTTCCGCTGTAAACTCTTCATCATCAATAAAAAAGGTGCCCGTTCCAGATTCAATATACCGAAACATATTATATGGAATCGCACTTTCCGGAAATACCCAATTCCTGCCAAAAGAATATGTATCTATATATAAGAAATTAAATCTTACATTGTCCACCACACTGCTCATATATGCTACCTCCCTTTTGATTCCACACTCAGTATATCTCTTTTCGCTCCTACAAATCAAGCATATTATGCTATTATTAGTATTTTGCTATGTTTTATTTCTTTCCTTTTTCTATTATAATAGAAAAAAAACAGAAAGGAGGCCTGGAACTATATGGGCAATATAACAGAAGACTATAAACGTCTGGGTTACTTTTCAGAAGATGTGGCCGCAGACAGCCGACGCAAAGAGTTTGATATCAAAAATCATTCAGTGATTCGCACCGGAATCCAACCTGATTTTTTGTTTATCGGTGATTCTATTACTCATTTCTGGGAATTAAACGCTTATTTTAACGTACCGGGACAGTTCATTGTAAACAGAGGAATCGGCGGAGATAATACTACGTATTTGAATAAGCGCTTCGAAGTGGATGCATTACAGCTGAAGCCAAAATATTGTATTATGGGCATCGGGATCAACGATACCATGGATCTGGAAGGGGATTATTGGAAATTAATCCCACCGCTTCCCTTACACGATGTTTTACAGAGAGCACAGCAAAATGTTCTTAAAATTATTCAAAAAGCAAAAGAGACCTCTACCACGCTGATTATCGCTTCTCTCCTGCCCATCCATATGCCTATATCCATGCATGAAGCGGACCGGAAACACTTTGTTTGCAAATTCAACCAATGGCTGGCAGAAACGACCCGGAAGGAAAACCTGATCTTTGTCAATTATTACCTTGCCACCACGTACCCCGGCACGAATAAATTACTGGATAATATTACATACGACGGCCTTCACCCCAATGCACGGGGATATGAAATCATGTCCGAGGTACTCCGAAGCACCCTGCAATCCAAAAATATTATCATATAAAGGAGTGTTCCTATGATTTTTGACTCTATAAAAAACAAAGAAAACTACAAAGATTTCCCCCTGCTCTACCAGGCCCTGTGCTTTTTAGACCAGCTTCCCGCCCAGGAACTTCCTGCCGCGAATACCGTTCTTATAGAAAACCAGTTATTCTGCAATCCAGTTACCCTGATTTCCAAACCAGAACCAGAATGCATCTACGAAGCCCACCGCAACTATATCGATCTGCATTATATCGTAACAGGCGTAGAAAAAATAGCCACCTCCGACATCACCACCCTATCACCCACCACCCCCTACGCTCCCGAAAAAGATATCGAATTCCTAAACGGAGAAGCCGACGGCTACTACACCCTAAAACCCAGACAATTCATGGTCTGCTTCCCCAACGATGCCCATAAAGTAGCCATCATGAAAGACCACCCCACCCCCATCCAAAAAATAGTCTTCAAAATCAAAGCACCCAACCAAAAATGAATACCCCAAAAGAACCAATTTTAGAATTCCTTAAGAAAATTCCAATTTTCTTTATCACAGGGACATAATTACAACACATTTCCCCTGTATAGTAGTACTCAGATAGATGAAATAACCACTCACTATCTCCCCCCTCATTTAAAAAGAAAGCGAACCTGCACAGCAGGTTCGCTTTCTTCAACGCCGTTCCAAAGGAACCAGTAAATCTTTATCTTTTATCTTCACCCAACCGCCCCCAAAGCGCCGGAGCCCCGGCAAGGGGCAAACGGAGGCGATTTTGAGATCAGCGGAGGGGGATATAGTAAGTCTTAAGAAAATACCGCAGCTTGTTGTCGATGAAATTGGATCTCCAGATCCAATTTCAAAACCACCTGAGACGCGTTTGCATCAGCAAACGGGTCGAATGTGGTTGCTTCGACAACAAGCTGCGGTATTTTCTTTAGCCTTACTATCCCCCAGAGCGTTCAAAATCGCCTCCGTTTGCCCCTTGCCGGGGTGACTTCGCCCTACATCCCCTTCCCACTCATTTCCTCCACCACCAGCTTCAACACATAAATATCCGCAAACAGCTGCGGTGTATAACGTTTAATCTGCGGTTTCCCATACTGCCTCAAAATACAATTTATCCCCTTCACAATCTCACCTTCATCTTCCACAATACGAAGCGTCCCGCCTCCAACAACACTCTCATAAGCCAGCATACAATGAATCGTCCGACTGGGCCGGTCCTCATTCCAGTCCACCTGAAACCCAACCTTCGCATTTTGCTCCAGCAACTCCAGTTTCTTCCCCTTCCGCTGCCAGTGCACATAAAGCACAGCCTTCCCATCCTCATAAGAAACCCCATAATTCATAGGCAAAATATAGGGAAAAGGCTCACCCGGAAAAGCGATACGCAAGATCTTACACTTCTCCAGCACCTCCACCATAGCATCTGTATCTTCAATTTTCCTCGGAAAATGTACCTGCATTCACCCATCCTCCTATAACTTTATATTTTTAAAAGCATCCGCGAAAGGATTATTCAGCGGTGCTTCCGCTTCCTGCTTCTGCTTCTTTAGATAATTCTGCACGTCACGTTTGGAAACGCCTGCGCCCTCTTTCTGCCTGCGCTCCTGAAACTTACTCAGCCGTTCCTTGTGCCCGCAGGAGCAGACAAACGTGGCGTCATCCCCTTTTCCGATCATCTCCATCTTCTTATGGCAGACCGGACACCGGGCATTGGTCACTCTGGAAACCGTCTCCCGATAGCCACATTCCCGATCCTGACACACCAGCATATTGGCATTCTTACCCTTCACAGACAAGAGTCTCTTGCCGCACTGAGGGCAGATCTTATTGGTCATATTATCATGACGGAAGGTACCTCCCCCCACCTTGATCTCACTGACCAGTTCCGTGGTGTACTTGCGGATATCCCCGATAAACGCACTGCTCTTTAATTTGCCCTCCGCAATACGGGACAATTTCATTTCCCAGTCCGCGGTCAATTCCGGTTTCTTCAGATCCACGGGCACCAGCTCCAGAAGCTGCTTCGCCTTGGACGTAATATAAATATCCTTCCCCCGCTTCTCCAGTAAGAAGCTTGAAAATAACTTCTCAATAATATCTGCCCTGGTAGCCACAGTACCCAAACCGCCAGTCTCACCCAGGGTCTTCGCCATAGCCTTGTCCTTAGAATCCATAAATTTCACCGGGTTTTCCATCGCCGACAGAAGCGTTGCCTCATTAAAATGCGCAGGAGGCTTCGTCTTTCCCTCCGTCAATTTCAAAGAAGTAACCCCAAGGCTCTGCCCCTCCTGAACCTTCGGCAGAATCTGTTCTCCCAGTTCATTGTCCTGATCCTCGTCGTCCTCCTGCGGATTCTCATAAACCGCTTTCCAGCCCGGCTGGATTGGCACGGTTCCCTTGGCATAGAAAGCTTCCCCGGCCATTTTTGCCACCAGCGTAGTTTCTTCATATTCCGAAGGCGGATACAGCACCGCAAGAAACCTCCGCACTACCAGATCATAGATTTTCTTCTCCTCATTGGTCATGTGGGTAAATTCCGGGCTCTCCTCCGTGGGAATGATCGCATGATGATCCGACACCTTGCTATTGTTCACAAAAGAAGGCTTCCCTTCGATCTTCTGGCTGATCAGTGGACCTGCCAGATTTTTATAAACGCCCACCGCACAGGCACGCAGACGCTCCTTGATGGTCCCCACCACGTCCGTGGTAATATATCTGGAATCTGTTCGCGGATAAGTCAGCACCTTGTGATTCTCATAGAGACGCTGCATGATATTCAAAGTCTCCTTCGCCGAATAACCAAATTTCTTATTGGCATCCCGCTGCAGCTCCGTCAGATCATAGAGAAGAGGGGCGTAAGATTTCTTCGCCTTCCGCTCTACCTTCACCAGTTTCATATCCTGACCGGCAAGTTTCTTTTCCAGTTCCGTCATGCGCTCCTTCTGAAATGAACGAAAACTGCCGCTCTTCTCATCCTTCCAGGTGAATTTCACGCCCTGGGCAAGCGCCTGCATACCATAGTAAGCTTCCGGCTTGAAAGAACGGATCTCCTCTTCCCGTCTGGCGATCATTGCCAGTGTAGGAGTCTGGACACGGCCGCAGGATAGCTGCGCATTGTACTTGCAGGTCAATGCACGGGTAGCATTGAGTCCTACCAGCCAGTCTGCCTCTGCCCTGGAAACTGCTGCATAATAAAGATTATCATACTCTTTTGCATCCTTGAGATGGGCAAATCCCTCCCGGATCGCCTTGTCCGTCACAGAGGAAATCCACAGACGGCGGCATGGCTTCTGGCATTTGGCCTTCTTCAAGATCCACCGCGCCACCAATTCTCCCTCACGCCCCGCATCTGTGGCGATGATCACGTCCTTCACGTCTTTCCGGTACAACTGCGTTTTCACCGCACCATACTGCTTCGCCGTCTGCTTGATGACATCAATATCCAGATGCTCCGGCAGCATAGGCAGCGTGTCCATTTTCCATTCCTTATATTTCTGATCATAATGCTCCGGGTCGCACAAGGTTACCAAATGCCCCAGTCCCCAGGTCACAATATATTCATTTCCTTCGATTGCCCCATTTAATTTCTTCTGACAATGCAGCACCCGCGCAATGTCCCGCCCAACCGAGGGTTTTTCTGCTATTACAACTGTTTTCGCCATACATTCCTCTTTCTTTACGGTCTCATGGCAACTTCTCGCCAGCCAGACCGCACTTTTTCGCTTGCTTTACGGTCCCATCACAACTTTCTGCCAGCCAGACCGTACTTTTTCGCCTGCTCTACGGTCTCATCACAACTTTCTGCCATCCAGACCGTACTTTTTCGCTTGCTCTACGGTCCCATGGCAACTTTCTGCCATCCAGACCGTACTTTTTCGCTTGCTCTACGGTCTCATCACAACTTTCTGCCATCCAGACCGTACTTTTTCGCTTGCTCTACGGTCCCATGGCAACTTCCCGCCAGCCAGACCGTACTTTTTCGCTTGCTCTACGGTCCCATCACAACTTTCCGTCATTCAGACCGTACTTTTTCGCTTGCTCTACGGTCTCATCACAACTTTCTGCCATTCAGACCGTACTTTTTCACTTGCTTTACGGTCCCATGGCAACTTCTCGCCAGCCAGACCGTACTTTTTCACTTGCTCTACGGTCCCATCACAACTTCCCGTCATTCAGACCGTACTTTTTCGCTTGCTCTACGGTCTCATCGCAACTTTCTGCCAGCCAGACCGTACTTTTTCGCTTGCTCTACGGTCTCATCGCAACTTCCCGCCATTCAGACCGTACTTTTTCGCTTTCTCTACGGTCCCATCACAACTTTCCGTCATTCAGACCGTACTTTTTCGCTTTCTCTACGGTCCCATCACAACTTTCTGCCATCCAGACCGTACTTTTTCGCTTGCTCTACGGTCCCATGGCAACTTTCTGCCATTCACACCGTTCTCTTTCAAAAAACATACGGACTATTTCGTCACTTTGGCGATTTTAGTCCGTATGTTTTTATGGATCCAATTTAGTCATGCGAATACATGCACTATAATTTCTTTGAAATGTGAAATTCCTAATACAACGCCAAATGTTTCGGGATACCGTGTTCGTAGACGATCTCAGGTTCGCCCTGGATCAGTGGATACAGGTAATCCATCATTTTCTTGGACACATTGTTGCCTGCTTCATTGATATAATCTGCCGGGACTTTCTTTTCCTGATTGGAAACCTGGCTGACCGGAATCGCTGTGAATGTCACCTCATAAGGATCATTCTTCTGGCGGATAACGGCTGCCATCACACCTGTGTCACCTTCGATGGCACACTGGCAGGCTTTGCTGCCAAGCATACGGGATTCTGAAATGTCGGTAGCACTCTGCAGATGTCCGCCACAACGCTGCATGAGATTCAACTCGATAGAGCGCACCTTGCAGCCGATCTGTTCCCGCACCATATTTTCCAGCACCTTGGCGGAGCCTGCAATATAGCTGTGTCCGAAGGCATCTACGGCGCCACTTTGTACCTGCTCGGAAACATATTTTCCATCCTTATCCTTGATACCCTCACTGATGGCAACAATGACCGAATCATTCTCCTCCAGCTGTGCCTTCACATCTGCGATAAACTTATCATTATCAAAAACAGGCTCACACAGATAAATCAGGTTCGGGCCTTTGGCACCATTCACTCTTGCCAAAGATGCCGCCGCCGTAAGCCAGCCTGCATTTCTTCCCATAACTTCCACGATAGTCACGGCTTTCGTGGCATACACATGGCAGTCACGCTCTAATTCTGCGAAGGTCACACCGATGTACTTAGCCGCTGAACCGAATCCCGGACAGTGATCCGTTCCCACCAGATCATTATCCACAGTCTTTGGTGCACCGACTACTTTGATATCTGTGATATTATTCTGCATACAATACGCAGATAATTTGTCCACCGTATCCATGGAATCATTACCGCCGATATAGATAAAATAGCCGATATCAAACTTATGAAAAACCTCTACGATACGCTCAAACTGCGCCTTATCCTTATCCAGATCCTTCAGTTTCAAACGGCAGGAGCCAAGGGCTGCCGCCGGGGTCTGACACAACAGATCCAGATCTCTTGCACTCTTTATCTTTTCACTCAAATCTATGAAATGTTCATCCAGAACGCCCTGGATACCATTGACCGCACCATATACATGCTCTATCTTTTCAGAAGTGTACGCCGTAGCGATCACACCTGCCAGAGTAGCATTAATAGCAGCAGTCGGTCCGCCAGACTGTGCAACAACCAGATTCTTCATAGGTAATCTCCTTTTTTCTAAAAGATATGGCCGATTACACCATAGGTGATCAGGCACATGACAATAGTTGCCAAAGCAATACCGCAAAGAATAGCAAGGGATGCTTTCTTAATGTCGATTTCCAGCAGCGCCGCGATCAGTGCGCCAGTCCAGCCGCCAGTACCCGGAAGCGGGATACCAACAAAAATCAGCAGCCCCCAGAACTCCATTTTCTCAATACTGTCGCTTTTGTTCATAGCACGGTTTTCCAGTTTGCGCACCAGAGGGCCTAACACTTTCGTAGGTCTAAGCCATGCGAAAATCTTGCGGATAAACAGTAAAATAAACGGAATCGGTAAAATATTCCCACAAACACTGATCAGAATCGCCTGCCACATAGGAAGTCCAAAGGCAAAGGCAATAGGGATGCCCCCACGCACTTCGATCAGCGGCAGCATGGAAATTAAAAATACGATGGCTTCTGGGGATAAAAATCCGCCTAAATGATCTACAAACCATTGGGCTATTGAATTCATAAAATGTCTCCTTCTTTTAAGGTCGTGATTAGTTTCTGCATCTCCTTGGGTGTACCGATGGAAATGCGCAGATAGTTGTCAATACGCGGCTTCTTAAAATAGCGCACATAAATGTGATGTTTCCGTAACTCCATGAAAATCTTCTCCGCAGGCACGCTTTTGTGTGATACAAACAGGAAGTTGGACTTAGAATCTTCAAAGGTAAAGCCCAATTCCCGCAGTTCTTTCGCTGCCCACGCTCTGGTTTCCATGATTTTATTCTTTGTTTCCTGAAAATATGCCTCATCCTGCAAAGATGCCACGCCCAGTACCAGCGTTGGATAGTTCATGGTGTAAGAATTGAAGGAATATTTCACATCATTTAAATACTTGATCAGTTCTGCATTTCCCATGGCATAGCCGATCCGCATACCCGCCATAGAACGGGACTTGGAAAATGTCTGTACTACCAGCACATTGTCATATTTCTCAATAAGCGGCAGCGCGGAAACGCCTCCGAAATCCACATAAGCTTCGTCAACGATCACGATGCTGGAAGGATTTTTCGCCACGATTTCTTCTATGGCATCCTGATCCAGTTCCGCACCGGTAGGCGCGTTTGGATTTGGGAATATGATGCCTCCATTTTCACGAAAATAATCTTCCTTTTTAATATGAAAATTCTCGTCTAAGGGCTGACATTCGTAGGGAATGCGCAGCATGTCTGCCCATACATCGTAAAAAGAATAGGTAATGTCAGGGAACAGCAGCGGCTTCTGAGAATTAAAAAATGTCAGAAAGCACATAGCCAGCACATCGTCCGAGCCAACGCCTACAAAAACCTGTTCCTCCTTCAATCCATAATATGCAGCCAGACCACTCACTAATGAATGACAGGTAGGGTCCGGATACAGGCGCAGGTCCTCTGTATTCATCGCTTTCGCCAGTTCCCGCACACTTGGTGCCGGCGGATATGGATTTTCATTGGTATTTAATTTGACCATGTCGCTCTCGTTTGGCTGCTCCCCAGGTGTATAGGGAATCACCTTGCGGATCTTATCTTCCCAGGGCTTCATAATGCATACTCCTTCGCCAGTTCACGGAAGCCCGGCAGTGCATTTACGATAGTCTCATGGGCCACGCAGTATGCGATACGCACGAATCCGGCACACCCGAAGGATGAACCAGGCACAATAAGAATATTATGTTTCTTCGCTGCCGCACAGAACTCTTTCTCATCAGCAACCGGAGATTTTACGAAGAGGTAAAATGCGCCTTCCGGTTTGATGCAGGAGAATCCAGCCTCGATCAACCCATTGTACAGAGTCTCACGATTGCGGTCATAGAAAGGTACATCCACTTTTGCATCCTGACATCTTCCTACCACACGTTGTATCAGTGACGGCGCATTTACATATCCAAGAATGCGGTTCGCCACATTGGCTGCTGCGATCATGTCCGCTGCGTCTGCCACGCTGTCCGGAATCAGCAGATAACCGATACGTTCGCCCGGAAGTGACAGGGATTTGCTGTAGGAATAGCCTACGATGGTGTTTTCATAATACTTGGTCAGATACGGCACTTTCACTCCGTCATATGCCAATTCACGGTATGGTTCATCGGAGATCAGATAGATATCGATGCCCAGTTCTTTTTCTTTCTTACGCAGGATATCTGCCAGCTTGATGATGGTTTCCTCGGAATATACCACGCCAGTTGGATTGTTCGGTGTATTTACGATAAGCGCCTTTGTCTTTTTGGTGATTTTTTTCTCCAGGTCCTCCAGATTCGGCTGGAAGGTGTCAGTGTTCGGTGCGATCTCCACCAGTACGCCATCATAATTGCTCACATAGGAGCGGTACTCGCCGAAATATGGTGTGAAGGTGAGGACTTCGTCCCCCGGATTCAGCAGTGTTTTCATAATCACATTCATGCCGCCTGCCGCGCCAACGGTCATTATGATGTTGTTTGGATTTACATTTTCATCGAAGGTTTTGTTGATGTGTTCTGCTATTGCCACACGCACATCTTCGTAGCCGGAATTGCTCATATATCCATGAACCAGCACCGGATCTTCATTGTCCAAAATGTCCAGGATGGCTTCTTTTACTTCCTTCGGGGCTGGAACATTGGGGTTCCCCAGGCTGAAGTCGTATACGTTTTCTGCACCGTATTTGTCTGCCATGATCTTGCCCTCTTCAAACATGGCACGGATCACGGAACTATTCTTTACGAAACTTACCATTTTATCTGCTATCATTTTTAATTCCTCCTCTGTGCATAACTGATTTGAGTATACCCTTTTTTTCTCTAAAAATCAATGGGGAGGTGGGGTTTTCGGAAGATGGGGACGCCCGGAGGCAGGCACTGCTTTCCAAAACGCAGCAATGAATTTGGAAACTAAGTTCTAAGGAAGCTCTAAGCTCATCGCGAGTGCGCTCTTCGCTAAGTGCTTCCTAAGAACTGGATTTCCCAAATTCTAAAACCGCTGCTGAATTGTTTTGGAAAGCAGTGCCTGCCTCCGGGCTGACTTCTGAAAACGGATGGAGGGACGTCGGGCTTATGCTTCGCATAGCGCCCGC
>JAQUWF010000114.1 GCA_028692975.1 Lachnospiraceae bacterium
CGCTATATCGCGAACTATCTCATTGGATGCTCTGTCCACGATCACCGTTGGCTGAATCTGTCCGTTTTCTACACAGAGATGCTCCGCCACCAGATTGATATCATTCTTGACCCATTCAAACATCAGGGTGAAAAACTGATACTGCATGGTCTCAAAAAATCCTTCCCCTTCCTGAGCCAGTTTCAAAAGTTCAATCTTTTGTCCATCCTCCTGGAGAGTCATCAGATCCTGCACGAAATCTTTCTGCCACTGACCATAAGAATGCAGCATTCTTCCCGGATTCAGATATGCATGCTCCTGCTCCACATCCACCGGTAAACGATAATGCAGACTGTAATTCCGCAGTTGATAAAGCATGCGGTACTCCAGATTCTTATTATACAAATTCCGTTTGATACTTGTAAACCTGTCCCTCAGAGGAGTATTCTTAAAAAAGCGCTCATATTCCTTAATATATACATAGAAGGAATCCAGCAGATTAAACAGGTGTCTGTTGAGTTTCCGATAAAATCCTTGTCTATCCGATGCGCAACACAGTTTCTCCTGTAGTTCCCGGAAGTTTCCCTTTACTATATAGTAATAATCCAACGCCAGCAGCGCTTCCTCCATACGTCCTATGGCATCCATAATACGTTTGCGTTCTTCATAAGAAAGCTGCTGATTTAATACATGCTGCTTCCCCCTGGAATCATAGCCTATAATACCATAAATTTTCTCTTTTGTTTCTGTCATTTCTCACCCACCATTATCCGTTTCTCATTTTAGGTATTTCCGTTCTTCTATGTTTATAAATATACTCTGAAAATCCATTCTACGCAAGACTCTCACTTACTTTCTTTGCGAGATCTTTTCCATAATTCTAACAGTGCCTCCCACCCATCCGTGGTAATCAGGGATACAAAAAAACTAAGCAGCACCGTTCCTGCCAGATAATACCAGACAAACGTTACCGCATAATAATCCAGATATACAAAAAGGACGATCACACAAAGGATCAGGCTGGTCAGTGAAACCTGGATCTTCGTGGGAATGCGGTTTAAAATCCCCCATCCCTTCGTCACCTGTGTGACCACCGAAGTCACAAATGCCAGCATCCCCAAAAGGATCGTAAACTGTGAGATAAGATTAATCAGTCCTTCCGCCATAATAATACCTTTTCTACTCTTTTTTATACTATATTCATGACATGGAATAATATTGACAGAATGTACCAGGAGTTTCAGAAGAATTTCAAAAAAAAATCAGCGGCAAACCGAAAATTCGGAAAGCCGCTGATTCACCGTGTTTTTCAAGAGCGCGAGACGGGGATCGAACCCGCGACCCCAACCTTGGCAAGGTTGTGCTCCACCGCTGAGCCACTCGCGCATTTGTTACTGTTTTCGCTGCCGCTTTATTTATTACCGCTGCAACAATTGATATGATACTATAGATTGTCCTATTTGTCAAACCCTTTTTTGTGTTTTTTTCAAAAAATTCCAAAAGAATACAAAACTATACGTTTATACACCTCAGGACTTCAAAATAACGCTGAGTACATACTGGTTGTTGGGGAAGCTCTTCTGGCTGATATCTTCTAATTTGATCAGATCCACATCCAGCCATAATTCTTCTGCCACGATCATGATATGGGCAAACAAAATACCAAAATTCAATTCATCCCATTTTTTCAATCGATCCGTGCTATGCTTCTTGGAGAAGACGTGCACACGGTTATCAAACACTACAAAGCGCCATGGCTGTGTATTCATACTGGAAGGTGCCAGTCTTCCTGCCTCCAGGATCTGCCGGATCCATTGCCGCGGAGTCTCCTTGTATACGCACAATTCCTTTATGGGCATACGCTTTGCCTCTATCTGTTTTCTCGTAACAGTACCCTTCGCTTTGCCGAAGGCCATCATGATCACCAGTCTCTTATTGCCGCGCTGTTCCTGCGTTCCCTTGACTACCGCACCACCCATATAGCAGCTGCCCAGCCCTCTTGCCGTCAGATACAGGCTCAACTGCTGCAGGATATAACCTGCATTCATCAGGTATTTGTCTTTTTCTTCTGAATAGATAGCCAGATAATAAGGGGCTTTGATGCCAAAAAGGCCATGCAGTTTCTGTTGTTTTTTCGTATTGTCCACGATCCCAAGCTCTGTCTCAACGCCGGAAAACAATGCCGGTATCTCACGGTAATAATTTCCGATGTCCTCCAAAATCTGTGGATTGACTGCCTCCATTATATAATTGCGAACTGATTTGCGAACAAATATCGCCTCATATACGTTCATACTGACCTCCAAATTCTATTCTTTTTAAGTTTATCACACTTTCTTTCATTTGCAAGTCTTTATTACTAATTTGTTTCAAAATTGTTACAATTTGTTTTTGCAACACCTTGCGATTGCATCGCTCGGTGATGGACATTCGCCAAATGGACTTTCGTGCAAGCACGAGTCCACTTGGCTCATTGTCAACAATCGAGCAGGTTCCCTACTCGATTCGTGTTACCACCATACCTCGCGATTGCATCGCTCGGTGATGGACATTCGCCAAATGGACTTTCGTGCAAGCACGAGTCCACTTGGCTCATTGTCAACACAAAATGCCGCATCACTTTTGACAGCGATGCGGCGGATAAGCGGACGGAAAGCGTCCTGTATATTAGTGGTGGAATAAACGGATTCCGGTAAAGGCCATAGCCATACCATATTTATCGCAGGCTTCGATGACGAGATCATCGCGAACTGATCCGCCCGGCTCCGCGATGTATTTTACACCACTCTTTTTGGCTCTCTCAATGTTATCGCTGAATGGGAAGAATGCATCAGATCCCAGTGCCACATCGTCCATCTGGTCTAACCAGGCACGTTTTTCCTCCGCGGTAAATACTTCCGGTTTTACTTTAAATATCTTCTGCCATGCACCTTCAGCCAATACATCCATGTATTCGTCTCCAATGTAAACATCGATGGCGTTATCACGGTCTGCGCGGCGGATACCGTCCACAAACTGGAGATCCATAACCCTCGGGCACTGGCGAAGCAGCCAGTTGTCTGCCTTATTGCCGGCCAGACGTACACAGTGTACGCGGGACTGCTGTCCTGCACCGATACCGATGGCCTGTCCGCCCTTTGCGTAGCATACGGAATTGGACTGTGTATATTTCAGGGTGATCAGGGAAATGATCAGGTCGATCTTTGCTGTGTCAGGAATCTCTTTGTTCTGTGTTACCACGTTGGACAATAACTCTTTATTAATAGGAAGTTCATTTCTTCCCTGCTCGAAAGTGATGCCGAAAACATCCTTGTGCTCCAATGGAGCCGGTGTGTATTCCGGATCAATCTTGATCACGTTATAATTACCATTTTTCTTCTGCGCCAGGATAGCCAGGGCCTCCTCGGTGTAGCCCGGTGCGATCACGCCGTCCGATACTTCTCTTTTGATGATGCTGGCGGTATCTGCGTCACACACATCAGACAGGGAAATAAAATCTCCGAAAGAAGACATACGGTCTGCGCCTCTGGCTCTTGCGTAAGCGCATGCCAGTGGTGATAAGTCACCCATATCATCCACAAAATAAATCTTTGCCATCGTCTCATCCAGCGGCAGACCCACTGCAGCACCTGCAGGAGAAACGTGTTTGAAGGAAGTTGCAGCAGGAAGTCCTGTGGCTGCTTTTAATTCTTTCACCAGCTGCCAGCCGTTTAGGGCATCCATAAAGTTGATGTAGCCCGGTTTTCCGCTGATGACTTCGATGGGAAGTGCTCTGCCGTCGTTGGTGTAGATTCTGGATGGTTTCTGATTTGGGTTACAGCCATATTTTAATTCTAATTCTTTCATTGTCGTTTCCCCCTAATTATTCTTATTTATAATCTTGGATGTACAGGTGCCGTCTGCAATATCAATGAAGCGTACGAACAGTGATACTTTGTTATCTTCATTCAGGCTGTTCCATATCATGTCTGCAAAGTCATCCATGTCATTTGGAATAGAAACCAGTGTAGGTTCTCCCTCAAAACTTGGAAGCGGATCGCCGTCACACTGATAGGTGTGAATAAACCGCCCCTCTCCTGCCACACAGTTCTCGTAAGCGAAGGTGTAACGGTTGCAGCTGTCCGGGTTGCCATTGTTGCTCTTTAAGATAGACATGGCGTAGTTATACTTGCCGTCATCCACGTGCATAACGCCGGAGATACGGGGTGTATAGTTGGGGCCATCCGGTTCGAATTCACGGCTGCGCAGAGATTGTTCGAAGGTCAGCTGCCTGTCCATGCCTTCATATATGGTGTCGGTCTGATCCCCGTTTGTCACAATAGTCTTGTTGCCCAGTACACGTACTGGTGCGTAAATGATCAGGCTGGGATCGGTCAGTTTGGAAGGATCAAAGGCCTGGGTGCGTATACCGTCCCCATCTTCTACAAAAATACGGTTGCGGCTATTTACGCTTCTGCCCATGATAAAGTATGCACAGACTGCTTTGGTTCCATCCTCAGATCTGCCAATGACGATTCCACGGCCCGGGTATGCATTGCTTTTTAATTCCTGCTCCAATGACTGCATTTTCATATTTTTTCTCCTTTTTTGCTGGTATTTTAAGTTTTTTCATTAAAAAAAGCCGACAATCCAGGCTTTTCTGCCCAGACGGTCGGCTATTATCATCATTATACTTCATGTGGTTATTTCCACTTCCGTCAGTCGTATAACTATTTGCATAATACCATCAAGCGGAAATAATTTCAAGAGGTATTTTAAAAATTGTTATTTTTCCATCGTTTTCTTATAATCAATACTGCCAGCACCACCTCTGAGATGGTCAGGGCACATGCCCAGAATACCGTGTTCTGCCTGTCAGCGATTTTCACTGCTATTGTTTTATCTGATACTATGTTTGCAGCTGCCACCGACCCATCAGGAAGTGTGGCGGAGTCATCCACAGTCGCCGCTGTGGGAGCTGTATCTGCTCCTTTACTGGCACTTTCGATTATTGCTGCATATGCTATGGTTAAGCTCATAAGCACCCCTGCCAGAATGCCCAGTAAAACCATGCTCTTTTTCATTGTTCTTTCCTCCTGTCGCATCTCATCGTCACAGTAACTTTGCGCATGCATATTCGTCCTGTCTTCTAATGTAGCATATATATTTCTATTTTTTTATTTTAGGTACGAAATGTTCGATTAACGGAACGAAATGTCATGCAAGAAAGCACATACTGTAGTACAATAAAAAAAGACATACTATTACATAAATTATAAGAAAAGGAGTTGACCGACTTGCTTTGTATAGCCATCTGCGATGACCATATGGAAGAGCTTCAGGCTCTCTCCTCTCTATTAAATAAATACAAAACGGAAAGGTCCATTCCCATCCGGGTTTGCTCTTTTCAAAACGGTTTTTCTCTGCTGGACGCCATCGCCCAGGGGGAACACTTTGACATAACCCTGCTGGATATTATCATGCCAGGCGAAAACGGGATTGATATTGCAAGGATTATCCGAAAGAACAATACACCCATGGAAATTATATTTCTGACCTCTTCACCAGAATATGCCGTATCCAGTTATACGGTCAAAGCCCAGAATTATCTGCTGAAACCCATTTCGAAAGATACGCTTTTTCTTGCGCTGGATGACTGCCTTGCTTCCGTGAAACAACATGAAGACAACGGCTTCATCATACACAGTGGTCCAAATCAGTACACACGTATTTTATTTTCCAGATTTGTGTACGGAGAAGCCATGGGGAAATCTGTAGTGCTGCACCTGTCCGACCAGTCCACCGTTTCCTTTGTCATGACTTTTACCGAACTGCTGCTTCTTCTGAATGGACAGCCCGGGCTTATACAGCCGCACCGCTCTTATGTGGTGAATATGCAGTTTATGGAACATGTGAGCAAAACAGAAATATGCCTCATGGGCGGAGCGAAGATTCCTCTTTCAAGAAAGAATTATAACGAAGTCTCAAAGCAGTTTATGAACTTCGCATTTTCCAGAGAATTTGAGAAGGGGGGATGATTTCATGACTTTTCTGTTGGATATGATTTATTTTATTACCGTTTTGTTATTCGGTGTAGCCATAGGGGTCTGCCTTTCCGGCGTCTCCATAAACCGCAGGAATTTTTTTACCATTCTCTGCTTCTGCGCTCTGGATGGGCTGCTGCAAATAAGCATATTATACTTCTTTGGCATGGACTTTTCAAAAAAAGTTTATCCGATTTCCGTACACCTGCCGCTCATTTTGTTCCTGGTATTTGTTTTGAAGCGTCCGGTTCTAAATGCAGTCATCAGTGTCCTTTCTGCCTATCTGTGCTGCCAGATCCCTTGGTGGTGCGGACATTTGTTTAATCTGCTTATACCGGGCGAACTTGTATTTACCATAGTCCACCTGGCATCCGCTGTTCTGGTCTTCTATCTGGTCTATCGCTATCTTGCGGAACCGACGGATCACTTTATGAATCATTCCAGAAAAAGCGCCCTGCTGATTGGAACCATTCCCCTGTGCTATTATCTTTTTGATTACAGCACCACCATATACACCGGATGGCTCTACTCCGGCAACAAAACCGCCGTACAGTTTATACCCTCGGTACTGGCTTGCTTTTACTTCATCTTTATTATCGTATATTATAGGGAACTGACTCTGCAGGAGGAAGCGTCCTACCAGGCCGAGGTCATGCGCATACAGTTAAAACATGCTGCAAGCGCATTGGAGCATATACAGGCTCTTCAGAATCAGACCGTTACTTACCGCCACGATATGCGCCATCATTTTAACTGCCTGCAGGCACTTGCAGACACCGGCGAAATGCCCCGTCTAAAAGAGTACATACATTCCTGCCAGTCAGATCTTGACAATATAACACCAAAAAAATTCTGCCAGAATGAGATTGTGAACCTGATTCTGACCACTTACAACAACAAAGCTTCTGCATGCGGAATAGTTCTGGATGTGCAGACGGATGTGCCCAACACCCTTTCCTTTTCCGATACCCGGCTGTGTGCTATTTTATCCAATGCCCTGGAAAATGCACTACACGCCACCTCACATGTTCCGGACAAGCATATACAGGTATATATATCCAAGCGGAATTCACTGCTGCTTATCCAGGTCCGCAATCCTTTCGAGGGGCATATCACTTTTGAAGGCAATATCCCCATATCAACGCAGAAAGATCACGGTCTGGGCACAAGAAGCATCGCCCAGATCGTGAATATGTCCAACG
Source organism: Lachnospiraceae bacterium (assembly GCA_028692975.1). Classification (GTDB taxonomy): domain Bacteria; phylum Bacillota; class Clostridia; order Lachnospirales; family Lachnospiraceae; genus JALENY01. The sequence continues at coordinate 7,205 of JAQUWF010000114.1, forward strand.
GCCAGTATGAATTTTTTGTAGAAAATCAGTTATTTACTGTACGGGTATTACTGCCGCTAAGTGAATATCCTGAATAGGGAATGGGGTCTTCCATGTTCCTGAGTTCACCCTTCCTCCTTTAGGATTCGGTGAGTTCCTCCAGCATCCTCACATGTTCTGCAAAGACATCCAGTGCCTCTTCCACCGGCCTGGTCGTGCTCATATCCACGCCGCAGATCTTCAGCAGGTCGATACAGTCCATGGAAGATCCGCCGCTTAAGAACTGCTTGTATTTCTCCACAATGCCTTCCTCTCCGTCCAGGATTTTCCGGCTGATGGCGATGGCTGCGGAAAATCCGGTGGCGTACTGGTATACATAGAACGGATTATAGAAATGGGGGATGCGGCTCCATTCCAGAGCAATCTCCGGATCTGACACCACATTTTCCCCATAGTACTGCTGATTCAGTCCGTAATAGATCTCATTCAGGCTCTCCGCGGTCAGGCTCTCCCCAGCCTCCACCATATGATGAATCGTCTTTTCGAATTCTGCGAACATGGTCTGGCGGTACAGCGTCCCCTTGAACTGATCCAGGAAATAATTGATCAGATACGCCTTCTCAGCCTTATCCTTCGCATGCTGGATCAGGTAATGGATCAACAGGGATTCATTGCAGGTAGAAGCCACCTCTGCCACAAAAATCTTATAACCGGCATAGGGATAAGGCTGCGCAGCATCGGAATAGTAACTGTGAAGTGCATGTCCCATCTCATGAGCCAGGGTAAACACATTGTTCAGATTGTCCGTGTAATTAAGCAGCACATATGGGTGGGTGCCATAGGCGCCCCAAGAATACGCTCCGCTTCGCTTCCCTTCGTTTTCATACACATCGATCCATCTGTGGTCAAATCCCTCCCGCAGCTTCGCCAGATAATCCTCCCCCAGCACAGACAGGCCCGCAAGCACGATCTCTTTTGCCTGTTCAAAAGGAATGTGCATGTCCACAGATTCCACCATAGGCACATGCAGATCGTACATATGGAGTTCATCCACACCCAGCATCTTCCTGCGCAGAGCCATATAGTCATACATGGGCTGCATATGGTCGTGCACGGCTTTTATGAGATTATCATAGACTGCCGTTGGAATATGGCTGCCGTCCAGAGCGGCCTCCAGGGATGACCCATAGTGACGCTCTCTGGCATAAAAGACCGCCTGCTGTACGTTGGTATACATCAGCGATGCCAGCGTATTCTGGTATGCATCATACTTCTTATATAAAGTCTCGAACGCTGCCCGGCGCACGTTCCGGTCCCGGCTCTCCAGGAAACGCACATACCGGCCATGGGTCAGCTGAGTTTCCTCGCCTGCCTCGTCCTTTATCATGCCGAATTTTACATCTGCATTATTAAACATGGAAAATGTATTCTGGGGTCCCTGGGCGATATCATAGACTCTTGCCAGCACCGCTTCCATCTCTTTTGACAGAATGTGTTCCTTTGCCCGGAATAATTCCTGCATGTAACGGTCATAGACCTGCAGCTTTTGCACCTGCTTTTTATATGATTCCCACTGGGACTGTGGGAGTCCGATCAGCTCCGGCTCCACAAAAGAAAGGGCATCTCCCGTCTGGGTCAGCAGCATCTGCGCATTGGCAGACATTTTCTGATAGGTTCCATTTCCTGTATTTTCATGATATTTCTGATTGGCATACACATAGACGCGCTCGGCACATTTGTTCAGTGCATCCTGCTCCTGCAATGCTTCCAGCAAATGTGCTGCACTCTCGCACATGTTCCCCTGATACTGCGGAAAATGGGTGATCATCTCTTTTAGCTGCTCTGCCTCCTTCTCCCACAAATCATCCGATTCGAATATATCTTCCATCGCCCAGGTATCTTCCGCCTTCACGTCTTCTCTTTTTATAATTGATTCCGCCATACTCTTACCTCCGTTTTTCTTCTCTACTTTATACTAACTACTATCATAACTGTTCAGTACCTGACCAGTTACGATTCGAAAATCCATAAAAATCGCCTGCGGCGATGGGATTTTCTCACTCCTGAATCATTTTCTTACGGTCAGCGCAGTAAATGCGCAGACCTGCTGAATAGTTACCTACTATCATACTATAAACGGATTTTTCTGTCATTATACGTTTTTACTCCTCTTATTATTTTTTTCTCAAAAGTAGTTGACAAATAATTCGTCCGGTTGTATTATTGTATTAATCACTTAGTACAGTAGTACAAGGAAATGGAGGAATAAGAATGGCATGGGAACTGAATTCTGGTCAACCAATTTATGCACAAATTATTGAACGCGTCATGATAGACATTGTATCCGGCCGCTATGCGCCGGGTGAAAAACTGCCCTCGGTCAGAGAACTGGCCAGCACGGCGGCTGTCAATCCAAATACAATGCAAAAAGCTCTGTCCGCACTGGAACAAAGCGGACTGGTATCTTCACACCGCACCAGCGGCAGATTTATTACGGAGGATTCGACTATGATACAAAAAGCAAAGAAAGATCTGGCTACAGCTCAAATTGTCTTATTTATGGAAAAAATGAAACAGCTGGGCATCACAAAAGAAGAAACGATACAACTGATACTGGAAAAGGGGGATGAATCATGAATACTGTCGTGGAATGCAAACATCTGACAAAACGCTATTCCAACAAAGAAGCATTGTCTGACATCGATCTGACCTTGGAATGTGGCCGCATCATCGGACTTCTTGGTCCAAACGGAAGCGGCAAGACTACACTTTTGAAACTCATCAACGGACTTCTGGTTCCTACCTCCGGCGAACTGCTTATAGCAGGAAACAAGCCGGGCACAGAATCCAAAGCCATGGTATCCTACCTGCCGGAACGCTCCTATCTGGGTGACTGGATGTATGTGGTAGATGCGCTGAATTTCTTCCGGGATTTCTACGCGGACTTTGATTACAGCCGCGCGAAGGATATGCTGGAGAAGTTAAACATTGGCATCAAGGACCGGATCAAATCCATGTCCAAAGGTACCAAGGAAAAACTGCAGCTGATCCTGGTCATGAGCCGCAGGGCAAGGCTGTACTGTCTGGATGAGCCCATCGCCGGCGTGGATCCGGCAGCCAGAGATTATATTTTATCTACGATTATCAACAATTATGACGAACAGGCTACGATCCTGATCTCCACCCACCTCATTGCAGACGTGGAGAATATACTGGATGATGTGATCTTTATACAGGACGGAAAAATGAAGCTGCACCAGGATGTGGAAGATATCCGCACCGTTCAGGGCACATCCGTAGACCATCTGTTCAGGGAGGTATTCAAATGTTAGGAAAATTAATGAAGCATCAGACAAAATCGGTGTACCGCATT
>JAQUWF010000115.1 GCA_028692975.1 Lachnospiraceae bacterium
GGTATCGGTGAAAACAAGCTGCGTGAGCTGATGGACACACACGAAATCGAGTATGTCCAGAACGGCAACCGCCGCCTGCTGGCCGAGGCTGCTATTTGGGATTGGTATGACCGGCACAAGGTTTGTGTCTGCGCCTGCGCCTGCGCGGAGGTGTAGCCTATGTCAGTTGCATCAAGACAGGTACAGAACAAGCGGGATGCCAGTGGAACGCTGACCGGCAGAGCCGGGACGGTGTATGACGTGCGAATTAAATATAAAAGTCCGGAGGGTGAGAAAGTCTATACTAAGAAAGGCTTTGCCACCAAAAAGGCAGCCGAACAGCACGAAGCGGAAATGAAAGTCAAACTTTCAAATCCCACCTATACCCCGATTGCGGCCTCGCATGGAAAAATGACCGTTCAAGAATATTTGGACACATGGGTGGAGCAACACGGAAAAGCCAACCTGCGCCCCAGCACCTTTGCCAGCTATAAGGGCTACATTAAAAATCACATCAATCCCAATTTGGGGCATATTCAACTGCGGGAATTGACGCCCGCCATGCTGGACAACCTATTTCAAAAGATGTTCGACAAAGGGCTGTCGCAAAGCTCTGTCCGCTATGCACAGCGTATTATGAGTGTAGCGTTTGAGGGTGCCCGGAAATACCACTACATTGAAACCAATCCGGCCCGCGATATTCTCACCAAGTTCGGCAAGCAAGGCAAAACCCCCGACCCGTACACAGTTGCCCAAATGCAACAGCTGATGGGGCTTGTGGCCGGAAAAGAGTGGGAAATGCCTATCATGCTGGGCGGGCTGTACGGCTTGCGTATGAGTGAGATTTTGGGGCTTCGCTGGAATAACGTCGATATGGAAAAGGGCGTATTCAGTGTGATTGAGCAGTTGCCCTTTAAGGTTCCTGCCGGAACGACCAGCATCACGGAGATGGCCCCAGTCAAATCCGAGGAAAGGACACTGCCAATTACCGATGTTGCCCGTCCATTCTTTGAAAGGCAGCTGGCAACACAAGAACGCCAAAAGGAAATGGCGGCGCTGTGTGGCAGAGAGTATTACAACAATGATCTTGTTGTGGCAAAGCCGGATGGCGCTCCGTTTCGCCGTGACCGTGTATCTTCTGATTTTGGTCAGATGCTCCGGCGTCAAGAACTGCCCCATATTCGTTTCCATGACCTGCGCCATTCGGCGGCCACCAATATGCACCAGCTTACCGGTGATTTTTACACGGTGGGCATGATTTTGGGGCACAGTCTGAAAGGGGTAGGTATTCAGCTGGGTATCTCCACCAATCTTGAAGCGGTAACGGCGCAGTACATCGACGTGCGGCTTGACCGAAAAAAGATTGTGTTGGATGCCTACCACAACGCCTTACATCCCAGTGCAGACCAAAAGAAAGAGGCAGCCTCCAACGCTGCCAAAAAAGAAATTTCACAAAAAAAGAGCAAGGATATAGAGCGATAATCCCATATCTCCCCATGAAGCCGTATCACTTTTTATAGGCTTTTAGCAGATATGGGAACCAAAAAGGAACCACGGCATACTAAATAAATGAATACGCGCATAAAACAAAATCGAAAAAAGGTTCCCAGGGAACCACAAATCGGGAACCATTTTGAAAGTGACAGCTGGTGGCACATGAAAAAGGGTAAAGGAAAACCCGCACAGAACGTGTTCCTGTGCGGGTTTATGGCGGAAGCGGTGGGATTCGAACCCACGAGCCCGTGAGGACTACCTGATTTCGAGTCAGGCCCGTTATGACCACTTCGATACGCTTCCATATAAGAAATATGCAGTTTTTATGCAGGAGTAACATGATTTCGAGTGCTGCACCACTTGACCGAACTGGAAAACTTTGGATTTTCATTATGTGCTGCCCTGCAAAAACAAATGAAAACCACATTAATAGAAAGAAAAACCACAAAAACAAAGAAAATAGTGTGACTATTTTATTGACATATAGGGCGAAATTATCTATAATAGTAAAAAAGGTCTAAATATCTGAAGATCGATAAATATCGATATGGAAAGGGGTATTTATGAAACGTTACAATGCAGCGGATGTTCCGAAAACAGAGCGTATATCGCATCTGGTGGAAAACCTGTATCGCAAGATGCCGGAGATCGAGTCAGCGCGTGCTATATTGATTACAGAATCTTATAAAGCAACCGAGGGTGAACCGATGATCACGCGCAGAGCGAAAGCATTTGCGCATATTCTGGAGAATATTCCCATTATTATTCGGGACGAGGAACTGATCGTGGGCAGCACCACCATAGCACCGCGCAGCTGCCAGACATACCCGGAGTTTTCTTTCGAATGGCTGGAGGCTGAGTTTGATACGGTGGAACACCGCAGCGCTGATCCGTTCTACATAGCAGAAAAAACAAAGGATGAATTGCGGGAAGTACACAAATACTGGAAAGGCAAGACCACCAGTGAATTGGCTACCGCTTATATGGCACCGGAAGCAATCGCTTCCATCGATCACAATATTTTTACACCCGGCAATTATTTCTACAATGGCGTGGGTCATGTGACCGTCAAATACGACCAGGTTATGGCTGTCGGTTATGAGGGCATTATTGCCAAAGCAGAGGCTGAGAAAGCAAAAGAAGATTTCGGCGATGGTGACTATGTGCGCAAGTCACATTTCCTGGATGCGGTGATCACAAGCTGCAAGGCGGCCATTCATTATGCGAACCGTTATGCGGTACTGGCGAAACAGATGGCGGCACAGTGCAGTGATGAGAAACGGAAACAGGAACTGCTGGTTATCGCATCCAACTGCGAGCGTGTACCAGCCAGGGGTGCCACGAATTTCTACGAGGCAATCCAGTCCTTCTGGTTTGTACAGCAGCTGCTTCAGATTGAGTCCAGCGGACATTCTATTTCGCCGGGACGATTTGACCAGTTTATGTATCCATACTACAAAAAAGATATGGAACAGGGAGCATTTACCAGAAACTTTATCCAGGAACTCATCGACTGCTTCTGGGTTAAATTAAATGATCTGAACAAATGCCGTGATGCGGCCAGTGCGGAGGGGTTTGCCGGATACAGCATGTTTCAGAATCTCATCGTCGGAGGCCAGGATGTGAATGGACTGGATGCCACCAATGATCTTTCTTTCATGTGCATTCAGGCTTCTCACCATGTATTCCTGCCACAGCCATCCTTCTCTATCCGCGTATGGAATGGATCGCCGCAGGAACTCCTGATCAAAGCGGCGGCACTCACCAGAACAGGTATCGGACTGCCGGCTTATTATAATGATGAAGTGATCATTCCATCGCTCATGAGCCGCGGGCTTTCACTGGAAGATGCCAGAGACTATAATATCATCGGTTGTGTGGAGCCACAGAAGCATGGAAAGACCCATGGCTGGCATGACGCAGCATTCTTCAATATGTGCCGTCCTATGGAACTGGTGTTTTCCAATGGTGTGGACAAGGGTGAGCAGATCAGCATTCAGACCGGACGCGTGGAAGACATGCAGACCTTCGAAGAATTTTACGATGCTTATAAGAAACAGATGAAATATCAGATTTCCCTTATGGTCAATGCAGACAACGCCATCGATGTGGCACATGCAGAACGCTGTCCGCTGCCCTATCTGGCAAGCATGGTGGATGACTGTATGGAGAAAGGCCTCACCTGCGAAGAAGGCGGTGCCGTATACAACTTTACCGGACCACAGGGCTTTGGTATCGCAAATATGGCAGATGCGCTTTATGCAGTTAAGAAACTGGTATTTGATGAGAAGAAACTGACGCTGTCAGATTATAAAAAAGTTATGGCGCTGAATTACGGACAGGGTATGGATGCTGCTATGGCAGGCGAAATCACCCAGGGTATCGTAGCGCAGCTGCAGGCGGCAGGGTCTGAGGTGAGCGAATCACAGATTGCAGATATTGTTAAACTGGTCATGGAGGCAGGAACTTCACCGGAAGAAAAGAAATGGTGTGAAGAGATCAGGGAGATGATCGAGGAAGTGCCCAAGTTTGGCAACGATGACGAGGAAGTGGACACGCTGGCAAGAGATGTTGCCTATACATATACGAAACCTATGGAAACCTTTCACAATCCGCGCGGTGGTATGTTCCAGGCTGGATTATATCCCGTATCAGCCAATGTACCGCTTGGTGCACAGACAGGGGCAACGCCGGACGGTCGTCTGGCACACACACCGGTAGCAGACGGCGTTTCACCGTCAGCGGGCAAGGATGTGAACGGTCCTACGGCGGCAGCCAATTCTGTTTCCAGACTGGATCACGGTATCGCTTCCAACGGGACCTTATTTAACCAGAAGTTCCATCCGTCTGCACTTAGCGGTGAAAAGGGGCTGGACAATTTCGTGAATCTGATCCGCACCTACTTTGATGAGAAGGGCAGCCATATGCAGTTTAATGTGGTGGACCGCAGCACTTTGCTGGATGCTCAGAAGCATCCGGAGAATTACAAACATCTGGTGGTACGTGTGGCTGGTTACAGCGCACTGTTTACTACCTTATCCAAATCACTGCAGGATGATATCATCCACAGAACCGAGCAGGGGTTTTAAGAGACAGGAGATTCTATGAGCTATTTACAGACGAAAGGCAGAATCTTTGATATCCAGAGATTTTCCATCCATGACGGCCATGGGATACGGACCATTGTATTCTTGAAGGGCTGTGTGCTGCGGTGCCGCTGGTGCTGCAATCCGGAGTCCCAGCACTTTCACATAGAGACCATGATGGTACAGGGAAAACCCAAGACTATGGGCCGGGATGTGACCGTGGAAGAGGTGATGGAGACGGTGGAAAAGGACCGCGCTTATTATAGAAGAAGCGGTGGCGGCCTGACTCTTTCCGGGGGCGAGAGCCTCTGCCAGCCGGAGTTTGCAAGAGATTTGCTCCGGGCGGCGAAAGCATCTGGTATGAGCACTGCCATGGAGAGCATGGGATGTGCCAAGTGGGAGACCATCGCATCGATTCTCCCGTATCTGGATCAATATCTAATGGATATCAAACATATGAATCCGGACAAACACAGAGAGTTTACTGGAAAATCAAATGAATTAATGCTTGAAAACGCAAGAAAGATCGCTGCGTCCGGCCTGACCGAACTGAGCATTCGAGTACCTGTGATACCAAGCTTTAATGATACCGTCGATGAGATCAAGGCCATAGCGGCCTTTGCAGACAAGCTTGACGGAGTAAAACGTATTCATCTGCTTCCCTACCACAGACTGGGACAGGACAAATACGAGGGGCTGGGACGGGAATATACCATGCAGGAATTTTTGCCGCCCACCAACGAGCATATGGATATGTTAAAAAAGGCAGTGGAGAGCATTTCGAGCCTGACCTGCCAGATAGGAGGTTGAGAATGGACTTTACAGAGGGACTGACCCAGGGAATGAAACAGAGAATCATTCAGGAAATGGTACCGGGCAAACAGATTACCATCGCTCATATTATTGCAAATCCGGACCCGATCATGTACAAAAAACTGGGATTGGATCCGAAACTTGATTATGCAAAAGCGGCAATCGGCATTATGACTGTGACACCGTCTGAGACCGCAATCATCATGGGTGATATAGCCATCAAATCCGCAGGTATCGAGATTGGATTCGTAGACCGTTTCAGCGGTTCACTGATCATCACGGGCACTGTTTCAGAAGTGGAGGCTTCCATCCGGGCGATTCTGGACTATACACAGGCAAAACTTGCCTTTACTGTCTGCGATATCACAAGGACATAAATATGAGAAAAATAGTACTTATGGGCAGAAGCGAAAGTGGCAAGACGACGCTGACCCAGGCCCTAAAAGGCGAAAAAATCAGTTACCACAAGACCCAGTATGTGAATAATTTTGATGTGATCATCGATACGCCTGGTGAATATGCACAGACCGTCAATCTCGGTTATGCTCTGGCATTGTATGCATACGAGGCAGATGTGGTGGGACTGCTGATCGCAGCCAACGAGCCGTATTGTCTGTTTCCACCGTGTTGTACCAGCCAGGTCAACCGGGAGGTGATCGGTATCGTGACGAAGATCGACAAGCCGGATGCCGATGTGGAGAGAGCTGATAACTGGCTGCGGCTCACAGGCGTGAAAAAGATTTTTCATGTGAATTCCAAGCAGAACGAAGGGGTGGGAGATATCCTGGAATACCTTCGGGAAGAGGGTGATGTGATGCCCTGGGAGAAGGAAATGACACAAAATGAACCCAATATCATGCCAAAATAGGTAAAAAATGCCGAAAACAACAAAAACCACAAAAATATATCCTCAAAAACACAAAAAACAACATAATATAGGTTGACTTCACGCATGTTTTGGGGTTATAATAGCAACAGAAACAACAAAACCAAAAGGATAACTTTAAGGAGGATTTTAGTTATGGTTAACGAGTTCGAAATCAAGAAACAAATTTGTGACATTGGAAAAAGAATTTATGACAGAAACATGGTTGCTGCCAATGATGGTAACATTTCCGTAAAATTAAATGACAATGAGTATCTTTGCACACCTACAGGTGTTTCCAAAGGCTTCATGACACCTGAATTCATCTGTAAAGTAGATGCACAGGGTAATGTAATCCAGGCAAACAAAGGATTCAAACCTTCTTCAGAGATTAAAATGCATATGCGCGTATACGCTAAGAGACCAGACGTTGGAGCAGTAGTTCACGCTCATCCTACTTTTGCAACAAGTTTTGCAATTGCAGGTATTCCGCTGACACAGCCGATCATGCCAGAAGCAGTTATCGCTCTTGGATGCGTTCCGATCGCTGAGTACGGCACACCTTCTACCATGGAGATTCCAGATAACGTTGAAAAATATCTTCCATACTACGATGCAGTATTACTGGAGAGCCACGGTGCATTAACATGGTCTACTGACTTACTTGCAGCATACCACAAAATGGAATCTGTAGAATTCTACGCTGAACTGTTATACAAATCAAGAATGCTGGGCGGCCCGAAGGAATTCGATCAGAAGACTATCGAGAAATTATACGAAATCAGAAGACAGATGGGATTACCAGGAAAACATCCTGCAGATCTTTGCCAGAACAAGGGAACAACAAACTGCCACAACTGCGGCGGCGCTTGCAAGACAACTGGTTCTATCAATTCAGATCCAAAATCAGCCAGCCCAGAAGTAGTAGCAGAGATCACAAGAAAAGTTATGGAGCAGTTAGGTCTGTAATTTTTGGCATAGAAAATATAAGGAGGTAATCTCGTGCCTATTAGTGAAAGCATGGTACAAGACATTGTACAAGAGGTTATGGCTAAGATGCAGATAGCAGATGCTCCTACCGGTAAACACGGTATATTTGCCGATATGAACGATGCCATTGCCGCAGCAAAAAAAGCACAGAAAACAGTGAGAGTCATGTCTATGGATCAGAGAGAAAAGATGATCACTGTGATTCGCAAAAAAACAAAAGAAAATGCAGAGATTCTTGCACGTATGGCTGTTGATGAGACAGGCATGGGCAATGTTGGGGACAAGATCCTCAAACATCACCTGGTAGCAGAGAAGACACCTGGAACCGAGGACATCAAAACAGAAGCATTATCCGGAGACAGAGGATTAACATTAGTTGAGATGGGACCTTTCGGTGTTATCGGTGCGATCACTCCATGTACCAACCCAAGCGAGACCGTTATCTGCAACGCGATCGGCATGCTGGCTGGTGGTAATACAGTTGTATTCAACCCACATCCGGCGGCTATCAAAACAACTATTTATGCAATCAACATGATCAACGAAGCTTCCCTGGAAGTTGGCGGACCGGATAATGTTGCCTGCACCGTTGAAACGCCAACCATGGAAACCAGTGCAGTTATGATGAAGCACAAAGATATTCCGCTTATCGCTGCAACCGGCGGCCCTGGTGTTGTAACAGCAGTTCTTTCTTCCGGAAAACGCGGTATCGGTGCCGGAGCAGGCAATCCACCTGCACTGGTTGACGAGACAGCAGATATCCGCAAGGCAGCACAGGATATTGTAAACGGATGTACATTTGATAACAATCTGCCGTGTATCGCTGAGAAGGAAATAGTTGCAGTTGACTGTGTCGTTGACGAACTGTTGCATTACATGGTAGAAGAACAGGGATGTTATGTGATCGATAAAGCACAGCAGGATCAGCTGACCGCAGTGGTACTTCCAAACGGAAAACTGAGCCGTAAATGTGTAGGCCGCAGTGCTAAAGTGTTACTTGGCATGATCGGTGTTACCGTTCCGGACAATATCCGCTGTATCACCTTCGAAGGCGAGATGGAGCATCCGTTGATCGCAACTGAATTAATGATGCCTATCCTCGGTATTGTAAGAGCAAAAGATTTTGAGGATGCAGTAGAAAAAGCAGTTTGGCTGGAGCATGGCAATCGTCATTCCGCTCACATCCATTCAAAGAATGTAGATCGTATTACTACATATGCAAGAGCAATCGATACTGCAATCCTGGTTAAAAACGGTCCTTCCTATGCAGCCCTGGGCTTTGGCGGTGAGAGTATCTGTACCTTCACCATCGCGAGCAGAACAGGGGAAGGCCTTACAAGCGCAAGTACCTTTACCAAGAGAAGACGCTGTGTAATGCAGGACAGCTTGTGTATTCGATAGGAGGAATATAAAAATGGACATGAATTCAGTTAATATTGAAGAGATTGTAAAGCAGGTACTTTCCGGCATGACCGGACAGGCTCCGGCAGCATCCGCTGCAGCAGCTCCGTCAGCACCTGCATCAAACGGCAGCATCCCGGCAACAGCACGTGTTGCTATGCTTACCGAATTAGAGCACTATGAGATCAAAGAATTCCCAATGCCAGTTGTTGGTGATGATGATATCTTAGTCAAAGTAGAAGGCTGTGGTATCTGTGGTACAGATGCACACGAATTCAAGAGAGATCCATTTAGCCTGATCCCGGTAGCTTTAGGACATGAAGGAACCGGCGAGATCGTTAAAATGGGTAAAAATGTTACAAAAGATAGCGCTGGAAAATCAGTTAAAGTCGGTGATAAAGTTGTTACCTGTATGATCTTTTCAGATGATCCGGATATCACCATGTACGATCTGAACAAACAAAACGTTGGAGCAGCTGATGTATACGGATTACTTCCAGATGATGATGTACATCTCAACGGATGGTTCTCTGATTATATTCTGATCCGCGGTGGCTTGGGATCTACGTTCTTTAACGTAAGTGATCTGGATCTCACTTCAAGAATCTTAATCGAGCCTTGTGCCGTATTGATTCATGCAGTGGAGAGAGCAAAAACAACTGGTATCCTTCGTTTCAACAGCAGAGTTGTTGTACAGGGATGTGGACCAATCGGTCTGATCTGTATCGCAGTTCTTCGTACCATGGGTATTGAAAATATCGTTGCTGTTGATGGAAACGAGCAGAGACTTGCATTCGCTAAGAGAATGGGCGCTGAGAACTCAGTTAACTTCGCAAACTTCAAAGGTATCGAAGCATTGGCTGGCGGCGTAAAAGATGCATTTGGCGGACACCTTGCAGATTTCGCATTCCAGTGTACAGGTAATCCAATGGCACATGCTAATATCTACAAATTCATCCGCAACGGCGGTGGCTTATGTGAATTAGGATTCTTCATCAATGGTGGAGATGCTACGATTAATCCTCACTTTGATATTTGCTCAAAAGAAATCACAACCGTAGGATCATGGGTATATACCTTGAGAGACTACGCAACAACATTTGATTTCATCAAGAGAGCTCTTGGCATCGGCCTTCCATTAAAGGAACTGGTTACCGATACTTATCCACTGGAGCAGATCAATGAAGCACATCAGAAGAACCTGGCTATGACAGGCCTGAAGATTGCTATCATCAACGAATAATAAACAAGAAGTTGGAAGGAGCACAAAATGGCTGGAGAAGCAGTAGGGATTTTAGAAGTATTTGGACTGGTATGTGCCTTTATGGCCGCAGATGCGGGATGTAAAGCGGCAGATGTCCGTCTGGAAAACTTTGATAAAAACAAGCCTGCGAATGCGGATTCGCTTCCTGTTCCCCTTCTTGTTACAATCAAGTTCCGGGGCAGCGTTGCTGCAGTGGAAGCAGCTATGGAAGCAGGTGTCGCCATGGCGGAAAGTCTTACGGGAGTCGTACAACAGTATGTTATCCCGAATCCAACCGAGGACACCGAGAAAATGTTAAAAATCAGTGCTTTCGATAAAGAATAGCATATGGTACAATAAAATCAGTTCAATAATAGGAGGAATTTAAAATGGCACAAGAAGCATTAGGAATGGTAGAGACAAGAGGACTTACAGCAGCAATCGAAGCAGCAGATGCAATGACCAAAGCAGCTGAAGTTACCTTAGT